>JAACFE010000116.1 GCA_009937525.1 Gammaproteobacteria bacterium
CGGGCATCCGGGTATTGCGACATGGGGGTATGGCCAGTGGTTTCCGTGTATAATTCTGGGCCGCAGAATTCATGGTCCCCCGGCCAGGCGGGCCCAGATTATACACACGTCAAAAAGGACAACGATGGCACCGGCCACCGTGAAGAAGTAACGGTTAAACAACATGAAGATCACGCTCGCTTACGTTTGCGCAGTCGCCGGCATGACGCTGGCCGCCCTCCAGGTACAGGCCGAGAGCCTGGTCGACGGTTCGGCCGAGGCAGGCAAGAACAAGGCCATAACCTGCGCGGCCTGCCACGGCGCAGCCGGCATCAGTGCCAACCCTCTGTGGCCGAACATCGCGGGACAGAGCGCCCCTTACCTGGTCGCACAGCTAAAGGCCTTCAAGGACGGTGCGCGCAATGACGCGCTCATGACCAGCCAGGTAATGATGCTGTCGGAGCAGGACATGGCGGACCTGGCCGTGTATTTCGAGAGCCTGCGCGGACCGGCACAGGCCGTCGCCGACCCTGACCTCGTCAGCAAGGGCGAGGCACTTTATCGCGGCGGCGAGGTCTCAAAAGAGGTCGCTGCATGCATGGCGTGCCACGGCCCCAGCGGCGCCGGCAACCCGGCCGCGAAGTACCCGGCGATCAAGGGACAGCACGCGGCCTATACGGCAAAGCAGCTGCGCGACTATGCATCCGGTGCGCGCGCGTCGGATGGCAAGACGCGCGTCATGCGCGACATAGCAGGGAAGCTCAGCGAGGACGAAATCGTCGCGCTGGCTTCCTATGTTCAGGGCTTGAAATAGCGCCCGACTGACGACGGTAGTGAAGCGATGAAGAACTCGTTGACGAATGGGGCGTTGGCCCTGCTGATACTGATGAGCCTTGCTGCGTGCGGCGGCGGTGACGACGGAACCGAGACCGCCGTCGAGCCGACTCCCTTGGAGGAGGCCCCCGCTGAAGAGCAAGCCGTGGCCGAAGAGGAAGCGGCGAGCGACGAGGACAACACCCAGGTCGTCGTGGAAGAATCTGCCGCCGAGCCGGAAGACGACGAACAGCCGATTATGCTGGCCCGCGCGGACAGCTCGGACAAGCCCGTGCAGAACTGGAAGTTCAAGGAAGGTCAGCACTATATCCGCATGGTGCCGAGCCAGCCGACGATGGGCGGCGCAGACAAGATCGAGGTCGCCGAGTTCTTCTGGTACGGCTGCCCGCACTGCTACAGCTTCGAGCCGACCATCAACGCCTGGGCCGCCGAGATCCCGGCCAGCGCGCGCTTCATTCGTATCCCGGTCGTGTGGAACACCGTGCACGAACTCCACGCGCGCATCTTCTATACGATGGAGGTGCTCACTCGCAACGGCGCACTTGCCGACGGTGAGGCATTCCACAACACGGTATTCCAGGAAATCCAGACGCGCGGCAACCGCCTGACCAGTGAAGATTCGGTCCGGCGCCTGTTCGAACGCTTCGGCGTCGACGCCGATACCTTCAACAGCACCTGGAAGTCCTTCGAGGTCGACCAGAAGCTCCGCGTCGCCAAGGACCTGGGTCGCCGCTACAGCATCCAGGGCGTGCCGGCCATCGTGGTCAACGGCAAGTACCGCACGGGCGGCGCAGAAGCCGGCAGTTACGACGTGGTTCCGGACGTCATCGACGAACTCATTGCGCGCGAAAGCCTGCGCTAGCCCGCTTCAAAACGTCGCGGGACGATCGTGAAGAAATCCCTGGTTATTGCAGGACTCGCGATCGTCCATACGATCGCGTCTGCCGCACCGGGCGCCGACGAGGCATTTTCGGAGCTCGCGGGTCGCTACCTCGAAGACGTCGCCGACCGGTCGCCCGTCGCCGCCACGGCATGGGGTGACCATCGCGCTGACGACCGTCTCGATGACGTCGATGCCGCCGCACGGGCACGCAACCGGGACGCGTTTGTCGAATACCGCGAAGCACTGGCTGCCATCGATCGTAGTCAACTGTCGCGCGCGAACCAGGTCGACGCCGCGATCCTGCATAACAGAATCGAGTCCACGCTGTTCGAACTCGACACGCTCGAGGAGTGGGCCTGGAATCCGATCTACTACGTTCGCCTGCCGGGCAATGCCATCTACGGGCTCCTGGCGCGAGACTTCGCGCCGCTCGAACAGCGCCTCGACAATGTCGCCGCGCGGCTCACGGAATTTCCTCGGTTTTTCGAACAGGCTCGGGCATCGCTGCAGCCGGAACGCGTCCCGAAGATCCATGCCGAGACCGCGATCCGGCAGAACCGTGGAATCGCGACGATCATCGACTCCCTGGTCGTGCCGCGCATCGAGGAAGTGTCGTCCGAAGCCCGGGCGCGCCTGGAGGCGGCGATCGAGACGGCTCGCGCGGCGATCGACGAGCACCAGGCATGGCTCGAGGAAGAACTCCTGCCGCGTGCGAACGGTGATTTTCGCATCGGCGCCGAACTGTACGACCGAAAACTCGCGTTTGCGCTGAACTCTTCGCTATCCCGCAGAGAGATTCGAACGCTCGCCGAGCGCGAATACGAACTCGTGCGCAACGAGATGTACGAGATCGCAAAGCAGGTTTACGCCGGGACACACCCCTACACGGCGTTCCCGGATGACCCTGACGAAGCCTACAAGCAGGTAATCATTCGGGCCGCGCTCGAAGCGGCCTACCACGAACTGCCGCCGCGCGATGCGGTAGTCGATATCGCGAGGCAGCATCTGCAGCAGGCCAGCGACTTCGTCGTCGAAAAGAACATCGTGACGATGCCGGCGGAACCAGTCGAGATCATCGTGATGCCCGAGTTTCAGCGCGGCGTCACATTGGCCTATCTCAGTCCGCCCGGACCGCTCGACAAGGACCAGAAGGCTTTCTACGCGGTAGCCCCTCTGCCGTCCGACTGGACCGACGTCCAGGTCGAATCGTTCCTGCGCGAATACAATCTCTATTCGCTCCAGAACCTCACGATCCACGAGGCCGTTCCCGGTCATTACCTGCAGTTCGCCCTCAGCAACCGGCATCCATCGGTATTGCGCAGTGCGCTGTGGTCCGGCACTTTCGTCGAGGGCTGGGCCGTGTACGCTGAACGCGTGATGATCGACGCAGGCTATCTCGACGACGATCCGCTGATGCGCCTGATCAATCGCAAGTGGTATCTCAGGGCCATCACGAACGCGATCATCGATTCGGCCATTCACGTCGACGGCATGACGCAGGAAGAGGCCATGAAGCTCATGATCGAGGGCGGCTTCCAGGAGGAGCGCGAGGCGGCCGGCAAATGGGTGCGCGCGCAGCTGTCATCGGCGCAGCTGTCCACGTATTTTGTCGGCTACCAGGACCACAAGGCCCTGCGCGCCGACGTCGAGGCGGCCTGGGGCGGCGAATTCACGCTGCGCCGCTACCACGACCAGGTGCTCTCGTACGGTTCTCCACCGGTCCGTTTCGTGCGCGCCCTCGTGCTCAACGAACCCATTCCGGCCGACTCGGAACCGGAGACCCCGGGCTCCCCCTAGCCCCTCTCGGCGGCGCTTGCAACGATTTCCCGATTCGCCGCATCTAAATAGGACCTGGCCGGCAAAGTCGCTCGCTTATTCCAATTGGTGATGAGGAGGGCTGCCATTGCATCGAACTGAGCATCGGGCATCCGGTCAGAGCGACACACAATAAAGAGGGGTCGGGATGAATCTAACGGATCTGAGCACCAGGCACTGGCCGTCCGTCGCCGTCGCCGTTGCTTTGGTAGCCCTGTTCGGCCTGATCTCGATCGCGAAGCTGCCGATCCAGTTGTTGCCGACGATCGAGCAGCCGCAGGTCTCGATACAGAACTTCTGGCGCGCAGCCGCGCCCGAAGAGATGGAGTCGAGCATCGTCGAACCGCAGGAGAACGTCCTGCGAAACACGCCCGGCGTTACCGACATCAACGCTTTCATCAGCCGCGGCGCCGGCTTCGTCACGCTGACCTTCGACGTCGGCACCGACATCCAGGAAGCAAAACTCGACGTCATCAACAACCTCAACCAGGCCCCACCGCGGCCGGCCGATGCTATCGAGCCACAGGTGTTTGCCGGTGGCGGTCAGCAGGCACCGCCTGCCGCATCGATGCTCATCCGGGTACTGCCCGAAAATCCCAACAAGGACCTCGCCGATTACCAGAAGCTGATCGAGGATTACGTCGAACCGCGTCTCGCCCGCATCCCCGGCGTTTCCCAGGTCAACCTGAACAGCGAGCAGCCTCGCGAGATGCAGATCAGGTTCGATGCCTACCGCTCGGCCGCACTCGGGATCAGCGTGAATGACATCATCGGGACACTGTCGCGCGCGACTGACTCGTCGGGCGGCTTCGCGGATGTCGGCCGGCGCCAGTACACGGTTCGTTTCGCCGGCCAGTTCGAACCGCAGGAACTCAATGAACTGATCGTAGGCTGGAGTGGCGACAGGCCCATCTATCTCAGCGAAGTCGCCGACGTCGAGATCGTGCCGAGAAAGCTCGACGGTTTCGTGCTTCGCAACGGCTACCCTGCCTACTACATCACGGTCCAGCGCGCCTACGATGCAAACACGGTGAGCATCCTGGACGAGGTCAACGCCGCGATCGCCGAACTCAATGCAGGCCCCCTGGCCGAGGCGGGCCTGGAGATGGATCTGAGCTTCGATGCATCCGTGCACATCCGGCGCGCGATCGCTCTCGTGCAGAACAACCTGGGTATCGGCCTGTTCCTGGCGGTAGGCGTGCTGTACTTCCTGATGCGCAGCCGCCGCGCCACCTTTCTCGTCACTGCAACCGTACCGCTGTCCCTGCTGGTCGCTTTCGTGGCGTTGCGCCTGTTCGACAAGTCCCTGAACGTCATCTCGCTCGCCGGCCTCGCCTTCTCGGTAGGGCTCGTCATGGATGCGGCAATCGTGACTCTCGAGAATATCGTCCGCTGTCGCCAGTCCGGGCTCGAACCCGGTGAGGCCGTCGCGAAAGGGACGAAGCAGATTGCGGGAGCGTTGTTCGCATCGACCGTTACCAGCGTGGCGATCTTCCTTCCCGTGTTGTTCATGGACGGCATCGAAGGGCAACTGTTCCAGGATCTCGCATTGACAATCGCCGTTGCGGTTTCCGCGTCGTTTCTTATCGCGGTCACCGTGCTGCCGGTTGCGGCATCGTTCCTGCTCAGGCAGGAGGACAAGGACCCCTGCCGGCACTGGTGGGTACGGATAACCGAACTGGTGATGCGCCTGACCCGCACGCCGGCGATGTGCCGGACCTGGATTGTGGCGATACTGGGCGGTTCGATCATTGCGATCGTGACCCTTATGCCGAAAGCCAACCTGTTGCCTCAGGCACCTTCGGATTCACTGAACGCGTTCTTTATTACGCCGCCGGGCGGCACCGTCGAGGTGTTGCGTGACGAGATAGCCGGCACCATCGTCGAACGCATGCGCCCGTACATGGAGCACCAGAAGCAACCCTACATACGCGGCTACAACATGTCCTCTTTCGGCGCCTTCAGCGGCATGTTCGTGTACCCCGTGGACCCCTCCCGTATCGAGGAGATGATCGCCATCGTACGTGACGAAGTGCTCGTCGACCTGCCGGACACGCAGTCGTTCGTGCAACGCTCCTCGCTCCTGAATTTCGGTTTCGACGGCGGGCGCTCGATAAGCGTGGACCTGCAGGGACCCGATATCAATGTCCTGTCGCAGGTCGCAATGCAGGCGATGCCCATCGTCAGCGGGGCGGTTCCGGGCGCGCAGGTCCGGCCGATTCCCGGCCTCGCGATCGCCGAGCCCGAGCTCCAGCTTACGCCGAACGATCGCCGCATAACCGCTGCCGGGCTCGATCGGGCAACCGTCGCAACAATCGTACGCGCGGTCACGAGCGGCGCTTTCGTCGGCGAGTATTTCGACGGCAACGATCGCATGGACATTATCCTCAACGGCCCCACCTGGACCTCGCCGGAGCAACTGGCATCCATCCCGATCGCCACGCCCCTGGCCGGACTGCAGACGCTCGGCGAACTGACGGATATCAGGCGTACCGTCGGGCCGACGCAACTGCTGCGGGTGAATGGCCGCCGCACCCTGACGCTCTCCGTGACGCCGCCGGCCGAGATGACGGTTCAGGAGGCGCTTGAAAGCCTGCGCGACATTGCAGGTCCGCAGATCCGCCAGATCCTGCCCGCCGACGTCAGCCTCGCCTACCGCGGCACGGCAGACCGGCTGGAACGTGCGTTTTCGAGCATGGCCGTCAACCTGGCAACCGCGGCTGTCGTGCTGTTCCTGATCCTTGCCGCAATGTTCCGCTCGGTGCGCGACGCGGCCCTCGTCATGCTGTCCATGCCGCTCGCAATCGCGGGCGGCGTCGGCGCACTGCGCTTACTGAACCTGTTTACTATCCAGGCCATGGACCTGCTGACGATGATCGGCTTTCTGATCCTCCTGGGACTCGTCGTCAACAACGCCATCCTTCTGGTCATACAGGCCCGCAAAGGCCTGCGCAATGGACTCGATCGCGGCGCCGCGGTTGCCGATGCCGTGCGTATCCGCGCCCGCCCGATCTACCTGAGCACGCTAACGAGCATATTCGGCATGCTGCCGCTCATGATCGTGCCGGGTGTCGGTTCCCAGATCTATCGCGGCCTCGCCACCGTCATCATCGGCGGCATGACGGTCAGCGCCCTGTTCACCCTGATCCTGATGCCGAGCATATTGCGCCTGGCGCCGCTCGAAATGCCGCGGGCACTGCGACGCAGACAGGACATCGCTCCAGGAGTACCTGCCGATGCTTAAATCCAGACTGGTCGCCGCATGTGTTCTGCTGACGGCCGCTTCGCTGTCGTATGCCCAGCAGATGCCTGCCAGAGTCGTGCAAATTTCGACGGTGTCGCGTGCCGAGGTTGCGCCGACGGTCGCCGTACCGGGCACCGTCTACAGCCGTAACGAAGTGCAGATAACCGCCGGTGTCGCCGGCCGGCTCGTGATGGTCGCGGAACCCGGCACAGTCGTGCAGCAGGGCGACTACGTCGCGCGCATCGACAAGCGCAGCCTCAGCCTGCAGCGCGCCGAGCAGGAAGCACTGCTGGAACGGGCAAAGATCAACCTTCGCCAGCTCGAGAGTCAGCTCCGGCGTCAAAAGGAGCTCGCCAGCTCCAGTCTCGTATCGGAATTCGAGCTGGAACAGACCGAGGCAAATCGCGATCTTGCAGTCAGCGATGCGGAGATCATCGAAGTGCGGATCCGCCAGATCGACGATACCCTGCAGCGCGCGGACGTCAGGGCTCCGTTCTCGGGCGTCGTTATCAGCCGCAGCCGGCGAGCCGGCGAAGAAGTTGCCAGGGGTGAGGTACTCGGCCAGCTGACCGACATCCAGCACCTGGAAGTTCGCGCATTCGTGCCCCTGAAACACCTGCCGCGCACTGCGGCCGGCCAGGCTATCGACGTGTTCGCAACCGATGCCGCTTACACCGGCACGATCCGTTCGCTGGTACCCACGGGCGACGTCCGCTCGCAGACCTTCGAGGCACGCATCGACCTTCCGTCGGATGCCACACTCGACTGGACGGTCGGTCAGCTCGTGAGCGTGGCCATTCCGATCCGCGCGCGGCAGCTCGCGCTGGC
>JAACFE010000037.1 GCA_009937525.1 Gammaproteobacteria bacterium
TTCTACCTCCCGAAGATAGCGCTCTACCAGGCTGAGCTATACCCCGATGCGGATCTCAGGAGCGGCGGCGTACCGAGAATTCGGCGATGGCGATGAGGGCCTGCTTGTAGTCCGAGTCGGGAATTCCGGACAAGGCGTCGATTGCCACGTCGGCGGCTTCCTGAGCGCGCGCCGCAGTGTACTGGAGCGCCCCGGTGGATTCAATGATTGACTGGATCCTTTCGAGATCGTCCAGACCGCCCTCGAGAATCGCCGTCCGGATCAGTTCGCGCTCCGCGGCCTCGCCGTGTTTCATCGCGTGAATAAGCGGCAGGGTCGCCTTGCCCTCGGCCAGGTCGTCGCCGATATTCTTGCCGAGTTCCTCCGGCGATGCGTCGAAGTCGAGTGCATCGTCCACGAGCTGGAATGCCATGCCCAGATTCCGACCGTATTCGATCATCGCCGCTTCGTCTATCCCGGGGCGCTCCGTCAGCACGGCGGCGATCTGGGCGCCCGCTTCGAACAGGCGCGCCGTCTTGCGATAGATGACCTGCCGGTATGCCTCCTCCGTGGTGTCCGGGTCGTGCACGGTCATGAGCTGCAGGACTTCGCCCGCGGCGATGGTATTGGTTGCGTCCGCCAGTATCTGCATGACGCGCATGCTGCCGATGTCGACCATCATCTGGAATGCGCGCGAGTAAAGGAAGTCGCCGACGAGGACGCTGGCCTGGTTGCCGAAGACGGTATTGGCAGAATCCTTGCCGCGGCGCCGCGAAGACGAGTCGACGACGTCATCATGCAGCAGTGTTGCGGTGTGGATGAACTCGATGATCGCCGCCGCGCGGACGTGCTGTTCACCCTCGTAGCCGTAGGCTCGGGCTGCCAGCAGAACGACAAGTGGCCGCAGCCGCTTGCCGCCGCTGGCGACGATGTAACGGGATACCTGGGAGACGAGTGCCACGTCGCTCTCCAGGCTCGATGAGATGAGGCGATCGACCGCCTCCATATCGTCCCGGGCGAGGTTGCTCACGGCGTCGAAGGCGACGGTTTCGAGTGGTTTTTCTACCGCATGCATAGGATTCGGATAATGCCTGAAAGAACCATTCTAAGCGACCCGGACGGTCCCATATACGGCCTGCCTCACGGCATCGCAAGCCTTTGAAAAGAAGCCGAAATCTGCGGCAGCCCGACATTGACCCGGGCCGGTGGAATCTATAGAATTCCCGCTCTTTTGCGAAGTCCGCCGTGCGAGAGATTCGTGTCGATCTCGAGGCGCCCGCAAAAATTACTTAATTCTCAGTAAGTTGCCTCATAATGGCAGCTTACGCGACGGAGCAAATACGATGTATGCGGTTTTTCGCACCGGCGGCAAACAGTACCGTGCGGCAAAAGGTGATGTCCTGCGCCTCGAAAAAATCGAGGCCGACGAGGGCGCTACGGTCACGTTCGACGAGGTTCTGCTGATCGGAGAAGGCGCTGACGTCAAAGTCGGTGATCCGCTTCTGTCCGGCAGCTCCGTCAGCGGCAAGGTGCTGAGCCAGGGCAAGACGAAGAAGGTCAACGTCGTCAAGTTCAAGCGGCGCCAGAATTACCTGCGCCAGGGGTCGCATCGGCAGTTCTACACCGAGGTGGAAATCACCGGTATCAGCGGCGCCGGCGCGAAGAAAGCTGCGCCGAAGAAAGAAGCCGCAGAGAAACCCGCGGCGGAGGAAAAGGCCGAGGCGAAGCCGGCAGCGAAAAAGAAGGTAGCCAAGAAGACGGCTGCCAAGAAGGCTGCGTCGAAGAAGACCAGTAAAAAGAAGACCGCCGCCAAGAAGACGGCGGCGAAAAAGAAGGCTGCAAAAAAGACTTCTTAACAGAACAGGTACAGATCAATGGCACATAAAAAGGCAGGCGGCAGCAGTAAGAACGGCCGCGATTCGGAAAGTAAACGCTTAGGCGTAAAGTTATTTGGCGGCCAGCAGGTCACCGCCGGCAATATCATCGTGCGTCAGCGCGGGACCCGGTTCCATGCGGGCGTAAACGTCGGTATCGGCCGCGACCACACGCTGTTCGCAAAGAAGGACGGTCACGTCAAGTTCGAGCGCAAGGGCCCGAAGAACCGCCAGTTCGTCAGCGTCGTGTAACGCCGCCGCGGCGCGCTGCCGAGCGCGCTGATCGCAGAATAAGAGAACCCCGCGATAGCGGGGTTTTTCGTTTACGGAGCTACAATCCCGCCATGAAGTTCGTCGATGAAGCAACCATTCGCGTACAGGCCGGAAACGGCGGCCATGGCTGTCTCAGCTTTCGCCGCGAGAAGTACGTCGAAAAAGGCGGGCCCGACGGGGGCGACGGGGGCAATGGTGGCAGCGTCTACCTGGTTGCGGATGCGGCAATGAACACCCTGGCGGATTTCCGCGTTGCGCGAAAATTCAGGGCCGAGAGTGGTCAGGGCGGCGCCGGCAGGAACAAGACCGGCCGCTCGGGCAACGACCTCGACGTGCACGTGCCGTGCGGAACCGTCGTGCACGACATCGATACCGGCGAATTGATCTGTGACCTGACCGCGGCCGGCCAGCGGCAAATGGTCGCCGCCGGGGGTCGCGCCGGCCTCGGGAATACGCGCTTCAAGAGCAGCACTAACCGGGCGCCGCGCAAGACGACTAACGGCACACCGGGTGAGGGCCGGCACCTGAAGCTGGAGCTCAAGGTGCTGGCCGATGTGGGCCTGCTCGGCATGCCGAATGCCGGAAAGTCCACGCTCATCAGTGCGATGTCCCAGGCGAGGCCGCGAATCGCTGATTATCCATTCACCACGCTGCACCCGAATCTCGGTGTGGTCCGGGTAGGTATGTTGCAGAGTTTCGTGATGGCGGATATCCCGGGTCTGATCGAGGGCGCCGCCGAAGGAGCGGGTCTCGGCATCCGGTTCCTGAAGCATCTGCAGCGCACCGGTCTACTGCTCCACGTCGTCGATATCGCCCCGATTGACACGCGGGAAGACCCCGCCCGTTCCGTGCAGGCGCTCGAGCTCGAACTCGGCAAGTTCTCGGAGGAACTCGCCGAAAAGCCGCGCTGGCTGGTAATCAACAAGATCGACCTGCTCGATCAGGAGACTCTCGAGCTCGTCAGGCAGGATCTGCTCGAAACGCTGGAGTGGAAGGGGCCTGTTTTCGCGGTCAGCGCGGCCACCGGCGAAGGTACCGAGGCGCTTGCACAGGCGATTATGCGCGAACTCGACATACGCCGTGAGGCCGACGAATCTGAAGCCTGACTTCCGCTCCGGCTCACTTGCGGTTCACCGCTCACTTCAAAGCTCTCCGACCGGACATAAGTCGCGATCGAGGTCACAGTTCCGACCATGAAATGTCCCGAAGGTCCCGCAAACAGGACCTGGTTCTCAGCCTGAAACCCGCGTCATTGCTAGGATTTCATTGTGATCGTGACTATCCGGGCAGGGCCGGAAGTCACGCTCGCAGGGAATCCGAAACAGGGATTATGTTATGCGAAGGGACGGCGGTTTTACGCTGATTGAATTGATGATCGCGATCGCGCTCGTTGCCATATTGCTGGCGACGGCGGTCCCTGCGCTTGACGATTTTACCAACGATGCCAGGCAGACGGGCACGATCAACGACTTCATCTCGTCGATTCATCTGGCGCGCAACACGGCGATTACCACGAATTCCCGCGTCACCATGTGCGCCAGCGCCTCGGGCACGAATTGCGAACTCACGTCCTGGGACAGCGGCTGGATCGTCTTCGGCGATCTCAATAACAACGGTGCCGTCGATGCCGGTGAAAACATCGTATCCGCCGCGGCCGCGGTCGAGGGCCTGAGCGTTCAATCGGGCGAATTTCCGGCGTCGCTGATGTACCGGCCGAACGGCCGTGCAATGACCGCTGCGCTCACCGGAAACTCGGGCGAATTCATCGTTTGCGATTTCCGCGGCGCCGACTATGCCAAGGTCATACTCGTCGAAATATCGGGCCGCCCGAGGATGTCGGAGACGAAGGCCAATGGTTTGCCGCCGAGCTGCATCTGACGACCCGGGAGCACGGAGACCGAGCGTGTCGAATACGAGCTACAAACTGAAAGGCTTCTCGCTGCTGGAACTGCTGATAGCGCTCATCGTGTTCAGTATCGGTCTGCTCGCGATTGCGGGCCTGCAGACGGTTTCGAAGCAGGCGAATTACGAGGCGGTGCAGCGCACGACGGCGGCGCAGGTAGCCAATGGCCTTCTCGAGGACATGCGGACCAACGGTAACGGTATCGACATCTATGCTGCCGTGCCGCAGCTGGGCGGCGCCGTCATCGGCGCGGAGCCGGCCCCCAATTGCCGCGACGGCAACGACTGCAACGCTGCCCAGAAAGCGGCCCACGATCTCTGGTTCTGGGAACAGGTGCTGGACGGCAACCTCGAGACAAATGGTGGCATCGCCGCGGGCGGCCTGGTGCTGCCGGGGCTCTGTATTACCGGCCCGGCGGGCGGTGGTGCGGGCGTATACACGGTAACGATCGTGTGGCGCGGTACGGCCTCGATCAATTCGAACGTCGCGAATCCCTGCGGCGTGGCCAGCGGCAATTACGGCGCTCAGAACGAGTTCCGGCGCATCGTGCAGATTCCTACCTTCATCGACCCTAATTTCTGAGCAGACCGCAATGCAAAAGCCCGTCATCAAATCGCAAAACGGATTCACGCTGGTCGAGATCATGGTGGCAATGGTGCTGTCGCTGATTCTCGGCGTTGCGATCGTGACGGTGTTCGTCAATAACAGCCACAGCTTCAGCCAGGACGACAACGTCATGCGCATGCAGGACGATGCCCGCTTCGCGTTACAGCAGATCGCGTTCGACCTCAGCATGGCCGGGCATTACGCGGAACTGCTGTCACCGGCGGCCGTGACACCGGACACGAACCTGGCAATCGGCATGGATTGTGGTCCTGCTGGCGTGACGAACTGGGCGTACCAGACGACACAGCCTGCGACAGGTGATTCGCTTTCGCTGATTGCGATCGACAACGTGACCAGCGCGCAGGTGGTAGGGGGCCATTCCTGCTTCCTCGCCGATGAGGTCGAACCCGGAACGGACGTGGTGTCGATCAAGCGCGTAGCCGGCGCCGAGGCAGCCGTGTTCAGGGATGGGGCGATCTACCTGCGTACCAACGGCACCGTCGGCCTCCTGTACCGCCAGCCTCTGACGGGCACGCCGGCCGTTCCGGTCGCCGTGCCGAGAACCGAGTGGGAGTACCGCCCGGCCATCTATTACATCCGGCAGTACGCATACTCGCTGGGTGACGACATCCCGACACTTTGCAGGAAGGTCCTGGGCGGCGCTGGCCCGAGCATGCTTACGGAGTGCATCGCGACCGGCATCGAGAACCTGCAGATCGAGTACGGCATCGATACCAGCGGTGACGGCAATCCGAACACGTACATGTCTGCGCCGACGCTCGCCGAGTTGCAGAACGTGGTTTCAGCGCGCATCAACTTGCTGGCCCGCACCACCGATGTGGATGTGCGATACACGAACCAGAAGACCTTTTCGATCGGCAATGCGCCCGACTACACGCCGAACGACTCGTTTCACCGCCGCGTCTACTCGACGACAGTGGCGATCCAGAACATCCGCAGCATGAACATGATGGGGTTTTGAAATGGACAGGATTTACATGACACCCGGGAACAGGCAGAGAGGCGCCATACTCGTGGTGGCACTGATGTTCCTGATTGCTATCACGCTGCTGACGCTGTCTTCGATGCGCGCCACGAACATCGGCCTGTACATGGCGCAGAACGAGGAGTCGCGCATCGCTGCCGAACAGGCGGCGCAGGCACTTGCCGATGCTATCGTCGCCAACCCGAGTTCGACACCGGTATATGGCATGCAGGGCTTCACCGCCTGCACGGCCGGTCAGACGGACTGCGATCGCTACGACCTGCCGGTTGGCGACCCGGTGCTGGAAGCAGCCGTCGCATCTGATCACATCAGCGCGCGCGTCGAGCGCGTGGGACCGATATTCCGGCCGCCGCCGCGCGTCGTCGAATCGAGTATCGACAAATTCACCAGTGCGGGTTTCCGGGTCACGACGACCTATGACCGCATGGACGAGGGGCTGGGGCGCCAGCAGGTATCGCAGGGCGTTCTCGTCCTCGTGCCCAAACAGTAATCCCCGGAACGGGAGTATTCAGGTATGGACACCATGATTAGAAAGATCGCACTTACGACGGCTATCGCAACGCTGATATGCACAATCGGATCGGCGCGGGCAGACGATACGGACGTCTACATGAACCCGGGATCGGGCCTGCCGGATGGCAGCGAACCGATGGTGATGTTCTCGCTGGACTACCGCCCGAACCTCGGCTCGACGGCATGTAGCGGCGGCGAATGTGACACGCTGATCAGCGAGGGTTATATGAATCCGACAGGGCCTTATACCTTCTTCGACGTGCTCCGGGGCGCGCTTCGCAAGGTATTCGACCCGCTCGAGGGCGTGCGGGTCGGTCTCATGGTCAATCACGACAATAACAATGATTGCGTCGGTTTCGGCCGCACCAAGTGCAGTAATGGCGGCTACATCGCTATGGGCTTCGAAGGCTTCGAGCAGAATGATGCCAACGGTGCGAAAGCGAAATTCCACAACATACTGGATTCGATGCCGACCCCGCAGGGCAACCTCAGTCACTCCTACCAGGGCAAGGAACTGTTCTTCGAGTTCTTCCGTTACCTCACGGGCCAGAGCGTGTTCAATGCGCACAACGGCTATACGGACTTCGGTACGGCCAATACCTTCAACCTCGACACGGACTATCCGGCGATCGCCTGGGATCCCCTCGTCGAGTGGGGGCCGAAGACCAAGCCTGCCTACGTGAGTCCGCTCGAGAAGGCAGGCGCCTGTTCGAAGCTCTACACCGTTAACGTGATGTTCCAGGTGTCGAACCAGGAAGACGACTCCGACGAGGCGATCGCGGATCCGGTCGGCAGCGGCGGCCTCGGCTCGCCGCAACGGACCTTCCCCGACGTCATCCAGTACCTGTATGACGCTGACCTTGCGAACGGCAGCTACGGGTCGGTGCCGGACCTCGACGACAAGCAGAACGTCATCTCCTACTTCATAGTCGACGAGACCAAGATCAATACCACGACCCGGGGCTATGCGCGCGCGGGCGGCACGGGCGTTCCCCTGGCATTGAGCGAGCGGCCCGACGAACTCGTCGCAACGCTGAACGAAGTTTTCAAGCAGATTCTCAGCGTCAGCACGACCTTCGTAGCCGCATCGGTACCGGTGAACGTATTCAACCGCGCCGAGATCACGGACAACGTCTACATCGCCCTGTTCCAGGTCGACGAACAGGCCCGCCCTTACTGGGTCGGCAACGTCAAGAAGCTGAAGATCGCGGGCGTGAACGACTCCTCGGCTGCCGGTACGATCGTTGATGCGCTCGGCGATCCGGCGGTCGCCGCGGACGGCAGAATCCGTTTCGATGCCCTGACGAGCTGGACCGATCCGGGCTCGCTGCCGCCGCCGGACCTCGAGGTGGGTGAAATCGACGGTCGCGACGGACGGACGGTTGCACGCGGTGGCGCCGGACAGCGGATCGCGGGCGTCCTGGGTGACGGTCCACAGGAAGCCAACGGTCTTGGTGGACGACGCATCTACTTCGATCTCACGTCTTCGAGGCTCGCTCCGTTGAACGTCGATCTCACGACGGCGTCCGAACTGCAGCCCGACTTCGATGTCACAACGGTTGCGGAGGCCGGTGAACTCATCGCGTACGCGCGCGGTCTCGACATCGACGACCTCGACGAGGACGACGACAAGAGCGACGCCCGGTCGTGGATATTCGGCGACCCCCTGCATTCGCGGCCGCTGCCCATCAACTATGGTGCCATCGGCGGCTTCAGTGAACCGAACAACCCCGCCATCTATGTCGCCGTGGCCTCCAACGACGGCATGCTGCGCATGATCCGCAATACCCGCACGAGCGGCGGTGATACGGGCGAGGAAGTCTGGGCGTTCATGCCGCGCAATTCGATGGCCGCGCAAAAAGTTCTGCGTGCCAACGGCGCGGGCATGAAACATCCCTATACACTGGATGGCGCGCCGGTGGCTTTCATCTGGGACAAGAACTTCGACGGCAATATCGTGGCCAACGAAGGCGATCGCGTATTCCTCTACGTCGGCATGCGCCGTGGCGGTAAAGCCTATTATGCGCTCGACGTGACGAACCCGGAGTCGCCGCGTCTGATGTGGACGATCGAGAAGGGTGGCGACTTCGCCGAACTCGCTTATACGTTCTCGAACCCGCGGGTCGGTCTGGTCAAGACTGCAAGCGGTGCTCGCCCCGCCGTCATGTTTGCGGGCGGCTACGACCTCAACAAGGACACGCGCGGCAGCGTCGGCACGGACGACGACGAAGGTAACGCGCTCTTCGTCGTCGATGCCGTTACGGGCGCGCTGATCTGGAAAGCGCGGCGCGGTTCCGGCGGTGCGGGCGGCAAAGTCTTCGAGCACCCGAAGCTGACGGACAGCATTCCATCGACGCTGACGGTAGCCGACATGGACGGCGACGGATTCACCGATCGCATGGTCGTCGGCGACACGGGCGGCAATATCTGGCGTGCCGACATCGGTAGCGATGACACCTCGAAGTGGAGGCTGTCCCTGCTCGCATCGGTCGGTCGCCACTCGAGTGGCAGCTCCGGGATCGTGACGGATCGCCGCTTCTTCCATCGCCCCGACCTCGTGCCGAGCAAGGATGCCTACGGACTGTTCGATGGCGTCGTCATCGGCTCCGGTAATCGTGCGAATCCGCTCGACTCCGGCGGTGTCGCGTCCGATTACCTTTACATGATCAAGGATCGCGCCACGGCGGTCGGCAGCGCAACGGACTCGGGACTGCAGCACGCAGATTTCGGGGACGTAACGAGCAACTGCCTGCAGAACGGCGGCACCTGCACGGTCAATCTGACGAAGGGCTGGCGCCTTAACATGCAGGACTCCGGCGAGAAGATCCTGGCGACCCCGCTCACCGTAACGGGCAAGGTGTTCTTCACCTCGTATCTGCCACGCGGCGGCAGCGCTGCTACCGCATGCGCGCCGTCGGAAGGCGCGGGCCGGCTCTACGCGGTCGCATTGCAGAACGGAACGGCGGTCATCAACTACGACACCAGTGACGATACGTCCGATGACCCGGATGCGCCGAACTCGACCGCCGATCGCAGCGTGGAACTGATTTCGGCGGGCATACCGGCCGAGGTCGTTTCGATCCCGCCGAACAAGATCCTGCGGCCTGATCTTCAGATCGACGATGTGAACGCGGCAACACGCTGGCGCACCTACTGGTACCTGAGCGAGGACGCGGACGTCCAGACGACTACATCAACCGGCGGGACGACCCAGCCGTAACCTCGACACGGAGACCTTCGATGCACTTGTACACAGCACCAACGAAGCAACTCGGCGTCACGCTTATCGAGCTGATGATCGTGATCGTCATCCTTGCCCTGGTTGCAAGCGTCGCTTTCCCTTCCTATATGAACTACGTCGTGGATACGAAGCGCACCGCGGCCACGTCGATACTGCTGCAGGTTGCCGACCGGCAGCAGCAGTTCTTCATGGACAACAAGCGCTTCGCGAACGACCTCACGAACCTCGGTTTCGCGAGTAATCCACTCGTAATCGCGGACGACGGCCACCCGATGGCGAATGCCGCGGATTCCGAAAGCACCTATTCGGTCGCGCTGTCAAACATCACGGCGACCACCTACACGATCACCGCCGCGCCACTCAACGGCCAGGCGGCACGGGATGCCGAGTGCGGTTCACTGACGCTGAACCAGGCTCTTTTGAAGGGCAGCAGTGGCGGAGGGGACGACTGTTGGAAGTAGGAGCGGTTCTCGAACCGCGAGCCATCGCGGGCCCAGGCCCGCTCCTACAGGCCGTATTGATCGGGGAGCGTAGGAGCGGTTCTCGAACCGCGAGCCATCGCGGGCCCAGGCCCGCTCCTACAGGCCGTATTGATCGGGGAGCGTAGCAGCGGTGCTCGAACCGCGATCGCGGGCCCAGGCCCGCTCCCACGGGGACTTCGGACGAAAAAAATGCCGCCATCGAGGCGGCATTTTTTTGTCCGATTCAACGCCGTTCAGGCCGTCATTTCCTTGACGCGCTTGTTGAGGCGGCTCTTGTGCCGGGCGGCCTTGTTCTTGTTCACGATGCCCTTGTTGACCATCGTGTCGATGACCGGCACGGCGGCCTTGTAGGCCGCCTGCGCTGCTTCCTTGTCGCCGGCCTCGCAGGCCTTGATGACATCCTTGATCTTGGTGCGCATGCGTGAGCGCAGCCCCATGTTGTGCTTGCGGGTCTTTTCCGCCTGCCGGGCGCGCTTCTGTGCTGACTTGATGTTAGCCACTGGTAATTCCGTGTCCTGCTCTCAAACAGCCGCGTATTATTCGTGGCTGACGGGTGAATGTCAACGCCTGATTGGGGCCGGCCCCGGCGCCGAATCTGCAGCCTAAATGCCTGATTCCATGAATTTTCTGGGCTAAACTGGACGGCCATATGACGACCGAGAATGAAGCCCCCGACGCGGCACCGGCCGGTGCCGGCGGACAACCGAGCCGGGTTTCCGGGCAGCGCCTGATCGCGAAGACCTCGGTCGTCAGCGGCATGACGCTGCTGTCGAGGATACTGGGGCTCGTCCGCGACGTGGTTTTCGCGCGCTTCTTTGGTGCTTCGCTGGTCATGGACGCCTTCCTTGTCGCGAACCGCATCCCGAACATGTTACGGCGCTTCTTTGCCGAGGGTGCCTTCTCGCAGGGCTTCGTGCCGGTCATGGCGCGCTACCGCGAGCGTCACGACCACGAGGATGCCCGCGAGTTCGTCGACGCCGTTGCCGGCACCTTCGGGCTGATCCTGTTCCTGGTCACGCTGGCGGGCGTGGTTGCCGCGCCGCTGCTCGTGGCGATCGTTGCCCCCGGCTTCATTGGTGAAGACGGCCGCTTCGAACTCGCGACGCTCATGCTGCGGTTCACGTTTCCGTACCTGTTCTTCGTTTCGCTGACCGCGTTTGCCGGCGGAATCCTGAATACCTACGGCCGTTTCGGTGTGCCCGCTTTCACACCGGTCATCCTCAACGTCGTGCTTATCGCGGGCGCAGTCTTGCTCTCGCCGAAACTCGAGGAACCCGGCATGGCGCTGGCCTACGCGGTGTTCATCGCAGGGTTGTTCCAGTTGCTGTTCCAGGTGCCGTTCCTGATGCGCATCCACGCACTGCCCCGGCCGAAATGGGGCCTGCAGCACGAGGGCGTAAGACGCGTCACGAAGCTGATGTTGCCGGCGATATTCGGTTCGTCCGTCGCGCAAATCAACGTGCTGGTCGGCGGCATCATCGCGTCGATGCTCGGCGTCGGCAAGATCAGCCTGCTGTATTACTCGGATCGTCTGATGGAATTTCCGCTGGGCCTCTTCGGCATCGCGCTCGCGACGGTCACGTTGCCGTATCTCGCGCGGCAGGCTGCTAACAAGTCCTACGACGAATTCGCCGATACGCTGGACTGGTCGATGAAGCTGGTCCTGCTCATCGCCGTTCCAGCCGCGATCGGGCTCATCGTGCTCGCCGAACCGCTCGTGGCGACGATCTTCTACGGCGGTGTATTCACCGGCGACGACGTGCGCATGACCGCGCTGGCTTTGCAGGCGTTTGCGGTCGGCCTGATCGGATTTTCCTACGTGAAGATCCTTGCCCCCGCGTATTTCGCTCGCGAGGACACGAGGACGCCGGTGAAGATCGGCCTGATTGCGCTGGCCGTAAATTTCGTACTGAGCGTGACCCTCGCCTGGTACCTGACCCGCATCGGATTCGCCGGTTCCCACGCGGGGCTGGCTCTCGCAATATCTGTTGCAGCGCTGCTCAATGCGCTGCTGCTCTACCTCGGCCTGAGGCGTGAGGGCATGGTTCGCCACGGCAAGGGCTGGACACCGCTGCTGGTCCGGACGGTCGTGGCAAACGCAGTGATGACGGCGGTCCTGGTCACGTTGCACAAGCCGCTGTCCTGGTGGCTGGCGAGTGGCATCTTCGAGCGTATTTCATGGCTCGCCGCGGCAATACTCCTGGGCGTGGCGGCCTACTTCGTGGCGCTGTTCGCGCTCGGCATGCGAACGGCGGATTTCCGACTGAGGCAGCAGTGACATGCGGCTGGTAAGGCATCTCGAGGACCTGCCGTATCCGGAGCTCGACCCCGGTAGCGTCGTCACGATCGGTGCCTATGACGGACTGCATCTCGGTCATCAGCAGCTACTCGAACGCGTTACCCACATCGCCGGTGACACGGGTCTGACTGCCGTGGTTATGAGTTTCGAGCCGACGCCCAAGGAATTTTTCGGCGGCGAAAGCCCGCCGGCCAGGTTGATGCGGTTTCGTGAGAAGTTCGAGAGCCTCGAAACCCACGGCATCGACCTGTTCTATTGTCCGCGGTTCGCAGTACAGATGCGGGACATATCGGCACCGGACTTTGTCCGCCGTATCCTCGTGCACGGCCTGAACGCAAAATACCTCGTGGTCGGCGACGACTTTCATTTCGCGAGGCGGCGCGAAGGTACGATCGAACACCTCAACGCCCTCGCCGGCGTGCTCGCATACGAGGTCCAGCAGGTTCCGAGCGTGGTTGTGAACGGCATACGGGTGAGCAGCACGGCGATCCGCGAGGCATTGGGCGGCGGCGACATGAAGACGGCCGGCATATTGCTCGGGCGTCCCTACCGGATGTCAGGGAAGATCGTGAAAGGGGATCGCGTTGGGCGGACGCTCGGTTACCCGACCGCCAACGTCGATCTGCGGCGTCGGCAGAGTGCGGTCATGGGGATCTTTGCCGTGCGTGTACACGGGCTCGAAGGCGGTCCGCACGACGCCGTTGCAAGCGTCGGCTCGCGGCCGACATTCAACGGCACGAAGCCTATCCTCGAAGTGCATCTATTCGATTTCGATGAGGATATCTACGGCAAATACATTCACGTCGACTTTATTGCCTGGCTTCGGGATCAGGTGAAATTCGACATGGTGAAAGACCTGGTTGCGCAAATGGACGTCGATGCCGACAATGCGAAGTCCGCGCTTGTCGCAGATGCCTGAGAGGCGAGAGAACTTGGAATCCAATCCGGGAATAAAGCGTTTCATCGTCTGGATGGTCTTTGCCGTCCTGGTGGTGCTCGCTGATCAGGCGACGAAGGAAGCGATTATTCGCTGGGTGCCGCTGTATGGCGATGTACCGATCAACGACTTCATCAACCTGACGCACCAGCAGAATACCGGCGCGGCATTCAGCTTCCTGGCCGGCGCGGGCGGCTGGCAGCGCTGGTTTTTCGTCCTACTGGCCTCGGTAGTGAGTGTCGTTCTCGTCGTGTGGCTGTGGCGGATCCGGTCCAGCAACCTGCTGGTGCTATCGGCGGGGCTTACGCTCGTGCTCGGCGGCGCGATCGGCAACCTCGCCGATCGCATCCGGCTGGGCTATGTGACGGACTTCATCCAGGTCTGGTTCGGCAGCTGGGCATTTCCATCGTTCAACGTTGCCGATTCGGCGATCACGGTTGGCGCGGCCTTGCTGATCATCGACTCGCTGTTTCTTTCGGGCAAAGAAAAAGCGGCGCCCCCGGAGGCGGCGCCGCCCGAATAGTCGCCCTAACGTCTAGCGCGTGCGCGTCCAGCAGTCCGTGTAGGGAAAGGACTGTTTCACATTGCGCCCATTGATCCGAAACCAGCTACATCTTCCGGACTCGTTATCCGAAGGGATGTAATCGGCCTGCGCAACGAAGTTGTTCGCATCACATTGGGTAACCTCAACCGCGTACGTTCCGGACTCCGTCTGGATCGGGCCTGCCCCCGCGAAACCGAGGCGCGTCATGTCGCAGGTGTAGGCGTTGTTCTGCAGGTAGAAACGCTCCTGGTTGGTCGCGATCTGCAACAGGGCCGCCTTCGCCTCGTTGCGCTTGGCCCGAGCGGTAAAATCGCGATAGTTGGGGTACGCGATCGCCGCCATGAAGCCGATGATCACGACAACGATCATCAACTCCAGGAGCGTGATGCCCCGCATCGTGTGCATGAGCTTCGTCTGCATACGCTGCCTGCCGGTCATCACTCGACCCCGTCCTGGGTCCAGAGCGTGCGGACCGGGAAGTTCTCGAAGCCCGGATCGAAACACTCGACGCCGATACAGCCGATCGGTGGCGGCGAGCAATCTTCGCCGGTGCAGTCCGATTCAGGGCTCGGGAACAGGAAGGCGGGTGACGGCGCGATGCCGCCCTGTGCCAGTTCCTCGACGCGCTCGTTGTCTTCCTCGCCCGGCACGATCGTGTCGAGATTGGTGATCGGATCGCCGTTGAGGACCGCCACGCGGTAAAGGAAGTTGCGGCCCACACCGGCCGAGCACACGGCGGCGCCGGCCGTATCGGCCGAGAAGGCGACGAAGAAGACCTCGTTGTTGAACGTGACCGAGTTCGAGAACACTTTCTGATCTGCAGGCAGCGTGAACATCCAACCGGCCTTGTCCTGGCCGACCAAGGTGCCCACCTGTCCACTGACCTCGACCAGATCCGATTCGGTGATTTTCGGAAACGCATCGTATTCGGCCTGGGTCAATGGGTTGAACACGTTCTTGTCGCGAATGGAATAGAACCGGTCGGTATTCGAGTCATCCAGCGGATGCGCGCGGTAGCCGCTGCCGAGGCTGATCGCGACAAAGCGGCGGTTCTGCACGTTGTCGTTGAAGATCGATACGTCGGGGGCCGCATAGAAACGCCGAGTATCCTCGACAGCCGTCGCCCCGGTGCCTTCCGCACCGAGCTGCGCCACGACGCCGCCGGTCACAAGCGCATCGGTGCCCGTGCCGCCCGGCGCCTTGCCGCTGAAGATGTCGAAGCGCAGGATCTGGCCTCCCATGTCGGACGCGTACATGCGGTCTGCAAAGCCGTTGCCGTCCAGGTCGATGACACGAATCTGGGTTGCGATCGAGCGCGTAAGGCTGGAAAGCTGTAGATCTGCGCCTGCGTCGCGACCCGCGCGCCACAATACGTCGCCCGACTGCAGGTCCAGCATGTAGATGCCGGCGCCCTCGGCATCGGTCGTCGACGGATGCGAGATGTTGTCGTGGACCGTGTCGTAGCCGCCGCCGAAGATGACGACCGCCTTGTCGGTATTCAGGCCCGGATCGTTCAGGTCGACGCGTGCGACCGTCGGACGTGACCAGGTCTGGCCGAAGTCGGGCGTGCTGATGCGCCACTTCACGACCGGGTTGCTTTTGTCCGTGACGTCCAGCGCGTAATAGGCGTTACCGCCGCGGCGCATACCGAAAATGATGTAGACGAAATCGCCGTCGCCAGCCTCGATGACGCCGTTGTCGTTGCGGTCTGCAACGACCGGGACGATGTCACCGTCGACGCCGTAGAACTTGAAGGGCGCCTCCGCGTTGAAGTAGTACATCGGCAGGTTCGCCAGGTGCTCCTTCGGTACGAAGGACCACAGCTCTTCACCCGTGTCGCCGCGGATGGCGTGCACGGAACCCTGGTTCGTTGCAGTGAATACCACGACGTCTGGATCTGCCGGATCGCCACCGTATACAACCGCAGCGGGCTGAGAGTGCAGCGGATCGCCCATCTGCTTGATGACCGTCGTTGCCGGGTCGAGATCCTCGTCGCGAACGTCTTCACCGCGCACCCAGCGGATGAGTTCTTCGACCGTCGGTTCGCCGTCGGCGCCGGTCAGGCCGAAGTCCGACAGCGCGAATGACCCGGAATTCGACGGCGCCAGTGCATTGGCCGCAGCCGTCAGGTCGTTGTTGGCCGTATTGTTCGTAAAGATCCTGCGGCTTGCAGGCGCGGGCAGGTTCTCGACGGCACCACCGATCGTGATGTCGTTACCGTCCGCGCCCGTCGTCCAGAAACTGGCTGCCGAGTCATAGAACGAACCGGTATTCGGGTCGACCGCGGGCACGTCGAAGCGGTCCACGATCTGGCCGTTGGACACGCGATATTTCTTGAGGTTGCCCGGCCAGCGTACGTTTTCGCTCGCCTTGAACGTCGTGAGGTAAAGGTCGTTCAGGTTCTGCGTGCGGTTGAACGCGTTTACAGCGACAGCGGGTGCCGCAAACGAGAGGTTGCGGTCCTGGATATCGTTGACGATCTCCAGCAATGCCTGCGTGAGGCTTGTCACGTCGTCGGCCCGGAAGTAGTTGCCGCCGCCGCGCAGTGCCGCCTCCTCGAGGATCGGCAGGTCGATCGCGAAGCCGATCGTGTGCGTCGTGACGGTCTGGACGCCCGGCAGGTTCGGGTCGATGTCGTCATTGAACAGATAAGCCGCAATGTCATCCAGGCAGGCGCCGTCGCCGGCGCCGGTACAGCCGGAGTAGCCCAGCGTCGTTCCCCAGTTCGGCAGGCCGTCGACCAGGGCCGCCGCGCCGACGTCCTGCGTCGGCGCACCGTCGGTGAGGACGACGTTGAAGTTCTTGGCGCACGCGACGCTGGTCGGCTGGCCATAGACCGGCGGAGCAGTCGAAACCAGTGCGTCCGGGTCGGTCGTGTGCTCGTTGATCAGGTTGCCGTAGTGGGCGGGGAGGCCGCGCCAGTAAAGGGCTGATTCGAACACAGTCTCGGAAACCGGCGTCCAGCCGCCAGAAGGAATCAGGCCGATCGTATTGACGAGCGCAGCACGGTTGGTGTCGAGATCCTGCAGGTGCTCCAGAATCGGCCCGCCTTCCTGGTTGTTGAAGCGCATGATGCCGACGTTGATGCCTTCGATCGAATTCAGGATCGCCGTCGCCGTGTTCTGCACGATGTTGATTCTCGAATCCAGGATCGTGACCGGATTCTCGAGGTAGTTCAGGTAATTTCCGTCGAACACCGTGATCGACTGGCTGGTCGGCCACGAACCCCAGTTGATGCGGTCCTTCTTGACGTTGGTATACGGCGCGAGGTCCTGCCCACGCTGCGCGTACAGCTTGCCGCCATTGACGCCATCGCCGTGCTCGCCGTCGTCCTTGGAGCACTCGACGATGTCCGTCTCGTTGCTCGGTTCCACTTTCTGCCAGTGCACGGTATCGACCAGGCCGAGCAGGATGCTGAATATGCCGGAAGCGCCATCACGGTGCTGCGCCATGCGGCCGCGGTAGCTGCCAATTCCATCGATCCTCCTGTTTGCATCGGCGCAGAGGAAAGACGTCTTCAGGATGCGCTTGGTCGAGTCCGCGCAACTCGGGACCACATTCTTGTACTCGGTCCAGTAGAGATAGTTCGAGTCGCAGGGCGTGGCCCCACCGGCGTACAGGATCGCATTGTCATAGACCTCTTTGGTCTCCTCCTGGTTACCCATACTGCCGGAGGAGTCGATGATCAGCATGACGTTGGGGATCGTCTGCACCTGGTCGGGGTTGATCAGCAGCAGCTCCGTGTCGTCGGCGACGGCGGGCATGCCGCAGGTCAGGGCCAGCAGCAAGCCGGCGGACATCCATGTTGTCTTGTGAAATACCGTTTTCATCATTCTGTCCTCATAGGTCCGTGCGAGGGCAATCAGTCACTGGCCTGGCTGACCGGGTGTACCGACACGCGCGTTACGCGATCGGATTCGAGATGGTGCAGCACCGTTACCGCTGTATTGCGGCGATCCGTAATCGACATCAGGCTACGCTTGAACTTGTCGAGCGACATGCTCTTGCCGTCCAGCAACCACTGCGCGTTGCTGCTGACACGCTTGGTCTCGTAGGGGCAGGTGTCGCAGGGCTTGTAGGCTACCGTGCCGCCGTCGCTCTGCGGCAGGCGCAGGTCCGAGAGCCGGACCTCGTGCGCCTTTGATACCGTGTGGAACTGCGCTGCAACGGGCAGCGCGAGTCCGAGAATGATGGCGGCGATCAATACTTTGAATTTCATGGGAATACTCCGTTCCTGCTACCGCTTAGAGCTGCGGACCCTGCGGTCCGACAACATAGAAAGCCTGTGTATGTACTGCACTCGAGTCGCGATCGGAGCCCGCGCCTACCAGGCGTTCCGACTTGGCTTCTGACGTGGCGAGAAAATGATAGGCTACGACGCCGCTGCCGACGCCCAGGCTGAACGCCCGGTCCGGTACGATCGTCGGATCGCCGTCCGGCTCGATCCGCGCTTCGAAAGAATCATTCGAGTTGATGTACTGCGTGATGGTCACCGTGCCCAAAGCATTGAACTGGCCCTGAGCGAGCGCAGATTCCAGCCCGGTTTCGGCGGCCTGGAACGCGTTCTCGAAGTTCTGGTCGTTACGTGCCATCGCGAGTTCGGTGGTTGCCGTGCTCATGCCTGAGATTGCCAGCACGGTGATGACGACGAGCAACAGCAGCCCGACGATGAGTGCCGCGCCCGATTGCTTTTTGTAATTCGACTGCATGGTCATGATTCGCGCTCTTTCTCAGGTTCTGGTGTTGCGCAGGAGGATCGTCTTCGATACCTGCATGCGGCGTATCTCGTCGCTGAACGTGCCGAGGTTCGCGTTGCCGGGTGTGTAGTTCTGCTGATCCTCGACGCCGGGCTCGCGCCCAAGCCCGCGCACGACCAGCCAGATCCTCGCCGTAAGCACCCGTGCGCCCGGGGAGTAACCCGGCGCCTCGGGATTGTAGATCTCGTCGCCGGGATTGACGTAGCGGTCGACCGTGTTGTCCTCGTTCATGTCGATACCGAACTGGACCTGCAGGTTTTCGACCCCCGGTGCGATCTCCTGGTCGAAGATCGTCGAATTGGCGCCCTGGATACCGAGCACCATGCGGCGCAGGGTCGGCACGCCCGGAATCAGCTGTGAATTCGTATCCACGTAATAACTCGACACCATCAGGTTGTGCGTCGCCGACTCCGCCGGGTCGAACTGCGGCGGTATGTTGCCGTCGTCGAAGATCTCGCCCTGGATGCGCGTCGTCTGTATCTGCAGGCGTCCGGCCTGCAGCGGCACCGGGTTGACGGAGGCGCGCCGTACGGTCAGCACGTCCGAGTCCGCCTGCCCGGTATCATCGGGTGGGCATGGCAGAGCGATGTTATTGCCGCCCACGACATTGTCGAAGCCGTCGACCGGCGTACCGAGTTCTATCGACCAGTCCTCGCCACAGCCCATCGGCACCGACAGCGCCTTCGGGTTGGGGTCGCCGATCATGCTGCGACCCTCGATCGACAGGCTGCGGCTGGTACGCCCCCAGTTGCTCGCCATGCGCAGGTCGGCCTCGATCGTGTCAAGCGCGAACTGCGCCGTCTCCTGGACGCGCGCGATCGACTCGTTGATCGTGAACGCCTGGCGGCTTTGCGAGTAAATCTGCACGGCACCGATTATCAGGAACGAGCCGATAGCCAGCGCCACCATCAGTTCGACGAGCGTGATGCCCTGCTGCCGGTTGCCGAATGGATTGACTGTAGTGCGCATTGTCATCGCTCCTAGAACGGGTTGACCGGGATCGTGACGACATAGCTGGGCGGGGTGTCGAGATCGGTAATCCCGGGTTCTTCCCAGCTCACGGTGATCGTGTACAGCGGCGGGACGACCGTGTCGTCGAACTGCACGGTTACGTCGCCCCCGCCGGTCGGGGCCGAGCCCGGCAGCGAATCGCCGGCCTGTTGCTTCCAGAGGAACACGTCGTGCAGGGCCATGCCGGCCACGTCGCAGTCCGCGCCGGTGGCGACACAGCCGTTGTCTGCACCATTGGCGTCCGTGTAGGAGATACCTGCCGTCGGGTTCGCCCGGATGCGATCAGCCACGTCGCCGGCCAGGGCCACCGCCTGGTGGCGGAACATCGAGGTACGCCCGGCCTGCAGGCTCTGCACGTACAGCCCTGCGATACCGAGCATGCCCACGGACATGATGATCAACGCGATCAGCACCTCGATGAGCGAGAAACCCTGCTGTCTGTTCGATAACTTCGGAAGAGGCATAGCGATTGTTTCCTGAATCTCGGTTGCCTGCGCAACTAGGGGCAGGTGGCGCCCATCGCCGTCAGTGCACTTTCGATCTGCGTCTGGTCGCGGACGATCGTGGCGCGGCCGAGCGGCGTCGACCAGAACAGCCGGGCCGCCGAATTGCCGCCCGCGGCAGTGACGTTGCCACGTTCGTCGCAGATCACCACCTGCGACACGGGCGGGTTGCCGCCGGCGTCCAGTCGGCCGAGGCCGCTGGGTGCGTACATGAAATAGGTGGCGCCGTTGGCCACCCGCAGCAGTACCCCCGAATCCGCCGGCGGGTGTGCACGGAGGACGGCTTCGCCGGCATCCCGGACCTGGTCTGCGTTGTCGTCGATGAATACGACGTAGCCCTGGTTCCAGTTGCCATCACAGGCGGCGGCGCCCATCGGGTCGGCGCTTGCGCAGATCGTGACGTTGCTCTTGGCGTGTGCGGCTTCGGTTCGCGCCATCATGAACGCGGCGTGCAGGTCGTTGGCGGCGCTGGTCATGCGGCTGTTCAGCGTGAAATCCCGCAGGTTGGGGATGCCGAACGCCAATATGACGGCCACGACCATCACCGTGATCATCAATTCGTAGAGCGTGAAGCCCATCTGCCGTTGCTTGTCCATGCACGCAATATAAAGCCTCGCTTCCGGCCGCTCCCGGGTATCCGACGAGCGGTCGGCCAGGTCCGACGAACGGTCGTTTCCAGGGGCATCGATTTGACCTAATCCGCACAGGAATAAGGCGTTCCCCGGCGCGTTCGTTCGGCCACGCGCGGGCGTCCCGTGTAGCTTATGACAAGCGCTCTCGGCATCACGCGACCGGCGCCATCGCAGACGACGAGCGTGCCGTTGGTGGCCCTGAGGAAAGTCGCTCTGAGCGTGAATCCCTGCCGGTTTGCGGTGATTTTCACCGACGGGCTGGCTAGGTGGCGATGCAGCAGGATCTCGCCGTCGTCCCGCTCTGGGGGCTCGTCGCGGTCGCTGTTTTCGAACACGAGGAAGCCGCCGGACCAGTCCCGGCCCGGCGCGCACGATGCGCCGTCGGTGCTGGGGCAGAGCGAGACGACCTGCCTGCGCACGATCGAGGCCTTGCGCGCCAGATGGACGGCGTGAAACAGGGCATCGAGTTCCACCCGCTGCGAGTTTCGGGCCTTGAGCGCCGAGAAAGAGGGCAGGCCGAGCGCGAGCAGCAACGCGGCGACCGCGATCGTCATCAGGAGTTCGAGAAGTGAGTAGCCGTGATCCCTGGCAAACATTGCTGGCCTCCCGTCGAGGGCGCCAACATGCCAGCTGAACGGTCCCACTGCAGCCCGGAAATCCGCGCGAAAGCGCCGGATTGCCCTGTTGACGTGCGCTGCTGGTCACCGGCGCTGCGATTTGGTTTATACTCAGTCCAGATTAACGGCCCGGGGGCCTTCCATGTCGCGTTCCGACATCCTTTCATTGTTCGAGAAATACGGCATCCTGTCGACACCACAGCGTCTGGAAGTTGCTGAAATTCTTCTGGAAAAGCCTCAACACATGTCGGCGGACCAGATCATCGACCGGCTGCGCGACGCGGGCAGCAGCGTGTCCAAAGCCACCGTGTATAACACGCTGAACCTGTTCGGCGCGCGCGGCATCGTGAAGGAAGTGATGGTCGATCCCGTACGCAAGTTCTACGATTCCACGACGCACCCGCATCATCACTTCTACAACGTGGACACGGGTGAGCTCCGCGACATCCCCGACGAACAGGTTCGCTTCAGTGAATTGCCGCCCATGCCGGACGGCTCCCAGAGCGAAAGCATCGAGGTGCTGATCCGCATCCGTGGCGAGGGCTGAAGCGGGCGTCGGCTCGCGGGACTTTCCCATTCGTGCGCGTGTCGCTATACTGCGCGCCGCCGTAACAGGCCACCTTGTCGTGCCGAAGTAGCTCAGTTGGTAGAGCAACGCATTCGTAATGCGTGGGTCGGAAGTTCGAGTCTTCTCTTCGGCACCATTTCCCCAGTTGAAGAAAGCCCCTGTGCGGGGCTTTTTGCGTTTCGCGCTCGAGCGCGGTTTGCGGTGGCTGACTCGCTGCCGCCACTTGCTGATGGTCAAGGAAACGGCCGCCAATGTGCGGCAGTCCCCGTGCCGCGGTGTCGCACGATGGCGACTACGGAAAAACCTATCTAGAGCAGTAATTTATAGATCTTACATAATGTTGCTTAACAGCAACCTGTCCCTTTTCCGAGACAAGCGGTCAATAAATCCGGGTCCAGGCCCGGCGGCGAGGCCCCGTATTTCATCGCTTTTCGACCCGATTCCGCCGTTGGCACGGGTCTTGCTTTATGTTGAGTCGTGAGCCGAAGAGTCGCCCCGTGCCGTCGTGCCGGGGCGTGATGCCCGACTCGATGCCGTCATGGCGTTCGGTCTGACGGCCAGCAAACAGGACAACTGACTGAAACGCAGTCCGCGACGAACGGACTGCCCGGCGGAGCCTTATGGAATGAGAACTCAGGGACCACGAGCGCACGGACGACGAACGCACGGAATACGACAGCCTGTGAGCAGTCTCCTGGCGGCAGTCTTACTGACCGGCTGCCTGGCATCCGAATCGCCGCCCGGCGGCGGCGGACTGGGCGTGCCGGGCAGCGCAAACACGGCCCCGCAGATCAGCGGCGATCCGCAGTTCGTCGCCGTGATGAGCGAGGCGTATTTGTTTACACCGTCCGCGTCGGACGCGGAAGGCGATGCGCTGACGTTCACCGTCCGGAACAAGCCGGCCTGGAGCGCATTCGACGCCGCCACGGGAAGGCTGCAGGGCATTCCGCAGTTTGGCGACGTCGGCAATTATGACGACGTCGTGATCTCGGTCAGCGACGGCAGCGCTACGTCGTCGCTGCCGCCGTTCTCGATTGCCGTCAGCAGGGATGAGCTGGGGTCCGTTACCCTCGAGTGGCAGCCGCCCGAACGCAATACGGACGGTTCATACGCCGGCGACCTCGCGGGCTACGTGATCTACTGGGGTATCGAGCCGGGCAATTACGACCGGCAGTTAAGGATCGAAAATGTCGGCCTGACAGCCTACGTGGTCGACAGCTTGACTCCGGCTACCTACTACTTTGCGGCGACGGCATTCAACTCGGTGGGCGTCGAGAGCGACTACTCGAACGAAGTGGTGCGTTCGGTGGTCATCAACTAGACCGCTTCCGACGTGACGCCTGATAGGATAGGCGTCTTCACGAAGGAGGCCGTATGAAATCACCCACCCGTGTCCACCCGACAGGATCGTTGCCTGTGGTACTTCTTGCAGCCCTGTTCGCCGTCCCCGGCGCGCTTGCCGAAACGCTCGTGGTCGCCAACAAGGCGGAAGCCACGGTGTCGCTGATCGATCTGGAGCAGGGTGAGGTTGTCGCAACGCTTCCGACGGGCGAGGGCCCCCACGAGATCGGCATTTCGCCGGACGGCCGCTTCGCGCTCGTCACCAACTACGGGACGCGCGATCGCAGCGGCAATAGCCTGACGCTCATTGATATCGCCGCTGCGACGGTTGTCAGCACCATCGACCTGGGCGATTACCGCAGGCCGCATGGTGTCGAGTGGCTGGACGACAAGCAGGCTGGTGTCACGGTCGAAGCCAGCAAGGCGCTGATCGTTGTCGACGTCGAACGGGAAAAAGTCGTGCAGTCTATCGGCACGGACCAGGAGATCTCGCACATGGTGGCGCTGGATCCCGCCAGGGGACGCGCGTACACGGCCAACATCGGCTCCGGATCGATCACCGTTCTCGATCTTGGGAAGGGAGCCCGCGAGTCGAATATCGCCACGGGCGACGGTGCGGAGGGAATCGCGGTGTCGGCATCCGGCAAGCATATCTGGGTAACGAACCGTGCTGCCGACACCATTACGATTCTGGATGCCGGCACGCTGCAGAGGGCAGGCGAGATTTCCTCGGAGGGCTTCCCGATACGCGCGACGGCGACGCCCAAAGGCCAGGTGCTGGTCACGCGGGCGAGGGCCGGCGACCTCGCTATTTACGACGCGCATACATTCGAAGAGCTTCGAATCGTCACGTTCGACCTCGAAAGTATGGACGTTGAGGAGCGCCTGTTCGGCGACCGCTTCGGCAATAGTTCGGTGCCCATCGGCGTAATCGTCGACTCCGCGGGCGACCGTGCCTGGGTCGCGCACGCGAACGCGGACGTAATAACCGAGATCGACCTCGGGAGCGGGGACATCGTTCGCACGCTGCGGGCCGGCAAGGAACCCGACGGCATGGGCTTCTCGAATCTTGAGGTTAAGCGCTGATCAGCCGGCGTCTGCCGCGAACTCGAAATCGGAAAACGTTACCGATTCCGTCTCGTCGACGCGCACCAGGAGATATGCGCTCAGCTTGATGGCAACGTCCATCGACTTCATAACGATGGGGCCGCCCTCGACGGCGGGTCCGAAGGTAATGCGCGTCAGGAATTTCTTCATCTTGACGCCGACCTTCGGCCGTATCGGCTTGGTGTTGCGGATGTCGATGTATTCGAGGTAATGCCCGTCCTTGATGATCTTCACCGTGCCGTCCATTCGCTCCAGCACCTTGCGGCCCATCTCGTCAGTAGGCGGCGGTTTCCTCGACCAGCTCCAGCGAGCCGGGTTCGATCATGCCATCGATCCTGCCGTCGTCCTCGCGGTCGTCGTCGTGATTCTCACTGCGTTTGCGCTCCGTGTATTCCCGCGATTCCTCATCCGTCGGATCGCGGCCGTCGATCGACAGCAGGTTCCAGCGTTCCTCTTCGGGCAGCCGCGGATCGTATCGGCCCACGAAGTCGCCATCGCTTCCCGATGCGGTTTCCGTGAACGCCCAGTCTTCATGCGGGTTCCAGGCGACCGAATCGAGCGCACTCTCGAACAGGGCCTCGTAGCTGTGAAAGGCTGTCTCGGCGGGGACAGGCGGCGCAAGCATCAGCACCAGGGCCACGAGCGCGGCGCAGCCGGAAAAGAGTGTCTTCATGGCGTTCGGGTTCCTTCGCATCTCTTTCACTTATAGGCGAAGCCGCGGGGAAGGGTTACAGCCGGCTAGTCTTTTCGCAGGTGATAGTCGAACGATGGACGCTTGCTGCCGTAGCGGTTGTTGATCCAGAGGATCAGCATGCCCTCTACCCAGCGCGCGTCGCGCAGCGGACCGACGTCGATCGGCTCCAGGCCCATACCGGAGACGAGTTCCGCGACTTTGTCCTTTGCGCGGCCGTTGTCGCCCACGAGCGGGATAGAGACCGGTCCGCCAGCGGACGCGGGATCGACCATCGTCTTCCAGTTGAGGGTGTTGAAGGCCTTGACGACGTAGGCTCCAGGGGCTGCTGCCTGGATGATTTCCGCGTTCGAGGTATCAACGGCATGTTCGAGCCGGTTCATTCGCCGCTCCAGGGGATTCGTCGGGTCGATGATGATCTTCCCGGACAGGTCCCCCAGGCTGCGCGTAATCTCTTCTACCATCAAACCGGGTACGGCAAGGACGACGATATCCGCCTGCGCAGCGGCTTCAGCGGGCGTCGTGGCAGATGCGAGATCGCCGGTCCTCTCGACCAGTTCTTCCACTTTGCTGCGTCCCGGGTCTCGCGAACCGTAAACAATGGTATGTCCCTGTTGCGCAAATTCCGGGCCGAGCGCACCACCGACGTCACCGGTCCCGATGATGGCGATCGTATCGGCCATGGCGGGCCCTCCGATGATCAGGGTCAGGGCGGCGACGGCGAATCGAAGGTACATGGCGCGGACTCCTCGGTGGTAACGATCGCGATTATACGCCGCGCCGACCGGCGGCGCCGATCAATACCAGATGGCCATGTCGAACCCGCGTGCGTCGTAGACGGGCATACTTGGCAGCCTTTCTGCACGGCTCGTAGCGATACGCTTCGCGGACCAGAGCATCGCGAACGCGTCGAGGACATCGTGCCGGGATGCTTCCGCGTGCCGGAACGCCGTCAAGGCCTGGTACAGGGCCTCGGACGGGTAGATATCGCACAGGTAGCTCAACTGGTCACGAAAGCGCGGCCTGCTGCCTTCGCGCTGTGGCGCCGTGATGCCGCCTCGCAGCTCGAGAAAGCTGAGATGCGGATGTACCTCGTACAGGAAATGGCCGGCCCCGGGATTGGCGCGCATGAATTCATGCACTTCGCGGATCTTCTCTGCGGGCCGCCGGTAACGATCACGAATTCCGGCATCGTCATCGTTCGATAGAGCCGGATACTCGGCAAGACTCAACGGCGCATCGATAGAAACGACCTCGTAGTCCTCCAGGCGCTGCATCGCTGCCTCGAAGGTCTCCGTCACGAACCAGCTCCAGGGGCCCGGTAACGGCGTTTCCCGCAACACGAACCAGCCCGCCTTCGAACCTAAAACAGCTGCGATTCTGCTCATCGTGCTTACCTCTCGATCGGTTTCATCATGCAGGCAGCTTATTGAGTACCTTAGCGAGGGTATTGTCCGATTCCATCAGCCTTCCGGCTTTCGAGGTCATTCCGCCAATGCCCGGAAAGCCTATAATGGTGCCCATGAAGACCTATTACGCCGCAATCGTGCTGCTGGTATTACTGCTGTCCGCCTGCTCGGAGAGAGGGGACAACGTCTACAGGACCTGGGTAGGGCCTGATCGGCCGAACATGGCGATCGTTACGCTGCAGCTCGGCGACGACGTTCGGGATGTCACTATCCGAGAGCGAGTATTGCCCAGATCGGAGTATGGGACGATCCTGCTGGTACCCGGGAAGTACACGCTGCATGAGCAGGACGATGCGAGCATAGGGATTAACATCCGCCCGATGCTGATCAACAGCGAACAGGCGAGGGCGAAAGGCGAGTTGATCCTCGGAAACACCTATACCCTGCACGCCGGCAAGTCGAAGGAATCCGGCGAGCGTGCGCTCTGGATCGAGGATACCCGCAGCGGCGACATATTCATCGACACGCGGTGATGCTGTGAACCCCGATGGTTGTTGTTACACGTTATACGTAGTTAGTGTTGCTTGATTGGGATTGTGCGAATGAAAAACACCTGCTGGATTTCCAGCCTGGTCATACTGTTCGGCGTAGTCGGATGCGCACCGGACGAGGCGGGCATCGCGGAGACGCCGACAGCACCTGCGCCGGTTGTGGAGAACGTGAAACCTGACGTGTCGCTGACTAACACCTACTGGAAGCTGATCGAACTGAACGGCGCCGCTGTCGAGCCCGGCGAAGGCAAGGAGCTGCACATGATTCTCAAGGGCGAGGACCAGGTCGGCGGCTACGCGGGCTGCAATCAGTTCACGGGCTCGATGACGGTGACGGACGATGGACTGTCGGTCGGTCCGATCGCGAGTACGCGGCGCATGTGTCAAAACGTCATGGCGCAGGAGGTTGCGTTCCTGCAGGCGCTCGAAAATGCGTATCGTTATTCGATAGCAGGCGAAGATCTTGCTATCGAGGATGCCAATGGGGACGTCACCATGCGCTTTGTCGCCGTCTACATGCCGTGACCGGTCGACCGACGTTCAAATGAGGTCGGTAGCGCTGTCCGAGAGTATGTAGAGGCCCACGAGGATCATCATCCACGGCGCCAGCCTGGGGCCGAGCCGGCTTAGCGCCTCGGAACGGGCGATACGCTGGGACAGATTGAGTATCAGGAGCAGCCACATCGTCGAAATCAGGGCGAATCCGATCGCGATGCCGAGACGTGCATCGCTCCCGCTTTCCGCAAACAGCGGCCCGATCGCGAAAATCGTGTCGCCGCTGTTCGCAAACAGCAGTCCGGCCATTGCAGGCCACCTGGTCGAACGGGAGGCCGGGCTCTCTGCCTGCGCGCCCGTGAATAACAGCAGGTAGAGGCCGATGCTGAGCGGCACGAAGCCCAGGTAACCGAGCACCTCAGGCGGGACCAGGCGTTCTATAAACGTCGCGAGCGATGCGATGAACAGCACGCTAGCGCTCGCTGCAAGGAAGCCTGTGATCAGCTGGCCGCGGCGGGTGGTGCCCGCCCCCAGGGCCGCCATGATGAGCAGGTTGTCGACGTTGGTTGCCGCGTATGCGATCGGCACGAGCACGAGCGCCGTAATGAAGACCTGCGGTTGGTCGATGAACACGGCGTTCAGACGCCCTCGGACGGATACGGGAAGTCCTGCGGCGCCGGCAGACCGTCCTCCACCCAGCTGCGGATACCGGCGTCGCAGAGGGCATAACCCCAGTTGATGAGGCGCCGCTGTATCACCGGGTCCTTGGCCTCGAGATCGGTGCGGATGCTCGCCAGTTCCTGCGTACGGTTAAAGGGGCACGGCAGCCTGTCGTCTGCGGGGTACTTGCGGACGTCGGTACGCATACTCCAGTAGGTGCCGTGGCGCTCGCGTTCGACGAACGAGGTCAGCAGAATGCGCTTGCGCAGGCTCCGCACCTGGTTGTTGATCGTCCTGACCACGCGATAGGTTTGCAATATCCAGTCACCGGAAACTCGCTTCCTTGCAGGCAGGTCGCCGCCGGCGTCGGAGCAGATGACGGTCTTGTAGTTCTTGAACACCGTTTCGAGCCCGAGGTTGTCGTAGACGCCGCCGTCCGTGAGCAACGGTCGCGTCGTGAATGGCGGTCCCTGCAGGCCATCGCCGCTGCCGGGCGTGAAATCCTCATCCCGATACTTGAATCTCGCCGGCGACAGGAACGGCGGAAACGCCGACGAAGCGCCAACGACTTTTGCGAGCGTGTCGATGGGTTCCTCGATGCGTCCCACGCGCCAGTCGCGTGCGACACGTTTCGAGAAACTCCACAGCGCGCCGGATTGCAGGTTCGTCGTGTTGAAGACGAAGTCGGGCGACTTCGGCAAGTCCTGCAGCGTCAAATCGCCGAACAGTCGCTTGCGGTAGATGCGCACCACGCGCTTGTTGACGGTACTGAAAATAATCGCAGGCAACCCCGAGAGTATCGTCACCGTCGAGCGGCTCGCGAATGCCTGGATCGGTTCGGCGACGTGCTCGCGGAACCGGTCCGAGACGCCGGGCGAGTCCACGTCCAGCTTATCCCACGCGAGCCCGAGCACGCCGGCCGTAATCGAGCCCCCTGACACCGACGAGACACGCTGCAGCGAGCCGAGCTCGCCGTGCTTGCCCCAGCGGTGTTCGGTGCCCAGGTAGCCGAGTTCGGCCAGCCGCCAGACAACACCGAGATGAAACAGCATCGCGCGATAGCCGCCGCCTGACAGGCACAGGCCGATGCCTTTTCGGAGCACCGGCTCCATCGGCGCTTCGGTACTGACCGGGGTGAGATCGAAATCCGTCATGGTGATCCCGCATTATGAACCAATAAGGTCGTCTTAAGGTGCAGCGGGAATCGCGGGCCGAGGCCCGCTCCTACAGCTTATCGTCCAGCCTGTAGGAGCGGGCCTCGGCCCGCGAAACCGTCGCGCTTCGAGAAGCACTCCTGCAGGTTATGGTCCAGCCGGTAGGAACGGGCTTCGGCCCGCGAGCCAAAAAAAACGGGCCCTCGAAGAGGGCCCGTTTGGATTGCCACTGGTGGAATGCGATCAGTCGAAATACTTCCGCAGCGTGATGCCCCAGGTACGCGGCTGGTTCGGGTAGCCGCTGTAGCTGAAAGGCTCCGCGAGGTTCTGGAACGTCGTCGGGAATGCGCTCTGCAGATACTCGTCGTCGGTCAGGTTGCGGCCCCACAGCATAGCCTCGAAGCCGTTTTCCCAACGCAGGCCGATGCTTGCGTTAACCGTGCTGACCTTACGCGACGCCACATTCGCGGGTACATTCGAGATGACCTGTGTCTCGTCTTCATAGTAGTACTCGGCACGCACGAAGCCGGACATGGTGGAACCGAGGTCGAAGGACCAGCGTGCCCATGTGTTGGCGCTGAATTCGCTGACACCGGGAACCTTGGTGCCGCTCAGGTCCGTGGGTCCGCCGACGCCCGGCGCGTTCTGATAGTCGTCATAGACGGGATCCAGGAACGTGCCTGCAAAGTACCAGTCGAAATTCTCGGTGAGCGCCCACAGCACGTCGATCTCGACGCCGGTCGTCGATTGCTTGCCGGCGTTGACGAGGACGAAGCCCGTGCCCTGGAAGACGTTCTCCTGGAAGTTCTCGATTTCCTGGTCGAAGATGGCCAGGTTGAAGGACCAGGTATCGAATGCGCCTTTGAGGCCTAACTCATAGAGCGTGGAATCCTCGGGCTCTGCCAGGCGCGTGGCCGGGGAGAGGTTGGGTACGCCCAGACCGGCGCCTTCGAGCGCCGCGATGTCGGCCGCAAACGGCCTCGAGTCGCGCGACAGGTTCCACGACGTGGCCTTGAAGCCCGTGCCGGCGCTGATGTAGGCATTGAGCCGGTCGGTCAGGTCGTAGGCAAAACGTGCCGTCCAGGTCGTCTGATCGTCCTTCGAGTTACCGTTCTCGACCGCGTTCGGGAAGTTGACGAAGGGCGGCAGGATCTGCACCTGCTGCAAGGGCAGGAACGGGTTGCACAATTCGCCGGGCGCGCCGGTGGTGCACGTTGTCCCCTTGCCGATGTCAGCAGCAGCTGCCGCCTGGGCGACGCAGGCCGGATCGGTGGGGCCCAGAGGGCACTGGCCGGCCTGGAGCAGTTGCCCTAACACCGTCGCGAAAATCACCGGCTGGCCGATGTCGTCTACCAGGTCGATGTACGAGAAGACGTTGTCGTTCACGGTCCTGACCGAAACGTCTTTCTCGTCCTCGGTGTAGTTGATGCCGAGCGTCACGGTTGCCCGGTCGGTCAGTGCGAAGTCGGCCTGCGCGAATAGCGAGATGGCCTGGTTGTCCAGCAGTCCCGTCTCGATGGTGCCCTGGCCGGTCGCGAAGGAAGTGCCCGGGATAATCGGGCCGAACTGATCAACTACGCCTGGAGCGAGCGGCGGCAACAGAGAACCCGGCTGGTACGTGGACGCGATGAGACCTTCGAGCAGCGCAACCGGCGATGGCACGAGCGGATTGGCGGCCTCCTGCGGCGTGTAGGCGCCAGACGGAACACCGGCCAGTTTGGTCATCGCATCGACGTAGGGCCGTGCGCCCGAGTCGAACAGGACGCCGCTGTTCTGCTCGACGTCCTCGTCGAAGTAGAACGCGCCGACCAGCCAGTCCATGCGGTCCGTCGATCCCGACAGCCGGAATTCCTGGGTAAAGGTTTCGAGCGTCGTATCGGTCAGGTTCGACGCGGTCTCGTTCAGCAGCGCGGCCGTCGTGAAGTCGCCATCCGAGTTGTCGAAGCGCTCCAGGTTACGGAATGCCGTAATCGAGGTCAGGGTGATCGCATCGCTCAGATCCCAGTCGAGCTGCAGCGATACGCCGTTGTTTTCGATCTCGTTGACCGCGTCGAAATTGAAGAGGCCATTGTAGGAGAACGGTTGTTCAGGGAGGTAGTCGCCGCCGGCCACGCGAATACCAAAATCCGCGACGCCCACAGCGAGATTCGCCACGCCGCAACAGTTTTCGTCGATCTTGTCGTAATCGGCGATGAAACGAGCTTCGAAGGTGTCCGACGGCGCCCACAACAGCTGGCCGCGAACTCCGTAGCGATTCAGCTCGTTGAAATCGGTGCCCGTTTCAAGGTTGGTGAAATAGCCATCGCGCTGGTTGTAGCTACCGGACAGGCTCCAGGCGAAGGTGTCGGACAGCGGGCCGCTGACATCGCCTTTCACGACGATCTGATCGTAGTCGCCATAAGTAAACGACGCGGACCCGGAGTACCCGTCGAGATCCGGTTTCGCCGTCACGACGTTGATGACGCCGGCAGACGCGTTCTTGCCGAACAGCGTGCTTTGCGGCCCCTTGATGACCTCGATGCGTTCGAGGTTCGGGAAGTCGGCAAGACTGGCCGCCGAGCGCGACCGGTAGACGCCGTCCACGAATACGCCTACGGACGGTTCGACACCCGCGTTATTGGCGCCGTTACCGAAGCCGCGGATCAGGAACGTGGCGTTCGCACTCGACTGCAGCTGGCTGACGCGCAGCGAAGGCACCAGGAACTGCAGGTCCTTGATGTCGAGTACCTGCGCGTCGTTCATGACGTCCGCGGACACAACCGATACCGCAACCGGGACTTCCTGCAATGTCTGCTCACGTTTTGTCGCGAGCACCGTGATCTCTTCGAAGATGGCCACGTCCGCTTGCTCCTGAGCGAAAACGGGCATGGCGACGGTTGTGGCGATCAGGGTAAGAGCGCCACGAGTGATGGTCTTGGTAGTCATTGGATCCCCCACCAGAGGTTGGCAAAAGCCTATAGATTTCGTGAGGATATGCGATCCAATATAGGTAAGCAATAGCGTATGTCGCTGTCCGGATATTGTTGCGAATAAACGGCAAATGACAATCGCTATTACATAAAGCAACGACGGCTGGCGGGACCTTATGGCACCTGAGGGGCGGAGCCGGTTCGGGGCATCCGCCACGATTTTGTTTTCTCGTCACGCCCTTTGTTCGACGGCCATCGGCGTGTCCGGATTCACTCTTCTTCATGGCCTCATCACAGCGGTGTTAGACTCTTCTCACCCGTGAGCGAACCTCTGACCATAAGAAAATGCTCAAGCTAATCAAAGAACTCCGACGACGTGAGGTGTTCCGCACAGCGGGTCTCTACGTCGGCGTCGCATGGATCGTCGTCGAGGTCTCGAGCGTCCTTTTCGATGCCTTCGAGGCCCCGGATTGGGCGCTGCAGGCGGTCATCATCCTCGCCATTATCGGGTTGCCGGTCACGATCGTCCTGGCATGGATCTTCGACATCACCGAGCACGGCATCGAGGTTCAGGCAGAGGCCACGGACACGATGGTCATCCCGTTCGGTGGGCGGCGTATGGACTTCGTGGTGATCGGCGTGCTGTCGGTGGCGCTGATCTTTTCCATTTACCTGAACGTGGCGGGCAAAGTCGACACCGCCCCGGAGCAGTTGGAACCCCTGTCCATCCTTATCGCGGACTTCGACAATCGCACAGGTAACCCGATCTTCGACGGCGCCC
>JAACFE010000117.1 GCA_009937525.1 Gammaproteobacteria bacterium
GCGGCGGGCTCCCGGGTGAACTCGACTTCGTCCGCGAGCACGCCGAGCGGCGCGCCGCGCAGAAATTTCCCCTGGATGCCCTGCTGCAGAGCTACCGTGTCCTGCACAAGACCCTCGCGATCTGGATTCGCGAGGCGGCACTCGGGGTCGCCGACGAGTCCGCGCACCTGCGCCGGGTCATCGCCGCGGTCACCGACTTCATCATCGAGTACACGGGCAATGCCGGCACCCTGATCACCTCGGAATACGTACGTCACACCCGGCGCCTGGCCGAGGCCGAGGGTGACCGCCGCAGTGCGCTCCTCAACACGCTGCTCGAAGGCTACGACGAGGCCGACCAGATGGCCGCGGACCTGCTGCGCCGGGCCGGTTACCTGCAGCAGCGCCAGTCCTATTGCGTGGCGCTCGCGCGCTCCGTCGACCCGCGCGAGATGGAAAGCGCCCCGCGCGCCCAGCGCATGGCAAACGCCATCGACGAAGCGCTCACCCCCGTGGGCGTGCGCAGCATCGTCGGCATCCGCGACAACCACGTCGTCGCGATCCTCTCCGCCACGCGGCGCACGTCCGGATGGACCGCGCCCCAGACCAGCGTCGCCGACCGCGTCTACCCGGCGCTGCGTCGTGTCGGACCCGCGGCGTTGATCGGGTTGAGTAACGACGCCCCGTCCACCTCGCACATCCCGAGGGCCGCGAACGAGGCACGGCTGGCGCTCGACCTCGCGAGTGTTGGTAATCGGGTGGCGCGCTACTCCGACATCTCGCTCAGGCAGATGCTGATCACGCAGGCGCGATCATCCGCGGCGGCGCCCGGGCCGGACTGGGCGGAACGACTCGTCGCCGCGGACAAGCGCGGCGCCCTCGCGGCGACGCTCAGGAGCTACGCCGACTGCAACATGAATGCACAAAAGACGGCGCTGCTGCTCGGCATCCACCCGAACACCGTGTACTCGCGCCTGCAGAAGGTCGAGCGGCTGACGGGGCTCAATGCCTTACGGTTTCATGCGCTGAGTGAGCTGTTGCTCGCGCTCGACTGGCGACAGTAGGAGCAGGTCGCGGTTCGAGAACCGCTCCTACAACGCACGATGAACCTGTAGGAGCGGGCCTTGGCCCGCGATCGGTCGCGGTTCGAGTCGCGGTTCGAGAACCGCTCCTACAACGCATTCCACCTGTAGGAGCGGGCCTTGGCCCGCGATCGGGTCAGAAGCCGACGTCGAGGCCCAGAAACAGGCCTTCGAAACCGTAATTGATCTCGGTCTTCGTATCCGACCCATTGAGGGTGACGTCGCCGTCGAAATAGAGGAGTCCGATGAGCAGGCCGACGTGCTCATTGAAATCGTACTTCGCCCGGATGCGCGACTCGAGGATGAGCGCACGAACATCACTGACCTCGCCCGCGACGAACGAGGCACGGGCGCCGAACGACCAGTTGTTCGTAATGGCGAACCAGGCGTCGAGGCCGATCAGCGGGATCGGTGCGAACTGCTCGAGGCTCTCGGTGTATGCGCCCGTTGCTACGGGTACGTCGTCGATCGACAGGACGCCGAATGCATCGAAGTCATACTTGAGATCGATCGCGGTTATGCCGAGGGAGGCAAACAGGAACGCACGAGAATCCTGGAAAAGGGTGTAGTTGTAGGCCAGCGTGTAGAAGCGGGTGTCGTCGTCCAACGATGCCCGTCCGTCCACGGAGAGATCGCCGAAGTTCCGGTCGATCGCGATCAGTTCGGACTCGCGGTGCACCGAGAAATACCCGAAACCGAGTCCGTGCTTTGGCGACGGCCGCCAGTACCCATACATGAGCGGGATGGACTTGACCTCGGGCAGGTCCATCGAGCCTTCCGAGTCGAGGAATACGGACCGGCCCGTGTCGCGCCTCGTAAACTTGAAATTGGTGTCGAAGCGCATCAGGCCGGCTGCAATCCCGACCGACAGCTTGCGCCCCAGCGCCATCGTGGTCGGGTCTTCGAGCATGTCCTCGTCCGCGTACGCTGTGGGCAGCCCAAGCAGGATAGCCAGCACCGCAATGCCCGGTCGCGGTTCGAGAACCGCTCCTACAGCGCACGATGAACCTGTAGGAGCGGGCCTGGGCCCGCGAACCGATCCCGGTTCGAGAACCGCTCCTACGGCGCGCGGCGGTAGGGTCCGTGACTGTAATACTTCGGCCGGCTGTCGAGTCGGATATGCAGCCACGCGACACCGCCGCCGGCCGTGCTCAGCCACACCGGCCGCTCGCCGATGCTGCGCAGCATTTCCTGCGCTGTTCTGCGCCACAGCTCCCTTATTTGTTGCTTGCCGGCGCCGCGAAGAAACGCGGCGAGATGCGGATAGTGCTCGTCCGGGCCTCGCGGGCATGGCACCACCATTACCGCGTCACCGCCCAGGTTCGGGAAGACGATGACGTCCTTGTCCCGCGCCCGGTCGAAGTAGGACGAGAACGGCGCCCGCTCCGGCGGAAACCGCGCGAGCATCGGTGCCTCGATCAGCACGAACTCGGCATCGCGATCGATCGTCCGGCTCGTCAGCGGCGGCAGCTCCCAGTAGAACGCCTCAGCGTCGAAGGCCGCGAGTTCGCCGGTGTACCAGTCCGCGAAGCCGTCGCCGGTCCCGAGCAGTTCGAAAAAGCGCCGGAACGGCAGGGGAGCATCACCCTCGAACATCCGGTACTGCCGCCCGGACGGGATATCCGCTGTAGTCATCGTGTACATCGGCATCGATGATTGCACGTATTAGGGTTAGCCAGGAAATACGGTAGACTTTCTGCAAACACTGCCACAAGAAGCAGATGATCAGATTACGCCTCCGCCTGCTGCTCATTGCACTGGTCTTCGCCACCGGGCTGGCCGGCTGCGGTGGCAGGGCCTACGTATACGAGCCCGTCGATTACGACTCGTTCCTCGCGCGCGCGGAACGTGAGTCCGATGGCCCCATCCATATCGCCACAGCGGTACCCGGGCGGGAGGAGACCGAGCGGATCTTCGGTATCGATCTCTACGACCAGGGCATCCAGCCGGTCTGGCTGCAGGTGGAAAACACCGGCGAGGCCCTGGCCCGCTATGCGCCCGTCAGCACCGATGCGGAATATTTCTCGCCGCTCGAGGTCGCCTACATGAATCGCCGTGGCTACTCGGACGAGGCACGCAAGGCCATGGACGAGCGATTCTATGACCTCGCGATGCCGCGTTACATAGACCCCGGCGAGACACGTTCCGGTTTCGTGTTGACGCACGCCGACCACGGTGCGAAGGGATTCAACATCGATGTGTTCAGCGACCGCAATTCGTATAACTTCACCTTCCTGTTGCGGGTGCCGGGCTTCGAGCCGGACTATGCGCGGCTCAATCTCCGCGAAATGTTTGCGGGCGTTGACGTACCCGATTACGAGGAGGGCGCGCTCGCCGAAGCGATTCGAAACCTGCCCTGCTGCAGCGCCGACCGGCGTGGCGAGGAGACGGGCGAACCCATCAACCTGGTGCTGGTCGGTGAGAGCGAGGAACTGCTGCGCGCACTGCTCCGCAGCGGCTGGCGTGAAACCTCGATCCAGGAAGCGTCGGCTCTTACGCCGCAATTCCTCTACGGCAGGGAGCAGGACGCGATCTTCCGCTACGAGACCGTCGGCGGCGACAGCTTCTACGAACTCCGTTTCTGGAAGACGCCGTTTCGATCCGGCACCGACGCTGTCTACGCGGGCCAGGCGAGGCACTACTATCGCTGGATCGGTACCGTATCGCGACTCGATGCCGACGTGGACAATGCACGCAACTTTGCTACACAGAAGTTCCTCTATAGCCAGGCCGTTAAGGCGGCTTCCTGGGTAGCGGGCACCGAAGTCGTTCCGGCCACGAATTTCTGGGACGCGCTCTTTAATACGCCCTATTTCACCGATGGCTACCGGATCGTGGTTTGGCTGTCCGCCGAACCGCAATCCCCGTTCGACATCGAGTTGAAGGCCTGGGACAACCCGCCATGGTGGATGCAACAATGAACGCGACAATCGGTCTCCGGCGCAAGACGTGCCTCGCCGCCGCCATGTTCGTGCTCGGCCTTTCGGGTTGCGCGTCGAGCTTCGACCTCAAGCCAGTGGAATCGGTGCCTTTCATCGAGCGCGCCGTCACACAGGTCGAGAACGATGTCCGCGTGACCGCGGCGGTGCCGGACAAGAAGGAGACGCGCGAGCTCTTCGGTCTCTCGCTCTACAAAAAAGACGTGCAGCCGGTGTGGATCGAGATCGAGAACATGACAGACCACCCGGTGGGTTTCCTGCCGTTCAGCGTCGACGCGGATTACCACACGCCGCTGGAGATCGCTTCGCTGACCCGGGGCGACAAGAAGCGCCAGGAAGCCGAGAAACAACTCTTCCGCAACAGTGTGAACATGTGGATTGCACCGGGCGACACCCGTTCCGGGTTCATTTTTACGAATGCCGACGAAGGCACCAAGGCCTTCAACGTCGACCTCTTCAGCGACGAGAGGAACTGGGCGTTCACGTTCTTCATCCAGGTTCCGGGTCTCGCCGTCGACCACTACGATGTCGACTTCAGGTCGATTTACGCTGAAGACGAGATGACCGACTTCACCGATTCCAAGGCGTTCATCGCCGCGCTCGCGGAATTGCCATGCTGCGTCGTCGACTCCAAGGGCCAAAATAAGGGAGATCCGCTGAATATCGTGATCATTGGTGACCCGCAGGACATCTATTACGCGGTGATTCGCGCGGGCTGGGACGAGACGGAGACGGTAACGGCAGCATCCGGCTGGAAGACGGCGGCATCATTTTTCACCGGCGGCGCCTACCGCTATTCGCCCGTCAGCAGCCTGTATCTCTTCGGCCGCAAACAGGATGTGGCATTGCAACGCATCCGTGAGAACATCCACGAGCGCAATCACTTCCGCCTGTGGCTCGCGCCGATGACGTTCAACGGGCAGACCGTCTGGGTGGGACAGATCAGCCGCGATATCGGCGTCCGCTTCACGAGGAAGACCATTACCACGCACAAGATCGATCCGGACGTCGACGAGACCCGCGAGTTCCTGATCGAGAACCTCGCCTACAACCAGGTGCTCGAGAAGTTCGCCTACGTTGGCGGCGTGGGCGCGGCGCCTATCGACGAACCCCGACGGAACCTGACGGGTGACCCGTACTTCACCGACGGCCTGCGAGTGGTGATGTGGATATCCTCCGATCTCACTGACCTCAATGACATCGAGTACGTCGGCTGGATCACTCCGTAGGGGCGGGCCCTGGCCCGCGATCGGTCGCGCTTCGGGAAGCGCTCCTGCCGGATCTCCTGCGGGAGCGGGCCCGCGACCTTCGATGGATAACGGCCCGATTTGCGGCTATGCTTTCTCCCCCTACGCTGTAGGAGCGGCTCTCGAACCGCGACCATCTTCAGTTGATGAAAACCGGACTACTGCCAGCCCTGCTCCTCGCCGCACTGCTCATCGGTGCGCAGGGCGCGCTTGCGCTGCATGCCTTCGAACACGATCCGGGTGCCCCGCAGAGCAAGGTCTGCACGACCTGCATCACGGCCAGCCAGCTGGCCGCCGGCAACGTGGACACACCGATCACCGATGCGCCGGAACCTGTCCGGCAGCTCTTCATACCGGCCGCGACCCGCGGCTTCGACTCCGCGCAGCCCACTACTGCAAGACAGCGCGGGCCTCCCTCGCCCTGCTGAGACAATCCTGACCAACCGATGAATCACAGGGAGTGTGACTGCCTGTGATCCCGGTCCTGTCCGCCGGGCGCGATTTCGCCCGTGTATCACGCAAGCAGACAACCCATTCCTGACGGAGTACGACAGTGAGAACTTGGAGCACAGCCATCGTGCTGCTGACCATCGGCCTGCCCGCAGCGGCGGCCAATGCACAGGCGTCCGGCGACGAGGTCGCTGAGCTGAGACAAATGATTATCGAGATGCGCGACGACTACGAGCGCCGTATCAGTGAGCTCGAAGCGCGCCTCGACAGCGCCGAACGCGAAACCAGTCGCGCAAAGCGCGACGCCGGCGAGGCCTACGAACTCGCGGAAGAAACCGCGATCCAGCAGACGTCCAGCTCGTCGTCGCCCAACACCTTCAATCCGGCGATCGGCGTGGTGCTCGACGGCGGCTTCGCCGACGTGGGCGCCGGCTGGGAAGAGATCCCGGGCTTCCAGCCAGCGGGCGAGATCGGCACGGGCGAGACGGGCTTCTCGCCCGGCGAGGTGGAGATCAACCTGAAAGCCAGTGTCGACACGCGTTTCTTCGGCAACGCCACGTTCGCGATCGTCGAAGAAGAAGGCGAAGTCGAACTCGAGTTCGAGGAGGCCTGGGTACAGACCACGGCGCTGCCGGCCGGCTTCTCCGTCATGGGTGGCCGCTTCTTCTCCGAGGCCGGTTACCTCAACGACTTCCATTTCCACGCCGATGACTTCGTCGACCGGCCCTTGCCGTACCAGGCGTTCTACGGCGGCCGCTACACGGTCGACGGCATCCAGGCGCGCTGGCTCGCGCCAACCTCCCTGCTGTTCGAGATCGGCACCGAGCTCAACTGGGGCGGCGGCTTCCCGGCCACCGGCAATGCCGAGACCTCGCCGGGCGCCTACTCCTTGTTCGCGAAGCTCGGCGGCGACGTCGGCGCCAGCAACAGCTGGCAGGTCGGGCTTTCGCACGTCAGCGCCGATGCGGTCGACCGCGCCGGCGGCCACGCGGGCGAAGAGGAAGGCGGCCTTTTCAGCGGCGACAGCGATCTCACGATTGTCGACTTCGTCTGGAAGTGGGCGCCGCTCGGCAACCCGACGGTCAACAGCTTCAAGCTGCAGGGCGAGTACTTCATGCGCTCCGAAGACGGCAGGTTCGCGGACCTGCCCTACGACGGCGACCAGGAAGGCTGGTACCTGCAGGGCGTGTGGCAGTTCGCGCCGATGTGGCGGGTGGGCCTCAGGCACGACATGGTCGATGCCGACAACGGCCCGGGCCTGGACGGCACCGAACTCGAAGACCCCGGTCGCAGCTCGCGGCGCTCGAGCGTGATGCTCGACTGGTCGCCGAGCGAGTTCAGCCGCCTGCGCCTGCAGTACACCGACGACCAGGTTCTCGAGGAATCGGACAGCGTCTGGTACCTGCAGTACATCATGAGCATCGGCGCGCACGGCGCGCACCAGTTCTAGGAGACCGATCATGACCCGAGTAATTACCGTTCTCCTCGCGCTGTGCCTGCCGCTGTCGGCGAACGCACTGAACGTTTTCAGCTGCGAGCCCGAGTGGGCGGCGCTGATGGAGGAACTGGCCGGCGACAACGTCGAGATCACGCTGGCAACGACGGCCTTCCAGGACCCGCACATGCTGCAGGCGCGGCCGAGCCTGATCGCGGGCGCGCGCAGCGCGGACCTCCTGGTATGCACCGGCGCCGACCTCGAAGTCGGCTGGCTGCCTTTATTGCTCCGGCGTGCCGGCAACCCGGAGATCCAGCCCGGCAGCCCCGGCAATTTCATGGCGGCCGATTACGTGCGCCGCATAGAGATCCCCACGAACGTCGACCGCTCGCAGGGCGACGTGCACCCGCAGGGGAATCCGCACATTCACCTGCACCCGCGCAACATCGAGCGCGTGGCCGAAGCGCTGGTCGACAGGCTGGCACAGCTCGACGCGGCCAATGCCGACAGCTACCGCGCCAACGCGGCGGCGTTTCTCGAGCGCTGGAGCGACGCGCGGGACCGCTGGGAAGAGCGGGCGGCGCCGCTCGCCGGCATGCGCCTCGTTTCGCACCACCGCAGCTTCAGCTATCTCGCCGACTGGCTGGACCTCGACATCGTGGCCACGCTCGAGCCCAAGCCGGGTATCCCGGCGAGCGGTGCTCAGCTGTCGCGTCTCCTGGAGCAGTTATCACCCGCACCGCCCGCCGGCATCATCCGTGCGCCGTTCGAGAACGAGAAACCCGCGCATTGGTTGTCGGACCGGCTTAGTATTCCGGTAATCGAGATGGCGTTTACCGTCGGCGGGAACGACGAAGCGACGGACCTGTTCGGACTTTACGAGCAGACAATCGCCATGCTGGAGAACTATCGCGAATGAGCGAATTCGAGCTGAGCATCATCCTTCCGGCGTTCGTCGCGTGCCTGCTGGTGCTCAGCACCCACGTACCGCTCGGCATGGAGGTCCTGCGCCGCGGCATCATCTTCATCGACCTCGCGATTGCCCAGGTTGCCGGACTCGGCGTCATCGCCGCCGATACGATGGGCTGGGAGGCGCGCGGCTGGATGGTGCAGTTCGCCGCGGTGTCGGCTGCGCTGGTCGCCGCCGGCATCCTGCACTGGACGGACAAGCGCTGGCCGGAAATCCAGGAAGCGATCATCGGCGCGTCGTTCATCCTTGCGGCAACGGCGGGTATCCTGATCCTGGCCGGTAACCCCCACGGCGGCGAGCACCTGAAGGAACTCCTCGTCGGCCAGGTTCTTTGGGTGAATATCGACCAGCTGTTTCCGGTATTCGTAATCAGCGTGCTGGTGGTCGCCGCCTGGTTCTGGAAGCGAGAGCACCTGCACGGCCTCGGGTTCTACGCACTGTTCGCGTTTGCCGTCACCGCCTCGGTGCAGCTGGTCGGCATCTACCTCGTGTTCGCGTCACTCATCATCCCGGCGCTGGCGACGCGTCACATCGAACATCGCTGGCTGCGAGTGATCAGCGGCTACGGCGTCGGCATCGTCGGTTGCCTGGCCGGGCTCATCCTGTCGGTGGGTGCCGACCTGCCCGCCGGCGCGATCGTGGTCTGGGGCCTCGCGGTCACGGCGCTCATCTTCGCCTGGCTGGTGTGGCCGCTGCTGCGGCGAAAGAATCCGTAGCAACGGGCCTGCTGCAGGAGCGGGCCTTGGCCCGCGAACCGGTCGCGGTTCGAGAACCGCTCCTACAAATTTCGACGCCCGCTGTAGGAGCGGGCCTGGGCCCGCGACAGCTCCTGCCAACAAAAAAAGGCCGGGCATCCCTGCCCGGCCTGTGCTGTGCCTGAACCTGTAGGGGGAATCGAGCCTAGAGCTCGTGGGATCAGGCAGACTTCAGGGCATCTGCAGCGGAGAGATACTCGTAACCGAGATCGTGGGCAACCGCTTCATGATTGACATGCCCTGCATGAACATTGAGTCCGTTCGCCAGGTGCGGGTCCCTCAGCAGCGCATCGCGCCAGCCGAAATTGGCGAGGTCCTTGACGAACGGCAGTGTTGCATTCGTCAGCGCGAACGTGCTGGTACGCGGCACCGCGCCCGGCATGTTGGTGACGCAGTAGTGCACGCAGTCGTGCACGAGATAGGTCGGTTCGGCATGCGTGGTCGGCCGGCTCGTTTCGAAGCAGCCGCCCTGGTCGATGGAAATGTCGA
>JAACFE010000118.1 GCA_009937525.1 Gammaproteobacteria bacterium
CGCCAGGGCCCTGCGAAGCGACGCTTCGGCGAGATCGCGGGTCTCCTCGACTCCGATACCCAGATAGGCACGGGCGACGAGATGGAGCTGTGCAAGACTTGCATGAGCGGGCGCGAACGTATCGTCGATCCGAGTCGCTTCGAGAAGAAACTCTCTCGCGGCACGTAGCGACTCACCTGAACGGATCTGCAATGCGGCCCTGCCACGGAGGTACAGCTCATAAACCTTTATTTCGTCTGTTGTCGATTTTTCGACCGGTACTGGCCGCACATCGGCGCCAGCGTCGCGGAGCATGTCGGTGACAACTTCGGCGAGGCGCGACTGCGCGGCGAACAGGTTGCCGTCGACGATGTCCAGCGTGACCGATCCCCTGTGGGCCTGAGTCCGAATATCGATGAGCTGTACTGTAATGCGCTGCAGGCCGCGTTCCTCGCGCACACTGCCCTCAATGATGCTGTCGACGCCCAGCCTCTGTCCGATTTCTTCGGCGGTCAGTCCCTGGTCGCGGAGCGCGAAAGACGACGTACGAGCCGAGACGCTCAGCGCCGGCTGGTGTGCGATGACATGGATTACCTCTTCCGTGAGGCCGTCACTGATGTAGTCCTTGTCGCTGCCGCCGGTCATGTTGACGAAAGGCAGCACCGCGACGCTGCGGATGGCCGGTAAACCGGAATTGCCGAGCAAAAGCTGAAAGGCGAGCATCGATACGACAAGAACCATCAGCGCGGCCGACGCCATTTTCAGCCATCTCCGGGTATCGATCGACGGCCGGTTGTCGGCGTCTGTCAAAGGCTGCGGCTGTTCGAGCAGCCGGTAGCCGATGCGGGGTACATTCTCGATGTAGCGAGGCTTGTTGGCGTCGTCGTCGAGGGCACGCCGCAGTTCGTAGACGGCCCTCGTGACCACGCCCTCGGCGACCGTCTGGTTACGCCAGACGTGGTCGAGCAGCTCGGTCTTGGATACGACCTCTCCCTGTCTGCCTGACAGGTAAGCGAGCACGGCCATCACCTTGCTTTCAAGGTGCAGCTCGTTCCCTTCCGAGGCGATGCAGTTTCGCTTGGGGCAAACGTACCACTCCCCGAGGCGAAACCCGCTTTGCAGGTCGCGGTCCATTGGCACCATCCCGTCTTTACTTGTCAGCGCGGCTAACTAATCAAAGACTAGGTGGATGGCGACGCGATGACCACTGCCAAATCGTCTAATTCGTCTCGAATGAGTCTAATTCTCAAAACCGGTTTGGCCAAAGACGGCGGGATGGACGGTCTGAGTAGAATTCACAAAAAAGCCGGGCAATGCCCGGCTTTGGTTCGAGGGGTGGGTGAGGTGCGTCACGCCTGGCGCAGTGCTTCGATGCGCTCGGCGATCGGTGGGTGGCTCAGGAAGAGCTTCATCATCGCGCTCTTGCCGCCCGAAATTCCAAACGCCTGCATTTCCTTGGGCAGCTGCGAGGGCACGTTGGCCTCCAGCCGCTGCAGCGCACGGATCATGGGCTCCCGGCCATTGAGCTTCGCCGAGCCGGCGTCCGCACGGAATTCGCGCTGGCGGGATACCCACATGACGATGGTGCTGGCCAGGATACCGAGCACCAGCTGCGCGGCAATCACGGCGCCGAAGTACCCGAGACCGTAGCCGGACTCGTTGCGCAGGATGACCCGATCCACAAAGTGCCCGACCACGCGCGACAGGAAGATGACGAAGGTGTTAACGACGCCCTGCACGAGCGCCAGCGTCACCATGTCGCCGTTTGCGACATGCGAGACCTCGTGTGCCAGAACGGCCTCGACCTCTTCCTTAGGCATACCGCGTAGCAGCCCGGTGCTAACAGCGACGAGCGCCGCGTTGCGGCGCGCGCCCGTCGCGAACGCATTCATGTCCGGTGCATCGTAGATCGCCACCTCGGGCGTCTCGATGCCGGCTTCACGCGCCTGTCTCTCGACCGTCGCGACCAGCCAGGATTCGGCCGAGTTCTGCGGCTGCGTGATCACGCGCGCCCCGGTAGAGCGCTTCGCCAGCCATTTCGACATGGCGAGGGATATAAACGAGCCGCCGAAACCGATGACCAGCGAGAGCACCAGCAGCGCTTCGTAGTTGATGCCCGTGCCGCTCTCGTCGAGGATGCGATCAACGCCCAGCAGCCGCAGCACGATGCTGAGCACGAGCAAGACGGCCAGGTTCGTGGCGATGAACAGCATTACGCGTTTGAACATAGTTGGTACTCCGAATGCATAAACAAGGTTACAGAAATGATGGCGGCCGCCGCGCTTTCAAGGCTTCTGGAGCGTCCGTCACGAGCGCTGCCCTGCCTCATGCGCCCGCCGATTTCGCGGCGATTGCCGGTATCGAAACCAGAGACGCAGGCCCAGAAGCACGGCGAGAATAAGCGCGTAGATCAGTGGGTCACGGAAGTCCTTTTTAACCTGCCACCAGTAGTGCCACACGCCGAGGATGCCCACGACGTAGGCGCCGTAATGAAGCTGCTGCCAGCGCTTGCCCAGACGCCGGCGCATTCCGTTCGTCGACGTGGCGGCCATCGCGGTGAGGATCAGCAATGCCGCGAAACCGATCGTGATAAACGGCCGCTTGGCGATGTCCTCGACGATCGCTGACCAGAGTATGCCCTGGTCCAGGATCAGCCAGACGAGGAAGTGCAGCAGCGTGTAGAAGAAGGCATACAGCCCCAGCATGCGCCGGAATCGCTGCAGCCAGTTCCAGCCCGTGATCCGACGCAGCGGCGTGACCGCGAGCGCGATCATTATGAAGCGCAGCCCCCAGTTGCCGAGGCGGTCCTGGATCTCCTCCACGGGATTCGCGCCGAGGGTACCGGTAATGTCGAACGTGTCGCCCAGCAGCAGCAGGCCCGGCACCAGGCACAGTGCAAAAACGACGGGCTTCCAGACGAGGCGGATCTGCCTGACCGTGTCCAAGGCTCAGTAGTTCTTGCGGAGATCGAGCCCGGAGTACAGGTGCGCCACGTGCTCGCCGTAGCCGTTGAACATCAGCGTCGGCTGCTTGCTGACGAAGCGCCCGCTGCCGATACGGCGTTCGCGTGCCTGGCTCCAGCGCGGGTGATCGACCTCGGGATTCACGTTCGCGTAGAAGCCGTACTCCCAGGGCTGGGCCATGTTCCAGCTGGTCTCCGGTTGTTTCTCGACGAAACTGATGCGCACGATGCTCTTGATGCCCTTGAAGCCGTACTTCCAGGGCACGACCAGCCGGATCGGCGCACCATTGGGGTTGGGGAGCGCCTCGCCGTAAAGGCCGACCGCGAGTATGGGCAAAGGATTGGTCGCCTCCGCGATGGTCAGGCCCTCTCGATACGGCCACTCCAGCGTCGGCCGCCGCTGGCCCGGCATACGCACCGGGTCGTGCAGTGTCTCGAAGGTAACGTACTTCGCCTGCGACGTCGGCTTGTGGTACTTGATGACGTCAGCGAGCGGTATGCCGATCCACGGAATTACCATCGACCAGGCTTCGACACAACGCATCCGGTAGATGCGTTCCTCCAGGTCGAACGGCTTGATGAAATCGTCGAAATGAAAGGAACCCGTCTTCTCCGCATGCCCGTCCACCGTTATGCGCCAGGGGCGCGGTTCGAAGTCCTTCGAATTTTTCGCCGGGTCGTCCTTCGCCGTGCCGAATTCCCAGAAGTTGTTGTATGTGGTGATGTCGTCGTAGCTGGTCGGCGTCTCGTCCGCGCTGAACTCACTGGTCCGGACGTTCGGGAGTTTTGCGAACTCGCCGCGAGGAACGACCGCACCGAGCACCGGTGACGCGAGCGCGATGCTGCCGGCAGCGGCGCCCGCAGCCATGAACTGCCGGCGGTTGAGGTAATTGCCCTTGCTCGTGATTTCCGACGGGCGAATGTCTGACGGCTTGCGAATCAGCAATGCTCTCTCCTGCTTCGTCTACGTACCCAGTAGACCGGTCCCAACAACAAAATATTGCACATCCGGAGGCGCCTGGTATCTACTGCAACATCTTGTTACGGATACGGTGTTATGTCAGCAACGCCGAATGTCGAGCCACGCCGCATCCTGCTGGCGTACTACGCGGCGACGATCGTGTTCCTGGTGCTCGATTATGGCCTCGGCGTAAACGTTCGCGTCGCCGGGCTGCAAGGGTTCCCTCAACTCCGGGCGGGCTACTACCTCGCGATTTTCGCGTGTTTCGGCCTGGTCATCCGGCGCCCGGCGTGGTCGACTGCAATCGGGGTCATTGAATCGCTCGCAACGCTCGTCACGCTGATCTTTTCGGTCGCGCTGCGCTCCATGTTCGTCAGCGACCAGATGCTCGAGTCCGGCGCCGGTTTTCTCAGTCTGGCCGAGTTGCTGAACTTCCTGATTTCCGGCTCGATAGCCTGGTTTGCGTGGCAACGCGGCATGACCCAGCTGTTCGGGCCGCGCCGCTAGCTGAACGCAAGGAAGACACCGGCATGTTCGTCTAAACTCGCAAAAAGTTCCAAGAATCTTCCCCTGCGCGGCCGCTCTAAATCATTAAGGCCGCGTTAAGGTGGCGCCGGTAAGCTTGATATCAGGGTGGATACCACCACCTCTGCAGGCATGGAAGAGGAAATAAGATGAGCGAGTTACTGTCCAATCTTGCGAGAACCAGACCCAGGGGCCCGAACCAGGGGCTGGCGCCGGCGGCTGCGCTGCACGTGGAAGTCATCGCCGACCTGGTGTGTCCCTTCTGCTACATCGGCAAGCGCCGCCTCGACCAGGCCATGCAGGCGGTGCAGGGGCCAAGCGACATCAGCTGGTATCCGTATCAGCTGAATCGCGACATGCCCGACAGCGGGATGTCGCTGCACGATTACCTGTCAATGCGGTTCGGCAGTCCCGCCAACGTAGAACCGATTCTCGAACAGCTGGCGGCCGATGCGCGCAGGGAAGATATCGATTTCCGGTTCGACCGGATCGAACACGTGCCGAATACACTGCGTGCTCACCAGCTCATGTACCTGGCGGAGACGCAGCGCCAGAACCAGAGCGCGCTCGCCGAAGAACTGATGACGGCGTTCTTCCGCCGTGGTGAAGATATCGGCGATCCGGAGATTCTTGTCGAACTCGGTGGACGTCACGGCCTGATACCCGGTGACATCGAGCGCACGATCGAGGACGAACGGGCGCGACAGATCGTCCTGTCGCGTGAAGCGCAGGTCCGTGCGAGCGGCATCGCCGGCGTTCCTGGTTTCCTTCTGAACCGCCGGTTGCTCGTGATCGGTGCACAGGACAAGGATGCGCTGGTAAATGCCTTCGATCATGCAATGTTCGGCGAGGGCAACGACGCAATCGTCTCACCGGCGCTGCACTGACGGTACGTCAGGCGCGCCTCCGCTTCAGCCACTCGATCATCAGGCGGTTTACCTCGTCCGGCTTTTCCTGCTGGCTCCAGTGCCCGCACTTCTCGAGCATGTGAATCTCGAGATCGTCGACGAGCGGTTTCATTGCTTCGATGTGCTCGGGTGCGATGATCACGTCGTCTACGGCGCCGATAAATAACGCGGGAATGCCTATGCGCTGGTCGAAGTCTGCCTGTGTCTCCCAGTTATGCGTCCAGTTGCGATACCAGTTGATCGGGCCCGTGAACCCGGTCTTCGCGAAGGCATTGGCAAAGTAATCGCGCTCTGCATCGTCGAGTAAAGGCTCCCCGCTGCCGTGACTGCGTGCCATCAGCTTCAGCAGGCTCAGCGCCTTCACTTCCCGGGGAAGCTGGTCGAACTGTTCCCGCGAAATCTGTCCACGGCGCATCATCAGGTCGAAAAAACGTACAGGGTCACTGGCAAATGTCTTGTCCGCTTCGTCCGAATCCTGGAAATTGACGATATAGAAGTCGTCGCCGAATCGTTCGCGCATCACCTGGATCGGGTCGACCGGCAGTCGCGGATAGTGTGGGATGTTCAGGACGACCATGTTCTCGATGCGTTCGGGCGTTCGCATCGCCATCTGCCAGAGCAGCAGCGCGCCCCAGTCGTGCCCCACGAACGTCGCGGCATCGAGTTCCAGGGCGTCCAGCAGCCCGTGAATGTCCGCTATAAGTTCCTCGATCCGGTAGTCATGGACCCGGGCCGGCACATCCGTTCGGCCGTAGCCACGCTGGTCCGGCGCGATTGCACGGAACCCGGCCGCCGCGAGCGCGGGCAACTGGTAGCGCCACGAGAACGCAAGTTCCGGAAATCCGTGCAGCAGCACGACCGGAGGGCCTTCGCCCTGTTCATAGACGGCCATGCGGATGCCGTTGGTCTCGACGAATGCCGGCTCGGGGAACACGGGGGCGGAGTCGTTCATCACTCGCTCCTGCTCGCGCAGTCGATGCAGAGCCGCGCGGTGGGATCGGCGTCGAGACGCCGGGGGTCGACGGGCTCTTCGCAGCGTTCGCAATTGCCGTAGCTGCCCTCATCGATGCGCCGCAATGCCGCATCGATCTCCCGGAGCTGCGCGACGCGCCGCTGGCCCGATGCCTTCGCCATGGCCTGCGCCTGCAGCGCGTCCATGCGGGACAGCCTGCCGACCCTGGCCTGGTCCAGCTGCACGACGGCAGCGGGATCGTCGCCGGTTCCTGCGCTGTCTTCCAACGCTTCCCGCATGGCGATGAGCTTCTGTTTTCTGGCGTCCATTTCGGACCCTATCCTACCCCCAATTTGTGCCGGACTGCCGAAAATGCCCGGTGTGGCGCTTGTGTTTTGTGGCCCCAGAGGCTAATTTTCGCGGCAAGACGTCGATGGGGACGAACAGGCGGGCCACTCAGGCCAGAGCGACCGGGGGAGGGTGTGAGCCCCGGGCAGGAATCCGCCGAATATCACCCCGGAGTTGCTATCCGAACGGGCTGTGCGAGCACGGGCTCCAGTAGGCATGGCCGAGTGGTCCACGACACGGACGGCGGACCAATAGGTCCATGAGGTGGCTGAAGTCACGAAGCCGGGTGGTACCGCGATGATTCATGTCGCCCCGGGCGCAGCGATTGCGCCCGGGGCGTTTTGGTTTGTGCGGAGCGGTTGGTGCAGGAGCGGTTTTCGAACCGCGGATCGATTGGGACGGATCGCGCGCCGAGGCGCGCTCCTGCTCAGAGCGCAGGTGCGATTGCGGATTGGAGTGAATGGTTTGAGTTTTAAAGAAGTTTCCAGTCGATACGACGGGCCCGCGCTCGAAAAGGAAGTTCTGGCATTCTGGCGTGAGCACCAGACGTTCGAACAAACGCTGGTGATGTCGGAGGGGCGCCCGCGGTTCAGTTTCAACGAAGGGCCGCCAACGGCGAACGGCAAGCCAGGCATCCACCACGTGCTGGCACGCGCCTTCAAGGACATCTTCCCGCGCTACAAGACGATGCGCGGCTACTACGTGCCGCGCAAGGCAGGCTGGGATACACACG
>JAACFE010000038.1 GCA_009937525.1 Gammaproteobacteria bacterium
ACTCCATAAAGCTGACCTGCCAGACTTGGTCGTCGACCTCGCGGATGCCGACGAGCTGGCCGGCGAACACGTTGGAGAAGTTGATCTTGCGGCTCTCGAGCCGCGAAGCGATCGCGCGCCGGGGCGCGCTCCTACAGCGGCCGGCCAACCATATTGCAGGAGCGGTGCTGGAACCTCGACCCCGATGCCCGGCGTTCGTCGCGCCTGGAAAAGCGCTCCTACGAACGGCTCAACAGATTACTCACAACGTGCCCGGCGATATTCGGATTCTCCCGCAGTCGCCGCATCGAGTAGGCGTACCAGCGATCCCCGAACGGCACGTAGACGCGCAGCGGATGGCCTCGAGCGACGAGTTCGCGTCGCAAGGTGCCGGCGACGCCGAGCAGCATCTGGAATTCGTAGCGGTCTTTCTGTACGCCCATCTTTTCGATCAGCGCCTCGGCGTGCTCGACGAGCGGCGGATCGTGGGTTGCTATCGCCACGCGGCTCGCTCCACCTTCGAACAATTGCTCGAGTAAGCTATTGAACGAGCTACGTATTTCATCAGGATCGACAAACGCGATCTCCCCGGGCTCGATATAGATGCCCTTGCAGAGCCGCACGTCGGTCGGACCCGCATCCATTAACTCGGCAATATCGCTCTCGCTGCGGCGCAGGCAGGACTGGATAACGATGCCGACGTTGTCGAACTCTCGCCTCATCTCGCGATAGATATCCAGCGTTACCGATGTCACGCTCGAATCTTCCATGTCGATCCGGACGAAGCTGCCATGCTCCGCCGCGCTTTCGAGCAGCGTGCGCACTCCCTCCCGGCATCTTTCCACATCGAATCGCAGGCCGAACTCGGACAGTTTGATCGAAATTCCGCAGTCGAGCGTCCTGGCATGGATGCCCCGAATTGCCTCGAGATACAGATCGACGGCCGACTGCACCTGTTCCGGGTCGGTGCTGTCTTCGCCCAGCACGTCAATCGTTGCCGAGCAGTTCGACGCATTGAGTTCGCCCACCGTTCGATACGCATCCTCGAGGTCGACGCCCGCGATGTAACGGCGTGAGAACCGCCAGACCAGCGGTCTGGGTACGAACGGCATTGCCGCCACGACAGCGCGATTGAAAAGGCCAACGGACATCGACGAACTCCGCTCAGGTTCACCCGGATAATACGAGTTTCGGGTATCGGGGGCAGGCTGTCAGTCCGCAGATTCCGAGATCGCGACGACAATTCGTCTATGTAAGCCGATCGACCGTCAGCGACTGGTGTCGCCGCCATTCGGGCAGCGGCGTCGGGAAGTCCTCACGGTAATGCGCGCCGCGGCTCTCCTCACGATCCAGAGCCGCCAGCGCGACGAGTTGCGCAACCAGCAGCAGATTGCGTGCCTCGCTCCACCGCAGGACGCGATCGAATGAAGCCGTCACGTCGCCCGGTTCACCCATGGCAACCTGACGCAGCTGCCGATCAAGGGAACGGAACTGCCCGAGTGCGCGCTGCAGCCCGGGCCCGGAGCGTACGATGCCTACGTGCCTCGAAACCGATCGGCGTGTTGCCGCGATGATGGCATCGAGTGCTTTCTCGGTTCCCGGGAGCGGCGCGTCGGGTGCTCCGGGCACGGTAAGCGGGATTTCGTCACGCGATTCAGACCTGCGCCGAATACCACTGGCAACCCTTCGCGCGTAGACCACCGCCTCGAGCAGCGAGTTGCTTGCCAGACGGTTGGCGCCGTGAACGCCGGTATTCGCGACTTCGCCGCAGGCCCAGAGACCTTCGAGCGAGCTGTGGCCGTCGTCATCCACGTGGATGCCGCCCATGTGATAGTGCGCAGCCGGAACGATGGGCAGGAGATCGTGGGCGGGATCGAGACCCGCGTCGCGGCACGCGTGCACGGCCTCCGGAAATTCACCCACGTGCCCGCTCTCCACGACGGGCCTCATGTCGAGGTATGCCTGGCCGCCGCTCGCCAGCTTCTTCTCGATTGCCCGGGCCACGACGTCGCGCGGTGCCAGCTCAGCCGCCGGGTGCACGGACACCATGAAGCGATCGCCGGTGTCATCCACGAGCAACGCTCCGGCCCCACGCAACGCCTCCGTCAGCAGAGGCAGGTTCGGCTTGCCGGACTCGGTATCGACGGCCAGGGCCGTCGGGTGAAACTGCATGAATTCGAGGTCGGCCAGCTCCGCACCCGCGCGCGCGGCGATGGCAAGGCCGTCGCCGGTCGATTCGGCAGGATTGGTGGTATGCCACCAGGCCATGCCGATACCGCCCGTCGCGAGGACGACATGCGATGCATGCCGGCAACTCCATCCCTTGCCTTGCTCGAAGACGAGCAGTCCCCGGACCGCAGCATCCTGAATGACAAGATCGTGCGCAAAGGTGCTCCTGAGAATCCTTATGGACGGGGTCCTGCGAGCTCGTTCGATGAGCGCGCTCATGATGACCCGGCCCGTCGCGTCGCCCCCGGCATGCACGATGCGCGGCCGGCCATGAGCGGCCTCGCGGGCCAGTTCGAGCGTGCCGTCCAGCGCGCGATCGAATGGCACGCCCTCATGGATCAGCAACCGCAGGCTGTCCGCACCTTCGCGCGTGAGCGCCAGGGCTCGCCGCGGATCACTGAGCCCGGCGCCGGCCGACAGGGTGTCCTCAGCGTGGGCTTCCGGCGTATCGCCCGGCCCCACCGCCGCTGCGATCCCGCCTTTGGCCCAGAGACTCGATCCGCTCTCGAGCGTTGACGTCTTGGTGATCAGCGTCACCGGCCGCGGCGCAAGTGACAGTGCGGTAATCAGTCCGGCCATTCCGGTGCCGACGACGACGATGTCATCGGCGGCAATCGTCGGTAGTCGATATTCGTGCATCACGGTACTCCTACCCGTGCTCGAGCATTCGCTCTACGGCGCGGCGTGCCTTTTCCGCGACCTTCGGGTCTATTTCCACCCGCGGCTCGAGGTTCTCCAGGGACTCGTAGATCTTGGCCAGCGTTATGCGTTTCATGTGCGGACACAGGTTGCAGGGGCGGATGAAGTCCACGTCGGTCACGTCGGCTGCCACGTTGTCGCTCATCGAGCATTCGGTGACCATCAGAACCCGCTTCGGTCGCCGGGTTTCGACGAACCGGCTCATCTGCGCCGTAGAGCCGACGAAGTCCGCGACTGCGAGCACGTCCGGTGGGCATTCCGGGTGTGCGATGATCGTCAGGTCGTCGTAGCTGGCGCGGTAATCCTCCAGTTCCTGCGGCGTGAAGCGCTCGTGCACCTCGCAATGACCTTTCCATGTGATGATCCTGACGTCTGTCTGCTGTGCGACGTAGTTCGCCAGGTATTCGTCTGGCAGGAAGATCACCTCGTCGCAGCCAAGGGACTCGACGATTGCAACGGCGTTACCCGAGGTGCAGCAGATATCCGACTCGGCCTTCACTTCTGCCGACGTGTTTACATAGGTGACGACCGGCACGCCGGGATGCTTTTCTCGTAGCGTGCGAATGTCCGCTGCGGTTATCGACTCGGCCAGCGAGCAGCCGGCGCGCATGTCCGGGATCAGCACCGTCTTGCCGGGGTTCAGCAGCTTCGCCGTTTCCGCCATGAAATGCACGCCCGCCATGACAATCACATCGGCATCCGTCTGCGCGGCGCGGCGTGCCAGCGCGAGTGAATCGCCGGTTATGTCGGCGACACAGTGGTATATCTCGGGCGTCATGTAGTTGTGTGCCAACACCACGGCGTTGCGTTCCTTCTTGAGTGCATTGATGGCGGCTATGTAGGGGGCGTGCACCGGCCATTCCACGGCTGGAATGACGTTTTTCACGTGGTCGTAATACCGTGCGGTCGCCACGGCGACCTCCGGCGTATAGTCAGGATTGGCAAGCATGGATCACCCGCGTTTCGCGCAACTGTTCTCTATATGGGGTCAAATATTTATGCTCCAAGTGAGCATATTCGTTTATACTCATGCAGAGCATATAGTGTGTCAAGCCCAGCGTCGGCGTCGGTCGGCCCGCGAGTCAAAAAAGCAAAGTGAAACAGAACGTTACGGAAACCGTAGTAAATCTGATCGGCGTCATCGTCGCGGTGACGGACGATACTCCGCGCCTGCTCATCGTCAACCAGGGCGAGGCATCGACGCCCGGGCATACCGCGCTCGCCCTGCCCAACGGACCGTTCGAACCAGCCGCTCACCCGAGCCTCGAAAGCAGCCTGCGGCGCTGGGTCGAGGCGCAGACGGGCCTGGATCTCTATTACGTCGAGCAACTCTACACGTTCGGCAACCGCTTCCGTGATCCCGCGGAGATCGAGGGCGGGCCCCGCGTCGTTTCCGTCGCCTACATCGCGCTGACGCACGAGGATGTCGTCGAAACCTACGACGCCGAATGGCACGACTGGTACAGCTTCATGCCGTGGGAAGACTGGCGGCGCGGTCGTCCCGCCGTGCTCGACCAGCTCATCGAGCCGTCCCTGCGGGCATGGATCAACAAGGCGAAGCAGGCACACAAGCGCCGGGAACGCGAGGAACGTGTCAATGTGACCTTCGGCGGGCCGGAGGCATCGGACATGGACGCCGTACTGGCGCATGAGCGCTTCGAGCTTCTGTATGAGGCCGGCCTGGTTTACGAAGCCGCGCGGGATGCCTGCGCTGAGACAGGAAAACCGTGTCCGGATGAAATCTCGGCGAATGCCGAAATGGGCATACCGCTGGCCTCGGACCATCGCCGCATACTCGCGACGGCACTCGGCCGGCTGCGCGGCAAACTGGCGTACCGGCCCGTCGTATTCGACCTGATGCCGGGCGAATTCACCTTGTTGCAGCTACAGCGAGTCGTCGAGGCGCTCTCGGGCGCGAAACTGCACAAACAGAATTTTCGGCGCCTCGTTACCTCCGCCGATCTCGTGGAGCCGGTCGGCCGCACGTCGACCGTCGGTCGCGGCCGGCCCGCGGAGTTGTTCCGCTTCCGTCGCGAGGTACTCGGCGAGAAACTTACGGTTGGCGTCGCCCGGCCGATCATGCGCAGTCGCGAAGGCTGACTCTCGCGCGCATCAGGGCAAGCGGTAAACCGTAGCGCCTCCATCCCGCTCCGTGCGAGCGAGCCATTCGAGTATGGACTCGGCGAATTGCCGCAGCTGCTTTCGGTCCTCGTCGATAGACAGGCTGCCGGCTACTTCGCCCACGAGGAATGGCGGCACCACGTCGCGGCTTTCGTCATCGTAGACCCAGATGCTGGCACTGCGCGTGTTCACGACAGCCTCGCAATCTCGAATGCGAAATAGATTACGAAGGCGGCCCAGACCCACATCCAGCCCAGGCGTCGTTGCCGTGGTTTTGACTCGTAATTGCCGGTCATCGTCATTCTCCGTCCAGGCCGATTTTCGGTATCGGCGTCGACGTTAATCTTCCGGTTTGCGTGCGTCGCTCTCTTGTCCAATCCCTGCTGCAGCTGGTCATTTCCGGTCATTCGCCGGTTTTCACTTCCAAAGCGCCACTCGAAGGAACAGAATTCGCTGCCATGAAGCACGCTCTCGCCCCAGTTGCCGCGTTGCTGATCGGCGTCTCCATACTGCTCACCGGCCAGGGACTGCAGGGCACGCTGCTGCCGGTTCGTGCCTCACTGGAAGCGTTCTCCACGGTTTCGATCGGCATCATGGGCGCGGCCTACTTCCTGGGCTTTACACTGGGGTGCCTGCGTGGTGGCGATCTTGTAGGCCGTGTCGGCCATGTCCGGGTGTTTCTCGCAATGACGGCGCTGGGTTCGGCAGCGCCGCTGGTGCACGGACTCTTCCTAAGCCCGGTTGCGTGGGCCTTTTTGCGAATGGTCTCCGGGTTCTGCTTCGCCGTGCTCTATGTCGTCATCGAAAGTTGGTTGAACGAAAGTTCGACGAACGAGAATCGTGGCGTCGTGTTCTCGACGTACGTCATGATCTCTCTCTCCGTGCTCGCCGGCGGCCAGATGATGACGCTCCTGTACGACCCCTCCAGCCTGCAGCTATTCGCTATCGCCTCGGTGCTGGTATCCCTCGGGGCAATTCCCGTTGCTCTCTCGACATCGCCGTCGCCGGAGATTCCACAGACCGTCGAAGTGAATCTTCGGCGGCTGTTTCGCATCTCCCCGGCGGCGGCGATTGGCTGCCTCGCAACGGGGCTCGCCAACGGCACATTCTGGTCGCTTGCGCCGGTTTTCACGAATTCCATAAACCCTGATCCTTCACTGGCAGCATGGTTTATGACGGCGACCGTGATCGGCGGAGCTTTGTCACAATGGCCACTCGGTTATCTCTCGGACAGGCTCGGGCGTCGCAAGATCCTGATCGCGGCGGCGACGATGGGTATTGTCATATCGGGCGTGATCGTAACCTCAATGAGCAGCATGACTTTCGTTTCCGCCAACGTCGCGGGACTGCTGTGGGGCGCCGTCGCGCTCCCCCTCTACACGATTGCAGTCGCGCATGCCAACGACTTCGCCGAGACCGACGACTACGTGATGATCTCGAGCGGGCTACTGTTGATGTACGGAATTGGCGCGATACTTGGTCCGTTCGTCGCGTCAACGGTCATGACATGGACGAATGCGGCAGGCATGTTCGCGTTTACCGGCATTGTGCACCTGTGCCTGGCCGCGTTCGTGGCATACCGCATGCTGCGTCGTGAGAGCGCACCCGACGCTGCGCACATGGCATTTGGCGACGCGCTCGCGACCGCGCACACGGCGTCACAGGTGTACGAGGAAGAAATTCACCAGCAGGCCGAAGAGGAAGATTGAGTGGACAAGATCCGGTGGGGCGACTTTGAACGTGTCGAACTGAGAGCGGGGACGATTGTTCGTGCCGAGCCCTTTCCCGAGGCCCGCGCGCCTGCCTATAAGCTACTCATCGATTTCGGACCGGATATTGGCCACAAGAAATCGAGCGCTCAGATCACGGATCTTTACACGGTGGAAGAACTTGTTGGTAAGCAGGTCGTCGCGGTCGTCAACTTCCCGCCGAAACAGATCGGACCGTTTATGTCCGAGTGCCTCGTCACGGGCTTTCACCGCGAGGAAAACAGTGTCGTGCTCGCCACCGTCGACAAAGACGTGCCGAACGGGGCCAGGCTGGCTTGAAAGAGTGTCAGTCCCGGATCGTCAGGACCGGTAACTCTCATAGGTATCGAGGCGCCTGCGCAATTGCTCCAGCTCATCGGCGACCGTAAGAATCTGCTCCCGGATGCGCTCGATAGTCTCACGGATTTGCATCATCTCAGTTTCCGTGAGCCCATCATTGGGCGCCTCGCCGGCGCCAGTCAGTAACCAGGTCGGGCTGACGCTAAGCAAGCCTGCAAGAATCAACAGGCGATTCGAGCGTGGCTCGGCACGATCCGTTTCCCAATCGTGAAGCGTTTCGGTTTTTACACCCATGCGCCGAGCCAGTTGCGACGTGGTCAGCTCCTGCGCTTCACGTGCACGGACTATACGCCCGCCAAGTGTATCGGCTGAGCCGGAGTATTCTTTGTCTTCTGTCAGAAACATTGTCGGCTCACCTCGCCATTCGCGACACGATTAAACCGCTTCATGGATGGTAACAGATCAGCGACAGCCCGGAAGACAACCTTGTTGCGGAAGACCATCGGTGTGGCCGACTTCGTGTCGTCGGTCGCTTGCGACACGGCAGAGTTTTTCACACGGTCAACAACACGTCACGATGCACCTCTATCATCGTTCATTGACGAGGCAGAGATTCACGGCCCCCACGACGCTCGCTGCTCGGCGAGTAACTATAGAGTTCCTTGTAGCTCTTGCTGAAGTGTGAACTGGATACGAACCCGGTCTGAGCTGCAATCTCCACCAGGCTCAAATCCGTCTGCAATAGCAACTCTCGTGCACGCTGCAGTCGCAGCTGCAGGTAGTAGCGTGACGGCGTGCACAACAGGTATTTCTGGAATAGCCGCTGCAGCTGACGACGAGACAGGTCCACATAGTCGGCCAGCTCCATCTGACTGATCGGTTCCTTGATATTGGCTTCCATCAACTCGACCGCGGTAACGAGTTTCATCGATTGCTTGCCGACGAAATGCCGCAAGGGAACACGTTGCAAATCATCGGGATTGCGGACACGCTCATAAACAAACTGCTCGGCGACTCCCGCCGTCACCTCGGGGCCGCATTGCCGGCGCACCAGGTACAGCATCATGTCGATCGGCGTCGTACCGCCTGAACTCGTGAACCGGTCCTTGTCGATCGTGTAGATACTTCGCCGCACCTGGACCCGCGGAAACATGTCCGTCAACGACGCGATGTTCTCCCAGTGAATACTGCAGCGATAACCGTCGAGGACCCCGGCTTTTGCCAGCACGTAACTCCCGGTGCAGGTCGAGCCGAGCTGCAGGCCGGCTTTTGCCGCTTTCTTCAGCCAGCGCAGAACCGGCTCCGTTGCGTGCCTTTCCACGCGCCTGCCGCCGCAAACGATAATCGCATCGATGTCGTGGAACACCCCATGATCGTCGATGCCACAATCGGCCCGGATGCAGAGGCCATCGCTCGCACAAACCGCCTCGCCCGACTCCGATATCGTCTTCCAAGCATAGATATCTTCGCCGGAGAGACGATTGGCCATACGCAGCGTTTCGATCGCTGACGACATCGAGATCAGCGTGAAGTCGTCAATCAGCAAGAAACCAAAACGGGTCGGCAACCGTTGTATCGCGCGATCGATCGTCGGGCTTGAACCCATGCTCATCGCCCTGAGTATGAATCGCAGCCTGGTGGAACTCAATGCCGCGGAAGCGGCACCATCTCTGGATCAAGCGTCCCTGAACGTAACGCCGTCATCGCTCCCGGCATGCGCCAGCCAGCGGTACAGGTAGTCTGAAAAGCTACGGCGAACCACGACCATGAACGTCGGTTTGTCATCGACCAGGGCCAAAACCACATTGGCCTTCGCGAGTCCGCTTTGTGCGCAATCGCCGACCGCGAACACGCCAGGATGAAGATCCAATGTGCAGCCCCTGGCCAACAGGTCGCGGCATTTCGGCCCCTGCAGCATCAGCGCTATCTGGCCACCGCTGATATCGTTGACCGATGCATGGATACCGGTTGATGCGTGCTTCAGGCGCCCGGCCAGTTCGGCGGCCACGCCGGACGGCGTGGCGACGAGCCACTCGTCGGGGCCGAGCCAGAATACCTGGTGCTGGCCTGCGGATACCGTATTCGGCCGGATCGGCAATGCCTGGCCGAGCACCTGCTCGACCGACTTTACGAAGCCCGTACCCTCTGCATTGCCGCGCACGTTGATGTGCCCGAGGTCGCCGCGGATCGTGACGCTGACACCGGGATCGGCCGACGGCGATCCCGGCATTCCGGCGAGGAGCGATTCAAGGCCGTGGCGTCGAACGAGAGACTCAGACATGCTGTCGCTCTCCCTTCGGATCGTAGAAGACGGGTGCCGCGATGGTCACGGGCAACGGCTCCCGTCCGGGCATTGCTGCGTAGACTGTCTCGCCCTTGCGCACACGGCCTCCTGCGACGAGCGCAAGAGCGATCGGATGCCCGAGGCAGGCACTCATGTAACTCGATGTGACGTGGCCGCACATCGGCACGGGCACCGGCGCGTCCGGTACTTCGACCAACTGCGTTCCTTCAGGCAGCACGGTACTGTTATCCGAGGACAGCAATCCGACGAGCTGCTTGCGATCACTGCGCACGCAATCGGGACGGGCAAGCGAGCGCTTGCCAAGGTAGTCCTTGTCTTTGGATAGCAACCAGTTCATGCCCAGGTCGACAGGCGTTACCGAGCCGTCCGTATCCTGGCCGACGATGACAAAACCTTTTTCGGCTCGCAGCACGTGCATGCTTTCGGTGCCGTATGGCGTAATGCCATACTCCTCGCCTGCCGCCATGACGGTCTCCCACATGGCCAGCGCGTAGCCGCTGTCGATATTGATTTCGAAAGCAAGCTCGCCCGAGAAACTCACCCGAAACAGCTGCACCGGATAGCCGCCGAGTTCCGCTTCCTTCACCGTCATGAACGGGAAACCATCCTTGCCGAGATCGATACTGCAGCCGACCTTCTCGAGGACTTTGCGGCTGTTCGGGCCGACCACGGCAATCGTGGAGAAGTGGTCGGTAAGCGAGGTGAGGAAGACCTCGAGCTCGGGCCATTCGGTCTGCAGCCACGACTCGAGCCAGGCGAGGACATTTGCCGCACCGCCGGTCGTCGTCGTCAGATAGAAATGCTCTTCGCCCAGCCGTGCCATCACGCCGTCGTCCAGAACCATACCGTCCTCGCCCAGCATGATGCCGTACGCGCAGCGGCCGACCTTCATCTTGCCGACATTGTGCGTGTATACGCGCTCGAGAAACTCGACGACGTCACGGCCCCGGGCGTCGATCTTGCCGAGCGTGGATGCGTCCATGATGCCCAGCGACTGCCGTGCCGCCAGACATTCGCGCGCTACCGCCGCGTGCAGGTCCTCGCCGTCACGCGGGAAGTACCATGGCCGGTGCCATTGCCCGACATTCTCCATCGGCGCGCCGGCGGCAACGTGCCACTCGTGGATCGCGGTCTTGCGTACCGGATCGTACAGGTCGCCGACGTTCTCGCCGGCGCCGACGCCGAAACTAACCGGCGTGAAGGCCGGCCGGAATGTAGTCGTCCCGACCTCCGGAATGGATTTGCCCAGACATTCCGCGAGCACCGCCATGCCGATGATGTTGCCCAGCTTGCCCTGGTCGGTGCCGAAGCCGAGCGCCGTGTAGCGCTTGACGTGCTCCACGTTACGATAACCCTCACGCACGGCGAGGCGAATGTCAGCGACGCTGGTGTCGTTCTGGAAATCGAGGAACTGCTTCGGGCAGCGCTCTGGCTCCGCATCCGCCGGCACGCGCCAGAGAGGCTGCGGCGGGTTGTCATGCCCCTGCCTGGTGGTTGGCAAATCGACGTCCGCTGCGTCGAAACCACAGCGCGAGGCCGCCGCCCTGCCCGACTCCATGCCCTCGCGGAGACAGTCGCGCAACGACCACATGCCGTTACATGCCCCCGCTGAAACATTTGCCTGCGTCGCAGCACCGGGCACGAAGCAAAGGCGGTCCGTATCCCACTCGTTGCTGCCACCCGCCTGCGAATGCAGGTGCACGGCGGGACTCCAGCCACCCGACATGGCAAGCAAGTCGCATTCGATACGAATCGAACTCTCAACCAGGTAAGACGGATTGCCTGACCATCCGGCAACGCGGACGCCGCGGACTCGACGACGCCCCACGACGTCCGTAACGATATGGCCCGTTAGCATGGAGATTCCTGCGTTCGCAGCTCGCTCCGCCACCGACCCGGCGCCACCCATCCGGCTGTCGACGATAACTACTGCCGCACCGGCTTCGGCGAGATCGATCGCGGTCTCATAGGCCGAGTCGTTATTGGTGAAGACGACGGCCCTTTTGCCCGGCCGGACCGCGTAACGACGTATGTATCTCGACACTGCCGATGCGAGCATCACTCCCGGCCGGTCGTTGTTGCAGAACGCGAGCGGCCGTTCGAATGCGCCCTGCGCCAGCACGACCTGCTTCGCGCGCACCCGCCACAACCGCTGGCGCACCCCCGTGCGTTCTTCTTCCGGCAGGTGGTCGGTGCAACGTTCGGCAATCGCGAGGAAATTGTGATCGTAGTAGCCGAACACGGTGCTGCGCGGCAAGAGGGTGACGTTATCGAGCGCCGCGAGCTGTTCGACCGTCCGGGCAATCCACTCGTCGGCCCGCGCGTCGCCTATGCTGTGCTTCGTTCCCAGCAGCGACCCGCCAAATTCGTTTTGTGCATCGGCCAGTATGACCCGGGCACCCGCCTGACCGGCCACAAGGGCAGCCGCGAGTCCGGCAGGGCCGCCACCCGCAACCAGCACGTCGCAGTGCGCGTTGCGATGCTCGTAGCGGTCCGGGTCTTTTTCCGTCGGCGCCCGTCCGAAACCCGCTGAGGCCCGAATGATGCGCTCATACAGGCGCCACCAGGACTTCGGCCGCATGAACGTCTTGTAGTAAAAGCCGGCGCTGAACACTTTCCCGAATAGATCATTGATGGCACCGATATCGAAACGGGCACCCGGCCAGCCTTTCGTCGTCCTGGCAACCAGGCCGTTATAGAGTTCCACCTGAGTCGCGCGGAGGTTTGGCTGCGCATGCGCGCCTTTGCCGATCTGCATGATGGCATTCGGCTCCTCCGCCCCGCTCCCGACGATCCCTCGCGGCCGCCGCAGCTTGAAACTCCGGCCGACGATGGAGACGCCGTTCGCGAGCAATGCCGATGCCAGCGTGTCCCCCGCATAGCCCTCGAGCTTGCGCCCGTCGAAGCGGAAGCTGATAGGTTTCGAGCGGTCGATGCGTCCTCCCGCTGGCAGTCGTTGCGGCTGCATACTCGCCTAGTCCTCCCTTTTGCCCACGCCGCCGGAGAGACGGAAGCTGCCCGAGATCCTGTAGGTCACGGTATCGCGCTCGACGCCGAACCAGCGGCGGCAACCCTGGGCGTGATTCCAGAGTTCGCGGTGCGCGCCGCGGGGATTACTGCGATTGAACAGGTAGTCGGCCCACTCCGCGTCGCCGAGCGCATCGGGATCAGCCGGCCGCGCGATGCCGGCTTCGCCTCCGTAGCTGAATTCGGTTTCAGCCCGCTCTCCGCACCAGGGACATTCGATCAGCAACATCCGCGTCTCCTCAGTGGGCTACTGCCGCTGCGCCGTGCTCGTCGATCAGCGCGCCCGTGGTGAAGCGCTCGAGATCGAACGGCGCATTGAGCTCGTGCGGGCGATCCTGCGCGATCGTGTGTGCGAATACCCAGCCGGATCCCGGCGTCGCCTTGAAACCGCCGGTGCCCCATCCGCAATTGAAGTACAGCCCACCGACCGGCGTCTTCGAAATAATCGGGCAGGCATCGGGACAGACGTCAACGATGCCGCCCCATTGCCGAAGCATGCGCACACGGCTAAGTACCGGGAACAGTTCGATGATCGCCTGCATCGTATGCTCGATCGTCGGAAAGCTGCCTCGCTGGCCGTAACCGTTATAGGCGTCGATCCCCGCACCAATCACGAGTTCGCCCTTGTCAGACTGGCTGATGTAGCCGTGCACCGCGTTGGACATGATTACGGTATCGATCACAGGTTTCAGGGGTTCCGAAACTAACGCCTGCAGTGGATGACTTTCGATGGGCAGACGTAATCCCGCCATCGCGGCAAGCACGCTGGCATTGCCTGCGACGACGACGCCGACTTTCGGCGAGCGGATCGTGCCGCGAGTCGTCTCGACGCCGGTTACCGTGCCACCGTCGCGGTTGATCGCCGTTACCTCGCACTGCTCGATGATGTCCACACCGAGTTTGTCCGCGGCGCGGGCAAAACCCCAGGCGACCGCGTCGTGCCGCGCGACACCGGCACGACGCTGCAGCGAGGCGCCGAGTATCGGATAGCGTGCGTCCGGCGAGGTATTGATGAATGGAATGTCCTTGCGGATCTGTTCCGCGCTGACCACTTCCGCATCGATGCCGTTCAAGCGGTTCGCGTTGACGCGGCGCTCGATGTCGCGCATGTCCTGCAGCGTATGGCCCAGGTTGTACACGCCACGCTGGCTGAACATGACGTTGTAGTTCAGATCCTGGCTCAGTCCCTCCCAGAGCTTCATTGAATGCTCATAGAGCAGCGACGCTTCTGTCCACAGGTAATTCGAGCGAACGATCGTCGTATTGCGACCCGTATTGCCGCCACCAATCCAGCCTTTCTCGAGCACGGCCACATTGCGAACGCCGTGTTCCTTCGCGAGGTAATAGGCAGTAGCCAGGCCGTGCCCGCCCCCGCCCACGATAATAGCGTCATACTCGGGCCTCGGCTCCGGGCTGCGCCACGCCTCACGCCACCTGCGATTGTGGCTGATCGCATTCCTTACCAGGCTGAACGCCGAGTACTTTTTCATGTGACGCCTCCCGGGACCGAGTCTTCTTCGAAACGCGGCAGGCCATCGTCGATGACGTAATAATCGGATGCGCTATTCACGTAGATGTGTTCGAAGGCTTTGAGTCCGGTGGGCACGTCCAGCGTTCCCGCCATGATACTGATGTGCGGCTCATTGTCGGGCCGCCAGAACAGGCTGGAACCGCAATGCTTGCAGAATCCGCGCTCCGCTGCCGACGATGAACGGTACCAGCGCAGACCGGCATCTTTCAACAGGCGCAGGTCACTCTCGTCGCAGGCGCTGGCCGCCACGAAATGACCGCTCGTCCTGCGGCATTGCGAGCAGTGACAATAGCTGACGTCGCGCAACGGGCCGTTGACGGTATAACGTACCGCACCACACAGGCAGCGTCCGGTTGCGTCAGTCATTGGCGCCATTCACGTCGCGCAGGCGCTCGTTCTTCGGATCGAACGGGCTGTCGGGGATCACGGTCGCCTCGTAGGTCTTGCCGAGAATCTCGATCCCGAGTTTCGACCCCGGTTCGGCAAATTCCGGCTTTACCATGCCGAGCGCCAGCGATTTGTCGACGCGAAAACCGTAGCCGCCTCCCGTGGCACGCCCGATCAGTTCACCGTCTTTCGTGAGCGCATTATTGCCCAGCGCGTCGGCGTCATCGACGTCGTGGACCTCCAGCGTCACCAGTCGATTGTCCGTGCCCTGCTCCTGCCAGGCGAGCAGCGCGTCCCGGCCGAGGAAATCGCCCTTGTCCGGCTTGATGAACCGATCCATGGCAGATTCGTAGGCCGAATATTCGATCGAGAGCTCCGTTCCGACCATTCGGTATGACTTCTCGAGCCGCATGGAATCCATCGCGCGGATGCCGAAGGGCTGCAGGCCGAGGTCCTCGCCCGCCGCAAAAAGCGCATCGAAAATATGATTCTGGTATTCGATCGGGTGGTGCAGCTCCCAGCCGAGTTCGCCCACGAAGTTCACGCGCATGGCGTTCACGGGCGCCATGCCGACAACGATATCCCGGGCCGTCAGCCAGCGGAACGCCTCGTTCGACAAATCGGCATCCGTAATGCGTTCGAGCAGCAGCCGCGCTTTGGGTCCTGCGAGCACGAGTACGCCGCAAGCACCGGTCAGCTGGGTAAACTGCACCGAGCCGTCACGCGGCATGTGCTTCTTCAGGTAATCGTGATCCAGCCGCTGCAGGGCGCCTGCCGAAACGAGATAGAACGAGTCGCCGGACTCGCGCCGGATCGTGAACTCGGAGTGCACGCCGCCGTTCCTGTTGAGTGCGTGCGCAAGGCTCACGCCACCGACATTGTTCGGCAGCGTATTGGCCACAAAATAATCGAGGAACGCCTCGGCGCCAGGCCCCGACACGCGGCACTTGGCGAACGCCGTCATGTCGAGCAGGCCGACATTCGCGGTCGTATTCGCAACTTCCCTGCGGATCGCCTCGAACCATCGCGAGCGCCGGAACGACCAGTCGTCCTCCTGCGGCATGCCGTCCGTTGCGAAGAAATTGGGCCGTTCCCAGCCGAATTTCTGACCGAACACGGCGCCACGATCCTTCATGCGCTGGTAGCAGGGCGCCATCCTCAACGGCCTCGCCGCAGGACGCTCCTCGTCGGGGTAATGGATGATGAAGACGTGCGAGTAGGCCTCTTCGTTCTTCTCGATGAGGTAGTCCTTCGTGGCGTAGTCGCCGAATCGCCGCGGATCGACGCCGAGCATGTCGATGGTCGGCTCGCCGTCGACGATCCATTCCGCGAGTTGCCAGCCCGCCCCGCCTGCGGCGGTGATGCCGAAACTGTGCCCCTCGTTGAGCCAGAAATTGTCGAGGTCCCAGGCGGGACCGATGATCGGGTTTCCATCCGGCGTATAGGCGATCGCCCCATTGTAGACCTTCTTGATCCCCACCTCGCCGAAGGCGGGAACCCGATTCATCGCCGCTTCTATGTGCGGCTCGAGTCGCTCGATATCCTCCTGGAACAGCTCGTACTCGGCGCGCGGATCGGGGCCGTCCACGTAGCAGGCCGGCGCGCCCTTTTCGTAAGGGCCCAGTATGAAACCGTTGTTCTCTTCTCGCAGGTACCAGGAGCCGTCCGACTCGCGCAGCACACCCATCTCCGGGAGGCCTTCCTGCTTGCGCTGCTGCAACGCCGGGTGCGGTTCCGTCACGATGTACTGGTGCTCGACCGGGATCACCGGGATGTCGAGACCTACCATGGCGCCCGTCCTGCGCGCGTAGTTGCCGGTCGCCGATATGACATGGTCACAGGTGATGGTGCCCTTCTCGGTCTCGACCACCCAACCGCCCGACGTTGCCTGTTCGATATTGAGCACAGCCGTATTTCGGTAGATCGTGGCGCCCCTCGCACGCGCGCCCTTGGCCAGCGCCTGCGTGAGGTCGGCAGGCTGAATGTAGCCGTCCTCGGGGTGGAAGATGCCGCCGACGAGCCCGTCGGTATTGCAGAGTGGCCAGAGTCTGCCGATCTCCTCCGGCGTCAGGAACCGCACGTCGATGCCGATGGTTCGAGCCGTCGCCGCGTACTGATAATACTCGTCCATACGGTCGTCGTTCATAGCGAGGCGCAGGTTCCCGACCTGGGCAAAGCCCACAGGTTGGCCTGTCTCTTCCTCGAGTTCCTGGTAGAGCTTGACGGAATACTTGTGGACCTGGCCGACGCTGTAGCTCATGTTGAACAACGGCAGCAGTCCGGCAGCGTGCCACGTGGACCCGGACGTCAGCTCGGCTTTCTCGAGCAATACGACGTCGTCACCCCAGCCCTTCCTGGCCAGATGATAAAGCGCACTAACACCCACGACACCGCCGCCGATAACAACCACTTTTGCCTTACCTTTCATGTGCTTGTTCCCTGTAATTCGTTCTTGCGGCACGCCTCCCCGGTGCACCAGTCTAATTCAGCCATCGTCACGCGGCTGGCACGGAAGCGACCTGTGATATCGTGTTCACGCCCCACCCTGGTCTCCGCTGCCCTCAAACAAAGGGCTTCGGTTCCTTCGCGAACAAGGCGCGCAGACGCGGTTCGAAATGCGCCAGGGGAAGCGTGTCGTAATCGGGGTCGAACGAAACCTGGTCCCACCGGGCGCAGAAATCCGCACACGCGTCGAAGTGCTCGTGTCCGCGGTATCGCTCGCGTGCATCGCGGTCCACGCCGTAATGATGGAAGTAATAGTAGCCCTGGAACAGGCCATGGTGGCGCACGATCCACTCGTTCTTATCGCTGACGAACGGCGCGAGCACATCCGCCGCCACGGCGGAATGATTGTTCGGCGCCAGCACGTCGCCGATATCGTGCAGCAACGCACAGATGACCGTTTCATCGTCGGCGCCGTCGCGCTCTGCCCGGGTTGCCGTTTGCAGGCAGTGCTCCAGGCGGCTGATCCGGTACGGAGACTCGCCGTCCATCTGCAGCAGCCATTGCAGGACTCTGTCGGCCAGCTGCGCGGCATTTTCGCGATCGTGTCGCGCGAGAAGTTCGTAGTCCTCTCGGGTGCCGTGTTCCATCGCCGTAAATGAAACCTGTTCAGCCATCACGTTGTGCCCCCTTGCGTTCCAGTACTACGAGGTGGTTCCTGACATTGTCGAGTTCGAAATAGGCGTCCTGCAGGTGCCGGCGCCCTGCAGGCTCGAAAGACTCCCGTCCGTGCAGAACCCGGTGAGCTGCCACGATCAGAATGTCGCCACCGTCGAGACGAAACCTCGCTTTGACGTCGTCCGACGTGAGCAGGCTGCACAAAGCATGATACGCACGATAGAAATCGGCGATCCCGGGAGCCTCGGGATCCAGCGTCTGCATGAGCTGGTTCGAAAAACGAAGCGATACGATGTTGCCGTCGACGTCGCACCGCACCAACGGCGCGACCGCATACGTCTCGTTGTCGTCGTCGAACTCCCTGAACGGCACCGGCACATCGCACAGTGCCCTGAAGTGGCGGGGATGGCGCTCGCGCAGTGCAGCCAACGCGTTCCAGCCGTCGACAATGACGGACTCGCCACCGGCCGCCTCGTTCACCAGCATGTGCAATGCCTGCACGCTCGGCGGCCAGGAATAGCTGGCGAAGTCGTTGTGTGGCGGCAGGGTGATGGACGTGTGCGCGACGTTATAACCGCTCGGGTCGACCTTCACGTCGTGGATGCGTGCGAACAGGACTTCGCGTATCGGCCCCAGCCGTGGCGCGAGTAACTCGAGCGTTCCCGGCTGTGTCGGCGCCTGCTGCAGGACGATAGCACCCTTGTCGAGGAATTCGGTGATTGCGGCTGACGCGACCGAATCGTCCTGAAGAAATGCCTGGAACGGGTATCGCGTCGGAGAAAAGCGGCTATCCCATGGCGTCCATTCCACTTTACCGGATGCGCACGACTCCTCGATATCCTCGCCGTCATAAACCGTTTCGTGGCCGTCCGGCCACACGAGGACGAGCCGACTGCCGTCCAGGCTCACCGCGAGCGGCGCAATACCGACCGGCACGTCGCTGATCATGAAACGCTTTTCGCTGGTCTGGGCGACCCGGCACTCGGGGCAATCGCAGTTATCGCGCAACCAGAGGTAAAGCAGGCGGCTCACCCGGCCGGACGGCCACCTGACTTCGAGTTCGTCGCTATGACGGATGACTGCCTCATCAGCTCTGGTCAACGGCTGTTACCTCGTGCGCTGGCGCCGACGCCGGCGGGGGCGTCCGGTGTTGCTCCTGACCGGTGACGTGTCGGATTGTGGTCGTGTCACAACGGAAAACAACTTCGGGAAAGTGTCGTTTTTGTTCGGTATCGCCATGGCATCGACAAAATACTCCTGAAATTTCGGCTCCACTGCGGTTTCGATCTTCTCGATGTCGCGGACGGTGGCCTCGATCTCGGCGCGTGTCGATGTGTCGAGCAACGCGATGGCCGCGCCGGTCCCGGCCGCATTGCCGGCGGACTCCACAGCATCGAGGTCGCAATCCGGGATCAATCCCAGGACCATCGCGTACAGCGGATCGATATGGCTGCCGAAAGCGCCCGCAAGCCTGATCCTTTCGACTTGCTCTATGCCGGCACGGTCGAGAAGCAGCTTCACGCCGGCATACAGGGCCGCTTTCGCCAGCTGGATCTGCCGTACGTCGTTCTGCGTCACGACGATCCGCTGCTGTCCCTCGTAGAGCACGAAGGTCCAGGTCCTGTCATCGGGGACGATCCTCTTGCTGCGTTCTGCAAGCCCGCCGTCGATGACGCCGTCCTCGCTGATGACGCCTGCGAGATACATTTCGGCGACCGCCTCGATGATTCCCGAACCGCATATGCCGGTAACACCGAATGCCTGCACCGCCTCTGCGAAACCCGGATCATCCGACCAGAGATCGGATCCGATCACACTGAAGCGGACGTCGAGCGTCTCGCGGTCGACGCGCACGCGTTCGATAGCACCCGCGGCAGCACGCTGACCGCAGCTGATCTGGGCGCCCTCGAAGGCCGGGCCTGTCGGACTCGAGCAGGCGAACATGCGGTCGCGATTGCCGAGCACGATCTCCGCATTCGTGCCCACATCGACGACGAGCGAGATCTCCTCGAGGAGATGCGGCTCCTCGGCCAGCACCATGGCTGCCGCATCGGCTCCCACGTGGCCCGCTATGCAGGGAAGCACATACACTGTTGCACCGGCATTGATGCGCAATCCCAGGTCGCGTGCCCGCAGATTGAGTGCGCCATCGGTCGCCAGCGCGAAAGGCGCCCCACCCAGCTCCACCGGGCTGATACCCAGGAACAGGTGGTGCATGATCGGGTTCCCCGCCACGGTGACGTCCAGAATCTCGACGGGCTCGATATCCGCCTCGCGCGAGACGTCCGCGATGAGTTCGTTGATACCGTTGCGGACGACGTCCGTTAGTTCGTCGGATGCCTCTGGGTGCATGAGCACGTACGACACGCGGCTCATCAGGTCTTCACCAAAGCGGATCTGAGGATTCATGATGCCGCCCGTCGCCAGATTTTCACCCGTCGTGAGATTATAGAGGTGCGCCGCAATCGTCGTCGAACCGATATCGATTGCGAGGCCGTACGCGTAGTTCCTGAACCCGGGCCAGACAGCAACGATGCGCGAACGGTCGTGCACCGCGACCGTCACCTGCCAGCCGCCCTCGCGGAGAGCTCGCTGCAAATGCGGGAGAACGGCGGGGTCGCAGTCGAGTCCGGCCAGCTGCCATTCCTGGTTCAGCGCATCGTAAAGCCGCTGCAGGTCGCCGGTTGCTTCCCGCAGGTCCGCCGGCTGCAGCTCGACGACGTGCAGGCGCACACTGGTATTGAGCGATATGTCGCGGTACTCGGCTTTCTTGCGCACGACCTGCCGATGCATCTGGCTCTCGGCAGGCACATCGATGACCAGGTCCCCCTGGATGAGCGCCTGGCAGCTGAGGCGATGATTCTCCTCCAGCGGCCGGCGCCGCTCGCTGAACTGGTTTTCGGCCTCGCCCGCGGGCGACAGGTGCTCCGCACGCGAGTGAATCGCATGCTTGCTGAAATCACCAACTGCGCAGATGACCCGGCATCGGCCGCAAAGGCCTCGACCACCGCATACTGAATCGACGTCCACGCCCAGGCTGCGCGCCGCATCCAGCAATGCCGTGCCGTGCGGGAACACGCCGCGGCGCCCCGACGGCAGAAAGACGATCTTTGCCTCTGGTGCCGCCAAAGGCCTCAGCCCGACCGCCGGCGCCGGCGCCGCGCGCCTCGACCGCCGCGCCCGCGGCCCTCGCCCTCGGCGGATGGCTCGCGATACTTGCGTATCCAGTTGGCGCAGTCCGGGTCGTGCCCCATCATCACATCCGCACCCAGCACTGCCTGCATCACCTCTGCATGCAACGGGCTTGTAATGGCCGACGTCATGCCTGCGCCGACCGCCATCGTGAGGAACGCGGCATTGATGCCGCTGCGGTTCGGCAGCCCGAAACTCACATTCGACGCACCGCAGGTCGTATTGACCTTTAGTTCATTGCGCAACCGGCGCACGATATGCATGACCTGCGTTCCCGCCGAGTTGATCGCACCAATAGGCATCACGAGCGGATCGACAACGACGTCCTCGCGTGGAATGCCATAGTCGGCAGCGCGCTCGACGATTTTCTTCGCCACGTCGAAGCGCACATCGGGATCCTCGGAAATACCCGTCTCATCGTTGGATATCGCAACCACCGCAGCGCCGTGTTTCGCGACCAGCGGCAACACGGACTCGAGCCGCTCCTCCTCGCCAGTCACGGAATTGACCAGCGCCTTGCCCTGGTAAACCGATAAACCGGACTCGAGTGCCGCGACGATGGACGAGTCGATCGAAAGTGGCACATCCGTTATCGACTGCACGAGCCTGACGACATCGGCGAGTATCGCGGGTTCGTCAGCCAACGGGATGCCGGCATTCACATCCAGCATGTGCGCCCCCGCCTCGACCTGCGCGATAGCATCCGCCTCGACCCGGCTGTAGTCACCATTGCTCATTTCCTCGGCGAGTATCTTTCGACCAGTCGGGTTGATGCGCTCGCCGATGATGACGAACGGCCGGTCGAACCCGATCCGGACTTCTTTACTGGCCGAACTGACCAGGGTCTCTGTCATTTGACTACCTCCAACGCGGGCGCCTCGGGCGCCGTTCAAATCAGACGATCCCGTCTTCCGAGCGTGCCAGTTCATCCCAGTCATGTCTGGGCCGCCACACCTCACGATCGCCCAGCAAACCGGAGCGCTCGACGATTTCACCGACCCGGCGCTCCTGGCGAAAGGCCATGATGTGTATGCCGTGCACGCCCTCGATTTCCCGAATCTCGTTGATCATGTCGACGCAGATCCGAACACCTTCCTCTCTCTGATCGTCGGCGCCTTTGAGACGATTTATGACCGCATCGGGGATGTGCACGCCCGGCACGTTGCTGCGTATCCATTCGGCCGAGCGCGCCGAAGCCAGCGGCCCGACACCCGCGAGGATGTACACCTTCTCATGTGTGCCCGCGTCCCGGACGGCGGCCATAAAGTTCCGGAATATGTCCATGTCGAAGCAGTACTGTGTCTGCACGAACTGCGCACCCGCGGCAAGTTTCTTCGCAAGCCTGAGCGGACGATAGTCGAGTGGCGGCGCGAAAGGGTTCGCCGCGGCGCCCAGAAAAACCTTCGGCGGGCTCGTGAGCTTGCGGCCGCTCAGGAACTGCCCGTCGTCGCGCATGCCGCGAATCATGTTCAGCATCGACATGCTGTCGACATCAAATACGGGCTTCGCCTCCGGATGATCGCCCACTTCTACGCCATCACCGGTCAGACACAGAATGTTGTACACGCCCATGGCAGCCGCGCCGAGCACATCGCCCTGGATCGCAATGCGATTGCGGTCACGAGCGGAGACCTGCATGACCATCGCGTAACCACGGCGCGTCAACAAGGAGCACATACCGACGCTGGACATGTGACAGTGAGCACCCGAGCCGTCCGTTGCATTGATCGCGTCGACGTACCCGTCGAACAGCGAGGCACGCTCGTAGACTTCGTTGGGGTCGGCCGAATCGGGCGGCGAGATCTCCGCTGTGACCGCGAAGGCGCCCGCCCGCAGCACGCGTTCGAGCCGTCCTGGCGAGGAATGGCCGGGCCGTATCGGCAGTGGGTGCCCGGGCACCAATGGTTCGTCGTCAAACTTCACGTGCCGAACCCCTTTTCAACTCCGCCCTGTGCCGCACCTCGCGCAGCCATGCCGACTTGCCGATCAGGCGATTGTCGACCGCCGGCTGCACGGTTTGAATGGGGTATCCGTTCTCGCGGAAGCGCTTGTTGCCCTCCCAGGCCAGCACCCAGACACAGGTCATATCCGGTTTTACTTCGCAGCTGCCGTCGGGACGCACGCCACCGCAGGGTCCATTGCGCAGCCTCTTCGGGCAGTTCATCGGGCAGGCAAGTCCTGTAAAACCAACGATGCATTGGCCACAATTCTGCGAGTCGAGAAGCACTCCTTTCGTCATCCTTTCGACGGCGGCAAACGGTTTATCGAGCCGCTCATAGCCTATACGGCGCAGCAGCGGATCGAGCGGTACGAGAACCGCTTCGACGCCGGCGTACACCCGCTTCAGCCAGCGGGCATTACGCACAGACCACGAGCGCATGCGATACATCGTTACAACCCTTCGGCCGATCCGTGGTTTCGAATCAGCAAGGCCAGCCTTTCGTCACTGAATTCCGACTCGAGCCGCGCAGTCTCGCGCTCCGCGATCTGCCGCAGCTCACCGTCGGCGTCGCAGCGGCTGGTCTCACGGCGCCATTCGGCGATGTAGGCGTCGCTGGAGCCCTTGCCGGCACGCATCGCGGCACGATCGATCGCCTCCTGAAATCGCGAGCTGAGCATGGACTTCTCGCGCTGCCGGCCCCGCTGGACGATGACCTGCGAGGGAATGTCACGCCAGTAGACGCAGATCTTCTTTATCATCGTCCCACCTCGAGACGCGCTCAGCCAATTCGGATTCCAGCTCGCCGAAGCCGCAATGGACGTGTTCGAACGCCAGTGCCAGTCGTTCCGCAGCCCGTCTCGCCGTATCCACGAGGCCCGCGTCCAGGGTCTGCGAAAGGTATACGAGCCGTGTGTAATTGCCGAAGTAGGTATCGCGAAGATCCGGGTACTCGTCGAGACCCAGCGGTTCGACCACCAGACGGTCGAAATGGCGGGCAAGGAAGTCCGTCAGGTAGAACGTGCCCGGTTCTGCCTCCGACAGCATCGAAAAACGCCTGCTTCCGGCAAAGAGCTGATAGCAGTGCGCCCCGGGCAGGCGCTCCACGCCTTCCTCCTCAAGCACGCGATCGAGCGCGCCGCCCGTACCGCAGTCGGCGTATGCGACGAAAATCCTCGCGTACTCTTCACCGGATTCGCGAATCGCTTCGCGCACGCGCCGCGGAATCTCATCGGGACGGTTGTGCAGCTTCGCATCCAGGCACTTCAGGCGCAGATGGTTCCAGCCGTGGCTGCGCTTGAGATCGGCGATTTCGCGCGCCAGCGCGCCGCACGCAATGACGAGTACCGGTCTATGCACCGATGGCCTCCCGCCGTTCCTTCAGCAACTGCGGGCCCATTTCCGCAGCCTG
>JAACFE010000119.1 GCA_009937525.1 Gammaproteobacteria bacterium
GCCGAGGAAACGGCGATCGCCGGCGACATCAGTACGATACCGTCGGGGCAGGGCGTATCGTCGCGTTCATCACAGGCGAGTGCATAGTCGATCGCAAGCAGGCCGCCATTCGAGTAGCCCGCAAGCAGCAGGGACTGATCCGCGCCGGGTAATCCGGCCGCATGGCGGATCGCAACGCGTACCGCGGCGGTCCAGTCTTCCCATCGTGATTGCAGCAGGCCGCCGACCGCGAAGCCGTGGCCCGGCATGCGCGGCACGACGACGTTGTAACCGGCACCGGCCAGGGTCTGCGCCGTGGCCAGCATCGAGTAAGGGGAGTCGGACAATCCGTGCACGAGCACGGCGACGCCGCGCGCCGCGGGTACCGTGACCTCGTAGGAGCGGTTCCAGTCCGCCGGGAAGCGTTCCGGGCTGCTCAGGCTGCCAGTGGAATAACGATCGACCAGGCTGTCCGGCCTGTCCCTGTCGATGATCTTCGCGGCGACTTCGGCGGCGAGGCGTTCCTCGATCTCGACGTAGCCCGCCCAGTCGATCTCGTCTTCCTGCGCCGCGCTGAATTCGTGGTCGAAGCGGATGCGGTGCTCCGGTCCGAGCTGCAGCATGTTGCGCGATTCGAAAGCCCAGCCGAAATAGATGGTTAGCAGCAATACGCCGACGACGGTGGCAAGCCACCGGGTGATTCGCAGGGCGTATTGAACCGGTGGGACCGATTTCATTCCGAAACGAGCATCCGGATCTCGTCATCCAGCCCGGTCATCTCCCAGCGCGCCAGGGAGATGGGGATGCTGTCGATCCGGTTGAGCGTGTCGAAGAAGTCTTTAAGCTGAAACTCTTCGCCGCGATTCTCGACCCGCTTCGCGTAGTCGGCGAGCGTACGTTCGAGGAGATACTTGCCGGTGACGTAGCTGGTGCCGTAGCCGGGCTGGCGCAGGTAAAGATGCTGCTCGAAGATAAGCAGCTCCTTCTCGGTCTTCATCCAGCCGCGCGGCGTCCATTCCATGTGCACGCCGCCGGCCTCTTCCATCGTCATCTCGTTGGCGTGCGCATACAGCGAGCCGAGACCACGGGCGGCGCGCTGCGCGAGCAGTATCCACACGAGTTCCCGGGATCTCGGGCTGTCCTCGTAGAGGCCCGCATGCATGAACATCTCCTCGACGCCCGTCGCCGTGCCTTCGTTGCGGCTGTCGAAGATGTTGTAGAGCAGGGCACCCTGGCGGATCGGGCTCGGATGCGGCTCCGTATCCATGCGTGCGAGTTCGAACCAGTGATAGAAGTGCGTGAACAGCGGCGCCGGGTCGTAGTGTGCCGTGATCCAGAAGAAGTTGCGGGTCTCCTCCGGTACGTAGGATCCCAGGTGCGCAAGGAGCGCTGGTTTCATGTAGTCGGCGACCGTGACGATCTCCTGCTCTTCGAGGAAGCGCATGATGCGATCGACGGCCTCGAGCGCTAGTGCGTGATATTCCTCTTCATTGCCGGCGGCCACCATCGGCGGCAGGTCGCGGTTGCGTTGCTCCTCGAGCTTTAGCGACGACCACGCACGGTCGAGTTCCCTTTGCAGCAGGCGGACCTCGTCTTCCCAGGTGAGCGGCACCAGGTGCACGTTCTGCTGGTACCAGGTGTAGTTGTCCTTGCCGATGCCGGAGGGCCCTGTCTTTCCTGGTGCCTCGGATTCCAGCCAGGTGACGAGTTCTTCGGCCGACGCGAAAGCCAGCGCCATCGTGGCCTGAAGGTCCGTGCTTGCATCGTTGCCGACCATTTCGTTTAGTGTCTTGAGGTTCGCGATGTCCTGACGAATGTCCCGGATACCGGTCACCCACAAATCGCGCGCATTCCCGGTGAGGTTCTTCTTCGCCTGCCTGAAGAGCGGCGGAATGATGCCGAGTTCATCGGTGAGTCGTTTTTCCTCAGCCTCCGACAGCGGAAATTCGTAGGTCCAGAGCTCGACGACCGCATGGTGCGTCGGTCCTTCGTGCGCAGGAACATCGCTGCGATAGGTCCACAGGGTCTTGTAGAACGCGGGATCGCGTTCCCACGGTTTCAGGATGCGGCGATTAAAATCGTAACCGTTCATCTCGGCGCGAAGGAGATGCCAGTCGACCTGCTCGGGAATCGGCCAGTCGCTGATGTCGAAAGCGTCGAGTCGTGCGCGTAACTCGAGGAACTCGGGCTGCCGCGCCACGAAGCGTTCGGCCGTGTAGTCAGGTGCACCGTCGAGCAACGGCGGGGTTTCGAAGGCACGCCAGTCTTCGAAGAGCTCGACGAGATCATCGTGAGTCGATGCCATGGCGGTACCGGACGCGATAATCAGGATGAGGAGGGCAAGCGCATTGGCGCCCCTGAAGCAACGATTATGAGTAGCCATGATTCTATTTGTTCGAATGGGCCAGGCGCTACTATAACGCGACTCGGGCGTCGGATATCACACCCGTGCCATGAACAAGGAGGGGCAGCGCTTCAGTACGGCCTGTAGGGTCGTCTGAAATGAATCACGAGCCCGGCAAGCAACAGGGCCAGGGAGGCCCACATCGAGATCCGCCAGTAACTGGTCGCCGGCCTTACGATCTTGAACTGCTCGACGTAGATGGTCTCGCAGGCGCCGTCGCCGGTATCGGTGCGGGTCGTGCTGGTGCCGCGCTTGCCGCCGCCTTCCCCCGCGTAGCTCGAGAGATACCCCTTGATGCGGACCTGGTCGCCCACCTTGATCTTGCGGACCTGCCTGCGAATGAATTCGTCATCCGAGATCAGATGATTGTTCGACAGCTGGTTCATGTCGAAGGCGTCCCAGGCCTCCTGGTCGCGGGTCCTGACGTTGCAGGTGAAGATGCCGTTCCAGAAGTCGATCTTGTGCAGGCGCTCGTTCAACAGGTTGCCGCCCCAGATGACGCAGACGTCCAGCATGTTCAGGTGATCGTTCGCACGCGAGTGCATGCGGCTGTTGCCGTCATGGTGCCGGTAGGACACGATCATCCCGGTGATGTCGTACGCGTATTCAGGCGCGACGCTGTAGTTGACGCCGTTGAACGCGACGTCGAATGGCCGCTTGCCGGTGGTCGTCTGCGCCGGCTCATTGCCGAGTTCCGGCACCTGGTCGATGTTCCCGGGCAGTTCGTTGCGATGCCAGAAGGACACGACCAGCCAGACGAAACTTACGGCGATGAGGATGCGATTGAACTGCATGGACAAGCTCGTGTAACCGGCTCCCAACTTACTCGTTTCCGGGACCTTTCGTTACCGACGCAAGTCGCATTTTTGAGGAAAATCAGCAATTTCCAGCCACAATGTGCCAAATTGCCTTCAGCTCGCATTCACATAAATTTCAGGAGCCGTTAAGCGGCCCGGCGCTACGCTGTACGTGACACTAGGGAAATGGCCAGGAAAGGCCGGTTAAGGAGAATGTCATGAACATCGTAATCGCCGCTGAAAAGTCCAGCATCGCTACGTTGTTGAGTGATTTCGTGAAACGTCGCGTCAACCCGGACGAGATCAAGGTCACGGAAAACCCGGACGAGACCGGCAGCTTCTTCGTCGGGCTGCACTGCGAGCGCTTCATACTGTCGCCGAACGGCGAGATCGCTGCCGACAGGCTCCGTCTCCTTCGCTAATCGGCGCCAAGAGCCGGAGGACGGCCGGTGTGAGCGCGCCGATCTGCCTGTGAACCGGCGGTTCGGCTAATCGACGAGCATCGCTGCCGGTTCGACACCGGTCTGCGACCGTTCAACGTCGGCAATGCCACTACTTTGCCGCGTTCTCCCGGCACGCTTTCAGTGGGAAGCAGGTCAAGCCGGCCCAGGATGTTCTCCAGCGTCCCCGAGTCCGCTGTCTTTACAAATACGTCATCGGCTCCGGCCGCGCGAGCGACATCTGCGAACTGGCAGCTATCCTGCTCGGTCTCGACACCGGGGGTCGGCCGGGCTTACTCGGAATCCGGTTCGTCCGGATCGGCGGGTGCGAGGTCGCCGGTCGTGTCGGCCGGCGCTTCCGGAGCCTCAGCCGGCTCTGCCGGTTCCGCCGGAGCTTCGGGAGCCGCAGGATCCGTGGGCCCGCAATCCCATCCCCATCCTTCGAGCTTGGCCACCAGGCCGGCGGCATTTTCCTCGCAGTAACCGGCCTGCTGCGACGCGCTCCACAGCACCTGGTCTTCGCCCGGCGCTTCGGTGTCTTTGAAGTAGTGCACTTCGCACGGCACGCTCACGCCAGGCTCGGTCATGATGACGACTCTGCGCACCATGTCGCCGTAGGTGCATTGCGTCTCAGCGCCCTGTGCAAGCGCGAAGCCGGGAAGAGCCAGGAAGAAGAAGCTGATCAGGGTGGAATGTCGCATAACGCTCACCGTTTTTGCCGTTGCGAATCCTCCAAGTATAGCAACGTGGTAGACTCCCCGGCTTTTGAATCACGGGCGGTCCATCATGCAGAAGCTCATCGGCGGCGCTCTGGCGCTCACGTTCCTTGCAGCATGCGGACAGCGGGACGCGACGGAGCCGGCCTCGACCTACGATTTTTCAAGCGATAACCACATCTGGCTGGAGGAGGTCGAGGGCGAAAAAGCGCTCGCCTGGGTCGAGGAGCAGAACGCAGTGTCGCTCGGCCACCTCGAGGCGCTACCGGTCTTCGCGCCCCTCAGGGAGCGTAACCTCGAGATCTACAACTCGGACGAGCGCATCGCGACACCGGCGATGCGGGGCGACCACGTCTACAACTTCTGGCGCGACGAGGACAACGTTCGCGGCCGCTGGCGGCGCATGCTGCTCGACGACTACGTCGAGGGGAGCGAGGAATGGGAACTCGTGCTCGATATCGACCTTCTGGCCGAGGGTGAGGACGAGGACTGGGTATGGAAAGGCGCGGAGTGCCTGCGGCCGGAGTACCGCCGCTGCCTCCTGAACCTGTCGCGGGGCGGCGCCGACGCGGTCGTCGTACGCGAATTCGACGTCGAAACGAAGACGTTCGTGATGGACGGCTTCTCCATCCCCGAGGCCAAGCAACGGGTCAGCTGGATCGACGGGAACGCGGTGTGGGTCGGCAGCGATTTCGGCGACGGCAGCCTGACGGATTCGGGCTATCCGCGCACGGCGCGACTGTGGAAACGCGGCGAGCCGCTCGAGGAAGCGACCGAGATCTTCGCCGGCGAGCAGGCCGACGTGGCCGCCAGCGTATACCGGACCTGGGATCACAACGACAGTTATGACGTGGCCTACCGGGTACCGAGCTTCTTCGAGACGCTGAACTACCTCTACACGGGAGACGGGGAGTTCCAACACATCGACATACCGGCCGACGCGGACTTCCTCGGCGTCATGAACGGCCAGATGCTCGTGCAGCTCAAGACCGACTGGGAGGTGGGGGAGACGACGTATCCTCAGGCAGCCCTCATGTCCATCGATTTCGAGCGCTTCATGGATGGCGACCGCGATTTCGAGGTGCTGATCGTGCCGGGCGAGTCCATGGCCATCCCGCGGGGCGGCATCATTTCCACGCGTGACTACATCATCGTGCGTTTACTCGACGACGTCGTGTCGAAGCTGCAGCGGTTCTCGTTCGCCGACGGCAAGTGGGTGAGCGAGGACATCGAAACCCGGGACCTCGGCAGCATCACCCTGGGTTCCTCGTCCGACGAGTCCAACATCTTCTTCTTCACCTATGAAAACTTCCTGACACCGGACACGCTGTACGTTGCCGACGATGGCGGCAGGACGGTCGAGCCGCTGCGCTCCCTGCCGGAATTCTTCGACAGCGAAGGCATGACGGCCGAGCAGTACTTTGCCACCAGCAGAGACGGCACGCGGGTGCCGTATTTCGTCGTGCTCCCGAAAGGATTCGAGGCCGATGGCACGACACCGACGCTCCTGTATGGCTATGGCGGCTTCGAGATCAGCCTCACGCCAAGCTACAGCGCGACGGTCGGGCACAGCTGGCTCGAGCGCGGCGGCGCCTACGTCATCGCGAACATCCGCGGTGGCGGCGAGTACGGGCCTGCCTGGCACCACGCGGCGCTCAAGGAGAAGCGGCAGCGCGCGTACGACGACTTCATCGCGGTCGCCGAGGATGTCATTGCCCGCGGCATCACCAGTTCCGAGCACCTCGGTATTCGCGGCGGCTCCAACGGCGGTCTGCTAACGGGCGTCATGCTGACGCAGCGGCCCGACCTGTGGGGAGGCGTCGTGATCCAGGTGCCGCTGCTCGACATGAAACGCTTCAACCAGCTGCTGGCCGGCGCCTCGTGGATGGGCGAATACGGCGACCCCGACACTGACGACTGGGAATTCATCAAGGAATACTCCCCGTACCACAACCTGGACCCGGCCGCCGATTACCCGACGCCGTTCTTTACGACCTCGACGCGTGACGACCGGGTACATCCCGGTCATGCGCGCAAGATGGTCGCGCGCATGCAGGAGATGGGCCACGACCTGCTGTACTACGAGAACACCGTTGGCGGTCATGCCGGCGCATCGGATAACGAGCAGGTCGCTCGCGTGCAGGCGCTGATCTACAGCTATCTCTGGGACCAGCTGGCCGAGCCGGCGGCCGAGTGAGCCGTCAGCCGACGATCGGGCCGAGCACCGACATCAGGCACGAAAGCGGGTCGATAATTCGGACCACCCGGCCCTGATTACGAGTGCCGGGGCCTCAGCTGATCGGCTCGAAGCGTGCCTGGAAGAAGCGCAGGTACTCTGGTTCGTAGACCATTTTGAGGCCGCGTATCTGGTCACGCCGGGCGTACACGTCGACGACCGCTTGCGTTATGACGTCCATGTGCGCCTGCGTGTAGACGCGGCGCGGGATCGTCAGGCGCACGAGCTCCAGCGCCGGCCGGCGGTTCTTTCCGGTCTCGGGGTCCCGGCCGGCTGACACGTTGCCGCGTTCCATCGTGCGGATGCCCGACTCGATAAACAGTTCGGCCGCGAGCGCCTGTGCCGGGTAATCGTCCTGGTCGATGTGCGGCAGGAATTTCCGCGCGTCGATGAATACCGCGTGCGAGCCGATCGGCTTTACGATCGGTATGCCCGCGCGCTGCAGATGTTCGCCCAGGTAGCGGACCTGGCCGATGCGTGCGGCCTGGTGTTCCTCCGTCGCTGCTTCGCGGATGCCCTGCGCCATGGCTTCCATGTCGCGCCCGGCGAGACCGCCATAGGTATGCAGTCCCTCGTAGACGACCACCAGGTTTTGCGCCTTTT
>JAACFE010000120.1 GCA_009937525.1 Gammaproteobacteria bacterium
TCGGAACTCCAGCAATAAGTAAGAAAGGGGAAGTCATCATGGGATTCGCACTATCGGACATGACGCTGACGAGCTCCGCTTTCGACGACGGCGGACCGATCCCGACGCGGCACACCGGTGAGGGTGAGGACGTATCGCCCGCGATGTCCTGGAGCAAGGTACCGGACGGCACGAGGTCTTTTGCCCTGATCTGCCACGACCCGGATGCGCCACTGCTGTCGCCCGGCACCTACGGTTTCGTGCACTGGGTGCTCTACGGGATACCGGGCTCGGCGACCAAACTGCCCGAGGGCGTCGCTGACTACGTGCAGGGCGTGAACAATTTCGGCAACGCCGGATACGGTGGACCCATGCCGCCCGCGGGTCACGGCACCCATCATTACTTCTTCTGGCTGCTCGCCCTCGATTCGGAGCCCGACCTGGCGCCAGGCTTGTCGATGTGGGAGCTCCTCGACAAGATCGAACCGAACGTGATCGGCGCGAATCGCCTGGTGGGCACGTACTCGAGGTCGTAAGAGCGCGCCGGCATCGCCCGGCCGCGAAGACCGGCAGGTCACGGGTGACGTTCCGGTTCGGCGAAGGATTTTCGACGTTTAGCACTCTAATAGTGTGAAGTCCCCCCGGGAACTCCACGGTGAATCAGGAACGACCCCAGATAGAGCAGGACCGATCGCTCGCCCGCCGCGTGGCGGGCGGCGATCAGGGCGCGTTCGACGAATTCTTCAGGGAGTACTTCCCGCGCCTGTTCCGATTCACGCTGACCCGCGTCGACAACAACCCGGAACTCGCCGAGGAAATCGTGCAGCGCACGATGTGCATCGTCGTCAGGAAGATGGGCAACTACCGGGGCGAGGCGCTGCTTTTCACATGGTTGTGCCAGATCTGCCGCAATGAGATGCACACCGTTTTCCGGCAACGCGGCGAACAGTTTCGTGTCGACATCCCCATCGAAGATCACCCGGCGGTACAGGCGGCGCTCGAGTCGGTCGGTGGTGAAGACTTCCATCCGGAGTCGATGCAGCGGCGCGACGAAATCGCCGGCTTCGTGCGAGCTACATTGGAGCACCTGCCCGCAAAATATGCGATTGCCCTGGAGATGAAGTACATCAATGGCAACAGCGTCGCCGAGATAGCCGAACGGCTGGGTATCGGAGAGAAGGCCGCCGAATCGTTACTGAGCCGGGCGCGGAATTCGTTCAGGGAGGGGTTCCGCTCACTTTGGGATTTCGAGCCAGGTTTCGTCGTCGACTGAACGGCGCGCCCGGTGCGACAACAGCGCAATGCGCGAGAAGGCAAGATGAACGACAAGACGAATCAGGATCATCCAGAGGATCGCGACGACGAGACGATCGAGCGATTGCTGCGTCTCGCCGGTCCGCGCGCGCCCGTACCCGAAGACATCGAAGCGCGCGTGTATGACCGCGTCCATCGCGAGTGGCAAGCCACGTCGCAGCAGCCCGATGGGGCGCGTGTGTATCAGTTCGTCCGCCGGGCATGGGAAAAAGACACGGCGAAGCGGCGCTATCTTCGCTGGGCACTGCCGGCGGCGCTCGCGGCGTCGGTCGTGATTGCCGTGACGCTGTTTATGCAGCCGCCGACGTCGGCGCCGGACAGGATTGTGATCGGTGCCGTCGCAAAGGTCGTCGGTGACGGCCGGGGGGCAGCCCTGCCTGCGATCGGGCAGCCCGTTTACGCCGGCGAGGTGCTTGCTACCGGCGCAGGGCAGAGGCTCAGCATCCGAATCAATGGTGTCGAGTCGCTGCGAATCGACGAGAACACGACGCTGGCGTTCGTCGCGAAAGGCGAATTCAGGCTGGACTCGGGCCGTATGTATGCAGATACCGGTGACTTCATGTACCGGGACAGGGGCCTGATTATCCATACGGCTTTGGGGTCGGTGAGCGACGTCGGGACACAGTTTGCCGTCGAGGTGGCTGCGGAGCGCCTGGACGTGGCCGTCAGAGAAGGCCGGGTCGACGTCAGCCACGGCACCAGTGCACTCGTCGCCGTGGCTGGCGAACGACTGCGCCTCGTCCGGGGCGACGAGCCACGGGTGGATACCGTCGAGCCGTTCGATCCGTTCTGGAGCTGGACGGCTGCGCTCGCACCGCCCTTCGATATCGAGAACAAATCTCTGCTCGATTTCCTGCGCTGGGCTGCGCGAGAGACCGGCCGTGAGCTGGTATTCGAGGACAACGAGCTGCGCATGTCCGCAATGCGGACGGATCTGCACGGCTCGGTGGAGAACTTCGAGCCGCTCGAAGCGGTGGAATCCGTGCTCGCGACGACGAAGTTCCGCTATCGTATTCAGGCGGGCAGGATCGTCATCGAGCGATAGCCTGCATCGACCGTATGGCTGCGTTGGCAGCCCGGGGTGCTTGCTCTAAGATCGCAGCATGCGGTCTGCATATCCCTGTTTGGCGGCGCTGGCCCTCGTCTCTCTTTTCCGGCTGGGCGCGGCGGACACCACCTGGCAAGGCAGGAAACTCTCCGATTACCTCGATTTCCTGAACGGCCAGGGATCGGGAATCATCTATACCAGCGACCTGGTGTCCGACGACATGCTGCTTCCGCGCGAGCCGTCCGGCGACGCTTCACGGGACGACCTGGCCGAAATGCTGCAGGCATTCGGGCTGACCGTGACGGCCGGTCCTGTCGACAGCCTGCTCGTGGTAAGGCTGCCGCAGGACGTCGAGGACGCCTCGCTGCCGGTCGTCGATGCAGGCGTGGCGATACCGGAGATTGTCGTGACGTCGAGCCTGCACCGGCTCGACTACACACCGCCCCTGACGCACACCTACCTGGATCGAGAGCTGGCCACCAGGATTCCGACCACGGCAGAAGAAGCCGTGCGGCTCACGAACCGGCTTCCCGGGACCGCCAACGGCGGCGTTTCCTCCCGAAATCACATCCGTGGCGGCGAGGTCAACGAGGTGCTGTTCCTGCTCGACGGTCTGCGACTTTACGAGCCTTATCACCTCAAGGATTTCCAGGCGATCGCGACCATCGTCAATTCGAACGCGGTGGGAGGTATGGACTTCTACACAGGAGCCTATCCCGCGCACTTTGGCGATCGGATGAGCGGCGTGCTGAGCATCGACTTGCGCGAACCGCAGAAGCCTGTCGAAACGGAACTGGCCCTGAGTTTCTTCAACGCCTCGATCCTCTCGCTCGGCACCTTCGGAAGCGAGCAACAGGGAGACTGGTTACTTTCCGCAAGGCGCGGCAACCTCGACCTGATCGTCGACCTCATGGACCCGGATGTCGGCAATCCGGACTACCGCGACTTCCTGGGACATGTCGGTTGGGAGTTCGGACCGCTGGCGACGATCAGCGCGAGCTTCCTCGTGTCGGCCGACAAGCTAGGGCTTGCGGATGCGGGCCGGGGCGAGACCGCGGCGGCCGATTACTCCAACCAGGTCCTCTGGGTGAAGTGGGGTGCAGAGTGGAGCGATGCGTTGCGCAGCGAGACGATCCTGGCTGCCAGCGACATTTCGGATACCCGCAGCGGCGACCTGGACTTGCCGGGCATCGTCTCCGGCAGCCTCGAAGAACTCCGGCGTTTCAGCGCGCTGGAATTTCGACAGGACTGGACCTGGGTAGCGTCATCCAGCTGGATGCTGCGCTTCGGTATCGACCTCAAGAACCTCGACGCCGAGTACCGGTTCTTCTCCGACAGCACGATCGAACCGCCGTTCGACAGCATTCTCGACAACCAGGCGTCGACCACCTACGACTTCGACCTTGATCCTGCAGGGGCGCAATACGCTGCCTACACGGAACTGCGATGGAGGTTCTCGGACGAGTGGACGATCGATCTCGGCCTGCGCTGGGATCAGCAGAATTACACGACCGCCGAAGACGACAAGCAATACAGCCCGCGGGCGGGCATCCTCTACCAGCCCGGTGACAGTACGCAGATTCGATTCGGATGGGGGCAGTATTACCAGGCGCAGGAGATCAATGAACTGCAGGTCAGCGATGGCGTTGACGAGTTCTTTCCCGCACAGCGCGCGGAGCACTTCGTCTTCAATATGAGGCACAGGTTTGCCTGGGGCATGAATACCAGCGTGTCTGTTTACAGGAAGAGTTTTCGCTCGCTGCGCCCCCGTTTCGAAAACAGTTTCAACACGCTGACGCTGTTACCGGAGCTGCAGTTCGACCGGATCCGGGTGGATGCTTCGGGTGCCGAGGCAATCGGCGCCGAGGTAACGCTGCACCAGGGATCGTCGACCGAGGACATTCTCTGGTGGATCGGCTACGCGTGGTCCGAAGTGGAAGACGCCACGGCCGAGGGTGATGTCAAACGGAGCTGGGACCAGACGCATACCGTCAAGGCCGGCATGAGCTGGCGCTGGGGGCCGTGGGATTTCAGTGCGGCCGGCGAAGTTCATACCGGATGGCCGAAGACGGTCATGACGGGCCAAACCGTGACCGGGCCCGGCGGCGAGACCGATCTCCTTCTCGAGGTGTCGGGCAGGAACGATTCGCGTTACTCGGTGTTTCACGCAGTCGACATACGGGTGAGCAGGAAATTCGGCCTGCCGAGAGGTGACCTGACCACCTTTCTCGAGATCACCAACCTGTATGATCGGGCGAACCCCTGTTGCACCGAGTACTCGCTGTTGCCCGATGGCTCGCTGGACAGCAACGAAGCGTACTGGCTGCCGCTGGTGCCGTCGCTCGGCGTCGTCTGGCGATTCTGAATGCAAAAGGAAGGATGACCATGCTCGTCAAATTCAAGACCACCGCTCCGTACCCCGAGATCACGATGTTCGGTGACGTGGCGCTGAAACTCCTCGAGATGATGGGCCGCCGGGGGAAAGTACCCAGCGCCATTTCCGCGGAGGACATTCCACAGGCGCTGCAATCGCTGCGTGACGGCATCGCTGCCGCGGATGCTGCGCTCGAGGACCAGCCGCCACACGACGAGGAAGAGGGCGACGAGCGCCCCGTGCCCCTGCACAACCGGGCGCTGCCCCTGATCGAGTTGCTGGAAGCGGCGCAGGAGGAAGGCGTGCCGGTAATGTGGGAATAGCGGAGCATCTCAACGGCGACCTGTCCGTTCGTGCAGTGGCCGACACGAAGGCCATGGAGTGGACGCCCAGCCCGAGCGGCACCGTGTGGCGCAAACGGGTGCACCTCGTCGGCGCACCCGAGTCGGGACAGGTCACGTCCATCGTCCGCTACGAACCGGGCTCGTCATTCCCAGCCCACGACCACCCGGAGGGCGAGGAAATCCTGGTGCTCGACGGCGTCTTTTCCGATGAGCACGGCGACTGGCCGGCGGGCACGTACCTGCTGAATCCGGAGGGCTTCCGGCACGCACCTTTTTCGAAGGACGGATGCCTGCTGTTCGTAAAACTCAGGCAGTTCCCGGGCGGGGACAGGCGGCATGTCGCCATCGACACCGCGGAACTCGAGTGGCAACCGGGCCCCGCTCCGGGCGTCGGTTTGAAACCGCTGTATGCGCAGGCCGGCTACTCCGACACGATGCGGCTCGAGCGCTGGCAGCCCGGCACGGACCGCGGCGTCGTGTCCTACGAGCACGGCGTCGAACTGTTCGTGCTCGACGGAGCCTTCAGCGATGACGAAGGTGATTACGCCGAAGGCAGCTGGCTGCGGCTGCCCGCGGGCGCAACCGATCATCCGAGCAGCGAGCAAGGCTGTACGCTCTACATCAAACAATCCGGCCTGCCGTATCTGCACTCTGCCGACTGACGAGCCCTGCGTGTATTATCCAAGCCTATGAAGCGATCCCTTTTTTGTTTACTAACACCCGCCAACAGCGCCCTGGTGCGACTCGGCGCCTTGATGTGTCTCGCGACATTCGCAACTGCGGCGTCCAGCGAAGAGTGGGGCGCCCTGCAGATTCTCGGCCGCGATGTAATGGCCGGCACGAGTGCGCGCTTTCCATTCGTCCCCGACAGGACCTTCGAATCGTCTTACCTGAACATGCCGGTGTTCGTGGCCAGGGGCGCAGCAGCAGGGCCGACTCTCTGTCTGACCGCAGGCGTGCATGGCGACGAACTGAACGGCGTCGAGATCGCGAGGCGGGCATTTTCAACCATCGATGCCCGGGCATTGCGCGGCACCGTCATCGCCTTGCCGGCGATCAACGCCGAAGGCGTGCGGACGGGTAATCGATACCTGTCCGATCGTCGCGACCTGAACAGAGCCTTTCCCGGCAGCGCTGGGGGCAGCGTAGCGAGGCTGATCGCATACAAGGTCTCGACCGAGGTGCTGGTTCATTGTGACGCACTCATCGACCTGCACACCGCGTCGAACGAGCGCACGAACCTGCCCCAGATTCGTGCCGACATTTCCGACCCCGCAATCAGGGAACTCGCCATCCATTTCGGCACAGGCATCGTTATCGCGGGCAAGGGGCCCGAAGGCAGCCTGCGGCGTGAAGCGGCGAAAGCCGGCATCCCGTCCATCATCTACGAGGCCGGCGCGCCGCACCGCTTCGAGGACGAGGAGATCGAGCGCGGCGTCGCCGGTATCGAGAGCGTGATGGCCTATCTCGGCATGACGGATCAGCCCGAGATGGAAATACCGGAGTCGAGAGTCTATGAACGCTCGCGATGGATCCGAGTGTCGAGACGTGGGGGTGGCTTCTTCTTTCCCGAAGCGAGGCTCGGAAAGACCGTAAAGAAAGGAGATGCACTCGGCGCAGTCATCGATCCACTAACCGACGAGTCTCACACGGTGGTGTCGAACGTGAATGGCGAGATCATCGGCATGGCCTTTTCGCGGCCGGTCCTGTCGGGTTATGCGCTCTATCACGTCGCGTGGCATACCGACGACTGAGTCGGCTACGCCTGCACAATCGTCCAGATTCCGATGATGATGAATCCGGCGCCCGCGATGTAGGACAGGTAGCGGGGGTCCACGTAGTGCGATATCACGGAGCCGGCGGCGACGGCGATAAGCGATGACAGTATCAATGCGAGCGAAGCGCCGACGAATACGGTAACGAGACTGACTGACGGCTTGCTCGCGAACAGCACGGTCGCCAGCTGCGTCTTGTCTCCCAGTTCCGCCAGGAATACAGTTCCGAATACGACGAAGAGAACTTTCAGGTCCATGGTCAA
>JAACFE010000039.1 GCA_009937525.1 Gammaproteobacteria bacterium
AGCGCCCGGAACAGGAACGGCCCCAGCGCATCGACGCCATCGCCGGTTTCGGCGGACATGGTCAACGCGGGGAAACGCAGCCCGAGCAACTCCTCGAGAATCTCCACTTCCTCGGGATCGGGATCGAGGTCGCTCTTGTTGGCGATCAGCACCGTGGGCAGGTCGAGCCGAAACGGATCGTCCGCTTCATCCGCGTCCGCGGGCTCGTCCGACTTAAGGCCCGGCCAGGCCGGCGTCAGAAAGATCTTTTTCTCCCTGAGGCGTTCGAGGATGACGGGAACGTGCTCGAGGCAGTCCGGATCGCTGACGTCGATAACCAGCAGCGCAGCATCGGCAGGCTGCAGCGCGTTGATCAGCCAGGGCTCCATGAAGTCGCCCGACACCGGCGGCAGATCCACGAGCTGAAAATGCACGTCTTCAAACGGGAGCATGCCCGGCACCGGCAGTTGGGTCGTGTACGGGTAAGGCCCCACGTCGGTTCGCGAGCCGGTGAGGCGGGCGTGCAGGCTCGATTTGCCGGCATTGGGCGGCCCGATCAGGCAGATCTGGGCGGCACCGTCGGGTCGCACGACGTGCGAGGGTCCGCTGCGGCGGCCACCCTTCTTCGGCCCGGCGAGTTCCTCGGTCAGCTGCTTGATGCGCGTCTTGATGTCGGCCTGCAGGTGGTCCGTGCCTTTGTGCTTGGGGATGGTCCGCAGCATTTCTTTCAGACAGACCAGGCGCTCCTTCGGGTCGCGCGCCTTGCGGTAGGCTTCCTCGGCTTTCTTGTATTCAGGCGTGACGTTGGTGGGCATACAGTCGAATCTTACCTGAGGAACTTGCACGGAATCTTTTGTATCGTGGCGCTGTCGTACTGCAGGTCAACGACAGGGGGAGTTGCTTTATGCCATTCGACAGACGGGAATTCATTGGCGCATCGCTCGCAGCGGCATCACTGGCTGCCGCGCCCTGGGCTTCCGCCGGCACGGCCGACAAGAAGCTGAAAATACTGGTCCTCGGCGGCACCCGTTTCCTCGGGCCGCACACGGTGCGTCACGCCCAGGAGCGCGGCCACGAGGTCACGCTCTTCAACCGCGGCCGCACCAACGCCGGGCTGTTCCCGAACCTGGAGACCATCATCGGCAATCGCGATCCCGAGATCGACAAGGGGCTCGCCGGCCTCGAAGGCCGGGAATGGGATGCCGTCATCGACACCTCCGGGTACGTGCCGCGCATCACGGGCGCATCCGCGGGGCTGCTCGCGGACAGCGTCGGGCAGTACCTGTTCGTCTCAACGATCTGCCAGTACGACAACTGGGCCGAGGGCGGCACGAACGGCACCGAGGAACGGCCGCGCGCAACGCTGGACGATCCCACGACCGAGGATGTCAGCACCCACTATTGTGCGTTGAAGGCGTATTGCGAACGTGCCGTCGAGGAAGCGATGCCGGGGCGGGTCGCGCAGATACGTCCCGGCCTGATCGTCGGCCCCCGCGACGGCACCGATCGTTTCACCTACTGGCCGGTCCGCATCGACCAGGGTGGCGAAGTGCTCGCGCCCGGCAAACCCTCAGACCTGACACAATACATCGACGTCCGCGACCTGGCCCGCTTCATGGTGCACTGCCTCGAACAGGGGCTGACGGACACCTACAACGTCGTCCGAAACCCGATGCCGTTCGGTGACCTGCTGTCCGCCTGCCTGAATACGATCGACTCGGATGCAAAGCTCACCTGGGTTCCGGCAGACTTTCTCGCGGCGCACGACGTGCAGGCATGGCGCGACGTGCCCGCCTGGGCGGACTCGGACAGCGCGCTGGCAGGCTCCCTGACCTGGTCGGCCGACAAGGCGCTCGCGGCCGGGCTCACGATCAGCCCCCTGGAGGATACGATCCGTGACACGCTGGCGTGGTTCCGGTCGCTGCCCGAGGAGCGCCAGGCCACACTGCGTGCAGGCCTGAGCCGCGACAAGGAGGCGTCGGTACTGGAGGCGTGGCATAGTTCCGGGCAGGCCGAAGGGAGTTGACTCTCTTTGGTCTGTCTAGCACCGACCTGCACCATCCTTACGCTAATTCCTGAAAAGCCCTAAACAGAGTACAAGCATGAAAAGAACCTACGCTCTCGCCACACTCGTGGTCCTCGCATCCATCGTTTCGGCCGGCCAGGCAACCCCGCTGACGCTCGAAGACGTCAATTCACTGAGACAGGTGACGGCCGCGCGCCTGAGTCCTGACGGAGAACGCATCGCCTACCTGCTGCAGGTCCCGCGCGAGATCTACAAGGATGCGGACGGACCGCCCTACCACGAGCTTCACGTCACCGACCTCGAGGGTGACTCGAGGCCCTACGTGACCGGTGATGTCGATATCACGGATATCGCCTGGGCGTCCGACGGCGAGTCGATCTTCTTCCTGGCCAAGCGCGACCAGGAAGCCGACTTCAATTCCCTGTACCGGATAAGAGTCGACGGGGGCGAAGCAGAGCAGCTGTTCACGCACGTCAACGGCATCCAGCGGATCCACCCGTCACCGGACGGAAGCCGAATTGCCTTCACGGCAACGGACGCGCCACCCGAGAAGTTCAAGGAACTGCAGGAAAAAGGATTCAGGGCCGTCGTGTACGAGGAATCGGTACTGCCGACGAAGGTCTGGATGCTCGACCCGGAGACGCTGGAGGCCGCAGCTCACGAGCTGCCGGGCTCCGCGTCCGACTTCGCCTGGTCGTCCGACGGCAGCCGCTACGCCGTCGCGCTGGCACCCACGCCGCTCATCGATGATGTGTATACGTCCCGCGACATCTACGTGGTCGATACGGCCAGTGCCAAGGTGCAGGCCAAGATGGGCTCGGTCGGGAAGCTCGGACCGTTCGCCTTCTCCCCGGATGGCGAAAGGATCGCGTATATCGGCAGCGTCGATATCAATGATCCGAGTTCCGGGCGCCTGTACGTGACGTCATCATCCGGCGGAGAGCGGCGCGAGGTCGTTCCCGAGTACCTGGGGCACGTAAACAATTTCGTCTGGCTGGACGATGCCAATATCCGCTGGCTCGGCGGCAGGGGCGTTTATACGGAGTGGGCCATTGCGTCCATCTTCGAGACCGAGTCACCCGGTGAGGCACTGCAGTCGGGGCCGATTATCCGCACCGTGCACGGCAATCCGGGACAGGATGCCGTCGCGGCCATCGCGGACTCGCCGCAACACCCGCTCGAGCTGTTTGTATTACGCGGTAATGCGGAGCCCAGGAGGCTGACGGACTCGAACCCGTTCCTCGCCGACAGGGAATTCGCGAAACAGGAGGCGATCACCTATACCGCGCGCGACGGCCTCGAGCTCGACGCGATCCTGATCCATCCGACGAAGCGTGAGCGTGGCGGCAATCCGCTCGTGGTCATCGCGCACGGCGGGCCCGAGTCCCATTACTCGAACGGCTGGATGACCGGATACGGCCGGCCGGGGCAGGTGTTCGCCGCCAACGGTTACGCGGTCGTCTACCCGAACTACCGCGGCAGTACCGGGCGCGGCGTCGAGTTCTCCAAGCTCGGCCAGCATGACTATGCCGAAGAAGAGTTCAACGACATCGTGGATGCGAAGCGGCACCTCGTCGAAGAGGGGCTCGCTGACGCGGACCGTGTGGGCATAACCGGCGGCTCCTACGGCGGCTATGCCAGCATGTGGAGCGCCAGCGCCCTGACGGAAGAGTACGCGGCGGCTGTCGCTTTCGTGGGCATATCGAATCAGATTTCGAAATTCGGTACCGGGGACATACCCCACGAGATGCACAACGTGCATGCGCGCGCATGGCCCTGGGACGACTGGATGTGGATGCTGAAACGCAGCCCGGTCTACCACGCCGGCAAGACGAAGACGCCGCTCCTGATCATGGGCGGTGACCGGGACCCGAGGGTCCATCCCAGCCAGTCCCTGGAGATGTACCGGTTCGTGAAGATCCGCACCGATACGCCCGTTCGACTCGTCATTTACCCGGACGAGGTGCACGGCAACCGGAACACGGCCGCGCAGTACGACTATTCCTTACGCCTTGTGCGATGGATGGACCACTATCTCAAGGGCCCGGGCGGCGAACCGCCGCCTTATGAACTCGGCCACGCGGACAGGCTGGAGGCGTCCGACGAGGGGTAGGAGCCCGGCAACAGTTCCTGGGAGCTTCGCAAGAGGCCTATACTCACAGGCTGAATGACCAGGATCCTGACATGGCTCGTTTGCATTGCCTGGCTGTTGCCGGTCGTAGCCAATGCGGACCAGGTACCGGCGCGAGGCAAGCTGCTGGTCGCCACGGAGCTGGTGCAGGGCGAGCTGTTTGCAAAGACCGTGGTCCTGATGCTCCATTACGACGAGACGGGCGCGTTCGGCCTGGTCGTCAATCGCCCGACCGAGGTAGAGCCCGATGAGCTTCTCGCTGCCGAGGACTCCATCGCCGGATACAGCGGCACGCTGTTCTGGGGCGGGCCGGTGCAGATGGACAGCCTGCGCGCGTTGCTGCTGACGGACGAGCCGCCCGAGGATGCGGAAAAGGTTATCGAATCAGTCTATCTCGTGTCCTACGATGAGGCTCTAGAAGCGGTGCCCGGGGATTCATCCAGATTGCGCTTCTTCATTGGCTACGCGGGCTGGGCGCCGCGACAGCTGGACAAGGAAATGGCGCATGGTAGCTGGCGGGTATTGCCGGGGTCGAGCGAACACGTCTTTGCGAGAGAGCCGAAGACACTCTGGAAGCGACTTACGCCGCCACAGGATCAGCGCGTCGCTGCTTTCTGAATCGGTTTCCTCGCGCTTGCCACAGTCTTGCGCGCCGTCGGAAGCGACAACGTCAACAAACGTTCCGCGATTTCGATCTTGCTCCCCGTTCCACGCCAAAATTCTTTCGTACGTTAGGTTCAATGTTTGGGTCCTGTACTTGTCATAATTCCGTTCGTCATTGCCGAGTCGTTCCAGCCATGAACATGGCCGGCAAGATTTTTCCTCAAGCTAATCATAATGCTCCCGGGGCTTCCTGAAGTTGATGTGCAGTTTCTGGGCTACTCGGTGCCGCACATGCGAGTCGCTCAAAACCGTGAATATCATCACAAAGCAGTGTGTGATGGATCTCTCAATACAGTGATGTTTGTCACTGAACTACGCGCCGACCGGGCGGATACTCTTTGACAGTCCTACCGCAGTCTCACGGATTTAGAGAGGTGTGAAATGGGGTTCGCTGTTCGCTTGGGTAGGAGGGAGAGATTCACGTCGGCAGCCAGGGTCTGGCTGTTGTTTCTGTTCATTTGTCTGTTCACCGTCTTGCTGGCGTTCCCGATCTATGCCGCAAAGGGTGGCAACGGCAAGGGTGGCGGCAAGGGCGGCAACGACGGTGGTGGCGGAGGCGGCAGCCAGCCGATACCGGAGCAGCACTTCCAGTGGCGAGTGCCTCTTGCAGGGCCCTATTCCGGCGTCCGACCCGTGGTCGCACCCGATGGCACGATCTACGTTGTCGACGTGTTCGATAACCTCTTCGCCATCGCGCCAAACGGAGACGTGCTGTGGTCAGTCGGTGATGCGGGCAGCAAGGGCGTGGATGTCGGTAATGACGGCACGATCTACACGGGCAACGAAAACTGGATCAAGGCCTTCAATCCCGACGGCAGCCTGAAGTGGACCTACACGCAGTCGCCGCGCGCATTCGTCACGCAGGATGTCGCGGTTGGTCCCGATGGCAATATCTATGCGCTGTCGTCGAGCGGCATGGGCGTATTTTCGCTGAAGCCGGACGGCACATTTCGCTGGAAAACGCCCGAGGCCTACGGTCGTCCGTTTGCCGGCTATGTTGAACTCGCGTTCGGCCCGACCATCAACGGGTTCGATGACCACCAGCTGTATTTCTATGCGAACGGCCACACACGGGCTATCCAGCTGGACGGCACGCCGATATTCACGATCGGGGGTAACAACCAGCAACCGCAGGTCAGCCCGCTGGACGGCACCTGGCATACCGGCGATTCTGCCCGCTCGCCCGATTCGACGATTGTCTGGATATTCCAGTATCCGGCGTTTACGACGGCACGCGAGCCGGCAATGGGGCAAAGCGGAATGCACTACGCGGTCCAGGCGGGACGGACCGTCTACGCGATCAATCCGCTCGGCGTCGAAAACTGGACCCAGACGATGGACGAATACGTCAGTGGCCCGGATGTGGATCCCGCAGAGTCGCAACTCTTCCTGAGCGCAGGCGGCGGCGTGCAGCCCGTTGCGCTGAGATCCATCAGTACACGAAATGGCAGCCCGTTGTGGCGAATGGAATTCCCGATAAATCCCGACGGATTGAATCCGAACGAACTGAACCAGTTCATCGATACGGGAGTCGCATTCAGTCGCGATGGCTCCACCGCGTATGTAGTAACTGCGCTCGCCGGCGGCAACGCGTCATTCCTGAATGCGATCGACACGGACCCATCGCTGCCCAGCGCATCGACCGTATTGCGGTCCAGTTCGATAGACATGTCGGGAAGGTCGAAAGGACGCTCCGTGGTGATCACCGGTGTTGTCACCGTGCTTGACGAGAACCGCAACCCGGTGTCCGGCGCGACCGTAAACGCAACGTGGACGCTGGGTGACGGCTCGATGGTCGACGTGTCGGCAACCACGAGCGGCTCGGGCGAGGCCAAGTTCAGCCAGAGCGGAGACGGAGGACTGTACTGGCTCGAAGTGACTGATATCGCCTTGCCGGGCTATACCTTCGATCCTGATCACAGCATCCTGGTGGCAGGGCAAGCGTGGTTCTGATTTGACATAGTCCAGTATTATTCCGTGGAGGTCTGGATGGGGTGACATTGTCGCCACCTGCGGCGGTAGAATGTGCATGAGCAAGCCGCTGCGACAGTGGTGTTGTTATGCTTGTCGATCCTCCCGGCTGGACGCAAAAGCTCCTCGATTCCTACCCTCCCCTCGGAAGGCTGCCCGAAGCTCTGCTCGGGCAAATCCAGAAGCACGGTGTATTCGTCCACAAACATGCAGGCGATATCATGTTCGAGCCTGCTGATTTTTCGACGCGTTACCCTTTTGTCGTGCACGGGATCGCCCGGGTCCTGAAGGCAGGGCGCTCGGCGCCCGATACCTTGCTGTACAGGCTCCCCGTCGGCGAGCATTGCCTGCTCTCCGCATCGGGGTTGATGGCACACTGGAAGTTCGGCGCAAGGGTCGTGGCGGAGGCGGAAACCGAAGTCGTCCTGATACCTGCGGCGCTTTTCCTGGAACTGGTTCGCCAGTCCCCTGAATTTGCGCACTCCGTGTACGTCGGTATCGCACGTCGGCTGGAGAGCGTCATGGACCTGGTCGAGCAAGCCACCTATTTCCGGCTCGATCAGCGCCTCGCCACGTTGATACTGGCGAGCGGCAGTCCGCTCAACAAGAGTCACCAGGAGATGGCCGATGACCTCGGCGTCTCGAGGGAGAACGTCAGTCGCGCGCTGAGCGAGTTGCGTGGTCGCGGCTGGGTTCGTCTCGGTCGGCGGCGTATCGATACGCTCGACGCGCAAGCGCTGCGCTCCTTTATCGAACAGGACTAGCGCTTGCGATGCGTATAACTCCGCATTGAAAAGCCTTATCGATAGGTTCATTTTAATTGTGGTATAGGTAAAACGAGGGTCGGCGTTGACTCGCCGGCAACGGCGGCCGACGCCGGCACCGGAGCGTGTATACGGGCACGAGTACGTTGATCCGGCGCGATGCGGCCAGATGGCTCGCGCTGCCGGGGTCGGCTTTGCTGGCGTTATGCCTCGGTACCTCGGTTTACATTGTCGAGCGCGACTGGGCGACCGCCCTGTTCCTCGCGCCCTTCGCGGCGCTGCAGGGCGAGCAAGCAGACTTTTTCGGCGTGCTCGGCAACGTGCTGCCCGCTTTCTGTCATGCCTACGCCTTTGCACTGTTGCTGATACTGGCGCTCGGTCGGAGCCGGCGAGCGCGCCTTACCGGTGCCTGCGCCTGGTTCTCGGTCGCTGCCATTCTCGAGGTCCTGCAAGCAGAGTGGTTTGCGACTGTACTTGACCGACCGGCGGCGCTGACCACGGCCGTGCCAGCACTCAACAGCCTGAGTAACTATCTGCTGAACGGGCACTTCGATTACGGCGATCTCGTTGCCACTGGCCTCGGGTGTGCAATCGCTTATCTGATTTCGTCCGTTCCGGAGGAATTTTCATGAACGCTGTCGACTACAAAGGCCTTCGCTGTTTTGCGATTGCCGCATTACTTGCGATCGGGATAGGAACCACGATCGCCACGGGTGGCGGTAGTTCGGGGGGCGTTGCACCGCCAACGATAACACCCCCACCCAGCGAGGCGACACTGGGCATTACTGCCGCGAATGGCAGCGATGTGGCCTCAGCCGTTGTCATTGCCATCGGGATCAGCTTCGACCTCGGTGACATTACCGGCGAAAACGTTTCGGCCATGAATGGCCACGTCCAGCTGAGCGCGCCGGTCTCGAAGGGCTCCGTCAACTTCTACAAGAGCCTGCTTCCGGGCATCCAGCAAGCCCCGGAAAGTTGCGCGAACGGCGGGACCGTCGACGTGACTATCACCCAGGCAAACATCAATACGATATCGGTCGGCGACCACATCGTAGCCGTGTTCGTCGATTGCGACGACGGCCTGGATTACGTCATCGACGGCACCGTGGATATGACGATCGCCGCGGTACAGGGCGACATCCTCACGGACGTCTTCCTGCTCGGCATGGATATCCTGTTGACGGACATCACGGTGACAGAAGCTGAAAGCATCGTTACCGTGGACGGCGATTTCACGCTCACGCTCGACAGCATGGACTTTCCGGTGCTGCGCATGAACATGTCGAGCGATCAACTGCGGCTTGGCAATGACGGTGAAGTCGTAACGCTGACCGGATTCGACCACGCTCTGCAGGCGGATACCGGTGTCTTCCCTGAAGCACTGGTCGCGAACGTCCTCGGTCGCCTCGACAGCCTGTTGCTGGGCGGCAGCGTCGACTACGACACACCGGTCGCCATCGAGGCCGTCGGTGACGACGATCCGCACGTCGGTGAAATACTGATTACCGGTTCCAACGACAGTTCTGTGCGTGTCGTTATTATCGACAGCAGCAGCATTCGGCTGGATATCGATGAAAACGGTGACGGTACTGTCGACGAGTTTATCGACACGACGTGGGCCGAACTCAACGGACGGACGGCGGAGCCGGTCACCGAGTCGAGCATCAATCTCGGGACGGCGCCGAATTCACGCTATACCACGTAACGCGCAGCGCGGATTTCAACGTCTGGGCGAGTGGCCGAAGCCAGCAGCTGACCGGTGCCAGCGTGAGCAACCAGGTCACCTCTGGGCCGGCGGACCGAGGAAGTTGACCGAGTAGGTACAAGCCAGAATTGCCAAGCGCCGGGCTTGCTGAGAGCCTGCAGGATGGCGTGAAAGATTCATCAGAGGACTTCAATCCCACTCACAATCCGGACAAGTTAGCCATGGCCAACATGCAGACTGTGTTCATCAACCCCGAGCGCTGCATCGGTTGCCGGCAATGTGAATTCGCCTGCGCTGTAGCGCATTCCCGAAGCAAGAATCCGGCTCTGGCTCTCGCCGAGGAACCGGTACCCAAGTCAAGGATCCATGTATCGCCCGGCTGGGCGTACAACACGTCGGTCCCCTCCCGCTGTCGTCACTGCAATCCTGCGCCCTGCGAGCAGGTCTGTCCGACAGGCGCGATGGCGCGCGATAGCAGCCACGACCTGGTTCTCGTCGACGCCCACAGGTGCATCGCCTGTGCGATGTGCGCGATGGTCTGCCCGTTCGACGCGGTGACGTTCCACGCGCAGGCGGACGGCATGCCGACCCGGGTCGTTGCCACCAAGTGCGACGGCTGTATCGAGCGCCTGGAAAACGGCCAGGAACCGGCCTGCGTCGAAGCCTGCAAGGTGGATGCCCTGGTCTTCGGTGATCTCAACACACTGATTGCGGCCGACCGATTGCGCGTGTCGGATGCGATGCTCGCAGCAACGACATCGAAGGCACCGACCGGGGAGCCGCCCGCAAGCGTTTCGGGCTGGCGTGTATGGGGTGAGTCCGCGGCCCACATCAGCGAGGAAATTTGACATGGATGCTCCCGACACACTGAGCAAACTGAGTATCAGCAACGACGCTCGCGAGATGCTCGTACGGGCTCGCGAAGAAGGCATCGAGACAGTCTGGGATCGCCTGGCGGCCCAGCAACCGCAGTGCGGCTACTGCTCCATGGGTGTGAGCTGCCGCAATTGCGCCATGGGGCCATGCCGTGTGGACCCGTTCGGTGAAGGACCCCAGCAGGGCGTCTGCGGGGCCGACGCCGACATCATCGTGGCTCGCAATCTTGGCAGGACCGTTGCGGCGGGCGCTTCGGCGCACTCGGACCACGGCCGCGACATCCTCGAAGTCTTCGAATCGCTGGCCGCCGGCGAGACCAGTGGCTACGAAATTCGCGACGAGGCAAAACTGCTCGCGCTTGCGAAAGAGTGGGGCATCGAGGCCGGCGACAGGAGCATCAACGAGGTGGCGCTTGATCTCGCGGAGGCGATGTTCGAGGACTTCGGCAGCCGCAAGGATCACGTCGGGTTCCTCGACAGGCTGCCCGAGCAACGCAGGAAGTTGTTCGAGGAGCTGAGCATCACGCCCAGGGGCATCGATCGCGAAAACGTCGAAATGCTCCATCGTACCCACATGGGCGTTGACAATGATTACGTGAATACTTCGCTGCATGCCCTGCGCACCGGCCTGTCCGACGGCTGGGGCGGCTCGATGATCGCGACGGAACTGTCCGACGTCATGTTCGGCACGCCGAAACCGATCAAGTCGCGCGTAAACCTCGGGGCGCTGCGCGTCGAGTGCGTCAACATCGCACTGCACGGCCACAACCCGTTGCTGTCGGATGTCATCGTGCAGGCTGCGCATGATCCCGAGATGGTCGCGCTGGCCAGAGAGAAAGGCGCGGAATCGATCAACCTCGTCGGCCTGTGCTGCACCGGCAACGAACTGCAGATGCGCAAGGGCTTGCCGATGGCGGGCAACCATCTCATGCAGGAGCTCGTGCTCCTGACGGGCGCGCTCGACGCGATGGTGGTCGACTACCAGTGCATCATGCCGGCCGTAACCGACGTCGCGAAGTGTTTTCACACGGAGATTATCTCGACGGCCGACAAGGCCCGTTTCGCCGGCGCGACTCACGTGCCGTTCGATCCGAAGCGCGGGCTCGAGATCGGCAAGCAGATCGTGGCGCTGGGTATCGAGGCCTACGTCAATCGCAACCCGGATCGAGTGAGAATCCCGGCTGGCACGATGGACATGATGGCCGGTTTCTCGGTCGAAGCGATTCTGGATGCGCTCGGCGGTACTCCGGAGCCGCTGGTCGAGGCGATCAGGGCCGGCAAGATCCGCGGCGCGGTGGCCGTCGTGGGCTGCAACAATCCGAAGATCCCGCAGGACCACGGCCACGTGACCCTCACCAGGCGGCTGATCGAGAACGACATTCTCGTGCTGGTCACGGGTTGTGCCGCGGTCGCCAACGGCAAGGCCGGGCAGATGCTGCCGGAGTCGGCCGACATGGCCGGCCCCGGACTGTCGGAGGTCTGCAAGGCGCTCGGTATTCCGCCGGTGCTGCACATGGGGTCCTGCGTGGACAACACACGCATCCTTACGCTGGCTGCAGCGCTCGCCAATTATCTCGGCGTGGACATTTCGCAACTGCCCCTGGCCGGCGCGGCGCCCGAGTGGTACTCGGAGAAAGCGGTGTCGATCGGTGCCTACGTCGTTGCCAGTGGCATCTTCACGGTGCTCGGCGTGCAGCCGCCGATCTTCGGCAGCCAGAACGTCGTGAAGCTGCTGGCCGCGGATCTCGAAGAGGTGGTCGGGGCACGGTTCGCCGTCGAACCCGATCCGGAAGAGGCCGCGAAGCTCATCTGCGGTCATATCGAGGCGAAACGTGAGGCACTGGGGCTGCCGTTCGTGGCGACCGACGCAGCGCCGGCCGACAAGGTTGCCTGAGGACGATGCGATGTGTGACACGCGGGCCGACCACGTTCATGAGCATACGCACGGCGATGAACACCACGGCCGTGGCCTGCCACACAACGCACGCGGCAACGAGTTTCGCGTTGTCGTCACGGGCAAGGGCGGGGTCGGCAAGACCACGCTGACCGCCATGCTTGCGCGCCGGATGTCGCGACGCGGCTACCGGGTGCTCGCGCTGGATGCCGACCCGCAGATGAACCTGCCTTACGCGCTGGGCATCGAGCTTGAGCAAGCTCGCGCCCTGACACCGCTGAGTGAAAACTCGGACTACGTGGAGGAGAAGACGGGCGTCCGCCCCGGAGATGGCTGGGGCCTGTTTTTCCGGCTGAACCCGGACGTCGACGACGTGGTCGATCGATTCGGCATTCGCGGGCCGGACGGCGTGCGGCTGCTGGTAATGGGTAACACGGTGCAGCCGGCGGCAGGGTGCCTGTGCCCGGAGAATGCGCTGCTCGCATCCGTGGCGAACGCGATGAGCCTGCGGCATGACGAGGCGATCCTGATGGACACCCAGGCGGGTTTCGAGCACTTCGGGCGAGCGCTCGCAAAAGGTTTCCGGCACGCGCTTGTCGTCAGCGACCCGACATTCAATGGTCTGCAGGTCGCCTTGCGCGCGGCGAGACTTGCTCGCGAACTCGGTATCGAGTCGGTTCATCTCGTCGTGAACCGGGCGAGGAACAAACGCGATTTCGACCGGACGCTTGCGAGGCTCCGGGCGGAGGGCGATTTCCCGTTCACGAGCCGCCACTGGCTGCCGGTCGATCCGCTGCTGCCGAGTATCGAGCCGTCGATAAGTCCGCTTTTCGATCGGCCGCCGACGCCCTTTGATCGGAAAGTCGAGGGACTGCTCGATGCGATGCTGCCAATAGAGGAGCTGGTAAGAGAATGCGTGTCCTGATTCTCGGCGCCGGCCCGGCCGGCCTGACGGCAGCCCGGACCCTGCGCGACCTGGCACCTTCGAGGTCGCTGGATCCGTCGATCACGATGGTGTCTGCGGAACCGTTTCCGCCGTATTCACCGCCGGCGATGGCGGATCATTTTCTCACCGGCCGCGAGGCGGCGCTCTACTGGCAGGGCCAGGACGTGTGCGACCGGCTCCGTGTGGACTTTCGTGCCGGTGCTGCAGTCGAGGCTGTCTATCCCGAGCAGCGGCAGGTATTACTGGAGAGCGGCGGCTATCTCGACTACGACCAGCTGATCATTGCAACCGGCGGTCGGCTGCACGCACCGCTTGAAGGCTATGATCTGCCCGGCGTTTATAACTTCAAGTCGCTTGCAGCAGCTCGCGAGCTGGTCGATCACGCGAAAAGGGGCGAGGTCAGGAAAGCACTGATCGTGGGCGCAGGTTTTATCGGTGTCGAAGTTGCGGTGTTGCTGAAGTCACTGGGTCTCGACGTAACGATTATCGAGAAGGAATGGCTGATGCCGAACCTGCTCGATGAGGAAACTGCCGAACTGGTTCGCCGCGACCTCGAGGCTCGCGGTATCGTGGTGCAAGAGCACACCGAAGCGTCGCAGTTCTCGGGACGCAGGCGAGTCGAGGGCGTGAAGCTGGTTACTGGCGATACTCTTGTCGCGGATGCCTATATTGCGGCAACGGGCATCAAGCCCAACGTATCGTTCCTCGAGGGATCGGGTCTTGATGTCGGTTGGGGCATCCGGGTGGACAATCGCATGCGCACCAACCTGCCGAACATATGGGCCGCAGGCGACGTTGCCGAAACCTTCGACCGCATGAGCGGGGACCGCTACGTGCACGCGATCTGGCCGAACGCCACCGCCCAGGGTACCGTGGTCGGGCGCGATATCCTCGGCTTCTCGGCCGATTACCAGGGCGCCGAGAGGATGAACAGCATGAAGCACCTCGGGCTGCCGATCATGGCCGTCGGCGAATCGACGGGGGCAGAGACGCTGCGCCGGCGTAACGGTGCCACGCTACGCAAGATTTTTCTCGACGACGGCAAGATCGTGGGCTTTCGTTTGACCGGCGACATTCGAGGCGCGGGTACCTACCGGGCACTGATGCTCAAAGGTACCGACGTCAGCAGCTTCGGCGAGGACCTGCTGGACCCGCGATTCCGCATCAGCCGGTGTGTGTCACCCGAGGTCCTTTACCACTAGTACGTCGATTCAGGCCGCCTTCCCCGGTCCCCGGTAAACTCGCAGGATGAGATTCTCGGCCGCAATCTGACCGATTTCATAGTGAGTCACGCTCGACGATCATGATCGTCAGGCGGCTGATACACACCAGCTTCTCGTCCGGATCCCGTATCTCTATGTTCCAGACATGCATGCGTCGCCCGATCCGTATCGGCGACAGTGTGCCGATCACATACCGGCCGTCCGCTACCGGCCGCAGGTGATTGGCATTGATTTCGATGCCGACCGGTGTATGCGTCGAAGGGTCTTCGATGCACAGGACCGACGCGAGGCTGCCGAGCGATTCGGCGAGAGCGAGCGAGGCGCCGCCGTGCAGGATGCCGTAGGGCTGGATCGTACGGTGATCCACCGGCATCCTGACGGCTATCCAGTCATCGCCGAAGCCTTCAAGCGCAAGCCCGAGGTGCTCGAGCAGCGTGCCCTGCATCGTTTGCCGCACATGCTCGGCGTCCGGCGGGTGTCGCCAGAGCATCAGGGCATTCCGCGGGCGGGCGTCTTTACAGGATCCGCAGGTCGCGGCGGCAGCGTACCCGGTTGCGTGCGAAGCCGCTCGACCACCTCCCGGATTGCGCGTTCCAGCTGCGGGTCCTCACCTCGCAGCACCGCTTCCGGCGGATTGTCGACCTCGATATCCGGTGATACGCCCACGCCTTCGATCGTCCACTGACCGTCCGCCGACGCCGTCGCAAACTGCGGCACGAACACCGAACCGCCGTCCATCAGCGGCCCCAGGTTGGTGATCCCGATCACGCCGCCCCAGCTCCGCTTGCCGATCAGCGGGCCGAGTTCCATGGCCTGGAATGCCCCGGGGAAGATGTCGCCGTCCGACGCTGAATCTTCGTCCAGTACCGCGACGAGCGGCCCGGTAAAGACGATGTTGGGATAGGTATCCACATTATCGATACCACGGTCGTAGCCCATGAAAACGAGGTCACGGGCCAGGCGATTGATGATCATCTGCGAGACGTTGCCGCCACCGTTGCCGCGCACGTCTATGATCATGCCCTGCTTGCGAACCTGTCCATAGAACCACTTGGTGAACTCGTAGATGCCAGCCGCGCCCATGTCGGGTATGTGCAGGTAGCCGATGTTCCCGTCCGTCTCGCGCGCGACGCGAGCGCGGTTCTCTTCCACCCAGCGCAGGTAGAGCAGTGCGTTCTCGCTGGCGATCGGATTGACCAGTACCGTCCGGCGATCCTTGCCGCGGGCATTATCGGCAAGGGTAATCTCCAGCAGCTGTCCGCCATTACCCTTGAGTAGCGAATAGGGGTTGATGTCCGCAGTGAGTGCCCGCCCGTTGATTGCGAGGACGAAGTCGCCGCTGCTGGCGCCGATGCCGGGCTCGGTCAACGGTGATCGATACTTGTCCTCCTCGTTCTGCCCGGCGTAGATCGTCGCGATGCGATACAGGCCGGACGACTGATCCAGTTCGAAGGTTGCCCCGAGCAGCGCGTCGCTCGACCGCTCCGTGCCGGCAATGTCACCGCCCGCGATATAGGCGTGGCCGACATTCAGTTCCGCGACCATCTCGCCGAGCAGGTAGTTCAGGTCCGCACGGTGTGCAACGTGCTCGAGCAGCGGCCGGTAACGATCGCGCAGCGCCGCCCAGTCATAGCCATGCATGTTCTTTACGTAGAAATGATCGCGGAAGCGCCGCCAGACCTCGTCAAAGATCTGCTCGTATTCCTGCGTGCGGACGCGCCGCGCCGTGAGGCTGTCGAGGTCGGCCTTCTTTGCCTCCTGCTCACCTTTGTTGATGTCGAAACGGCTGAGTGCGCCTTCCTGGTTCACGATCACCTGTTTCGACGATGGCGCGAGCGCGTATCCGTCGACCTTGTCCGCGACGGGAAAGACCTCGCGATCCTCGAAGGAGTAGGCCCGTAGTTGTGCTCCGGGGTCGACGTCGCGGCCGTAGAAGAATGCCGGGGCGCCGATGAAGAGCAGGTGCTCTTCGGTCGCGGACAGGTTGCCGAGATTATCGAAGTCGATCGGTGCCCGAGCCACGCGGGAGGCAAGGCCGTCGAAATCGATGTCGACCTCGACCTGCCCGGCATGCTGTTTGTCGCCGTTATCATTGCCCTCGTCTTTATCGGGCATGCCCTCGAGGTTCCGGGGCGCAAACGGATTCTCGGCTGACGACGTCAGCAGCATTGCATACACGCCGGTCTGCCGGTTGTTCGCATAGTTCCACTCCAGCAGGTCCATCTGCGGTGCGAACATGCGGTCCGACAGGAAAAAGAGCTGGCCGCCCCCTGGGGCGAAGACAGGGTTGTATTCGCTGAACATCTCGTCCGTGACGCGTCGCGACTTGCCCGACTCGCTGTCCCAGATATGGATTGAACGGTAGCCGTTCGGGTCCTCCGCCGAGTAGGCGAGCCAGCGCGAATCCGGGGACCATGAATAATCGTGCTGCGGGAACCCGGCATCGTCTGCGACCTGCCGCTTGTTGCGGCCGTCGCTGTCGACGACGAAGATCCTCGCTTCCGAATCGCCGAACGCGACCCTGCTACCGTCCGGCGAAAACACCGGGTTGTAAAGCCTTGCAGAGGAGTCGCTGGTAACCCGCGCCGCCGAGGCCTGCCCGAGGTGATCGGCAACGTAAATTTCCTCTTCGCCACTCGCATCGGAAATCCAGGCGACCCGATCCCCCTTGGGCGACCAGGCAACCTCGCGTTCGTGTGCCCCGGGGCTGCTGGTCAGGTTGCGGGACACGCCGTGTTCGACGGGAACCGAAAACACTTCCCCACGGGCAGCAACGAGCACCCGCTCGCCGTTCGGGCTGACATCGAATCCCTCGAGGTGCGGAGCGACCTTGACGAGTTCGCCCAGCCGGAAGCCCGTGTCCGCCGGCACGGTGATCGAGAGTTCACGATCGTTGCCGTTCCGGACGTCGAGAACATGGAGCGCGCCGTCCAGCTGGTAGACGATGCGATGCGAGCCATCATCACTTGCCCAGCGCACGTCGCGTCCCGCGTACCGGGTCAGCTGGCGCGTCTCGCCATTACTCGTATCGTAGCCGTAGATATTCAGGTAGTCGTCGCGGTCGGAGACGAAAAAGATGCCGTCGTCCATCCACATCGGATCGCGATCGGTGCGCACATGGTTCGTTATGTTGCGGGAGCCCGAACCGTCGAGTTCGAAGATGAACAGGTCCTGTGCCCAGCCGCCCTCGTAACGCTTCCAGGTGCGGAAGTCACGGAACAGGGGAGAGAAAAGGATCCGATCACCGTCCGGGGACAGCGCACCGGTACCCGAGACACGCATCGGCAACGCTTCGGGCAGTCCACCCGCCAGGCTCACCGTGTAGAGGCGTGAGTCGGTCAGGCTGAATCCCTCGCGGAGCGACCGGAACAGCACGGACTCGCCGTCCGGCGTCCATCCGTAGACCTGGTGGTCATAACCCCACCTTGCGGGCAGCGGCCCCTCGGCCGGGTACCAGGTCAGCCGCTTCGGTTCACCCCCGGTGACGGGGACCACGTAGACCTGTTCACCACCGTCGTATTGGCCAGTGAACGCGACGTGCCGGCCGTCCGGCGAAAAGCGTGCAAACAGTTCCTCGCCAGGATGCGACGTCAGCCTGCGAACATTGTCGCCGTCCGTGTCGGCGAGCCACAGATCGCCGGCGTAGGTGAACACGACCGTATCGCCGTGCAGGTCCGGGAACCTGAGGAGGCGTGTTTCGGCGCCGGTCGTCGAGGCGGCAAGGCCGAGGAGCGTGGTAATTATTAGTATCCGCATTGGGGTCTCCGAGTACGGGTCCGATTCGATTGAGCGTCAAGGGCGCAGGATTCTAACGCGTTCGCCGGGTCGGTTACACATGCAAGCATTCCGGCCCGGCAGTGCACGGCCGTCGACATGCGTGGGCGAGGATTGCAGGATCTGCGGCCTCCGGCGCCATGACCTGCGCGGCCCGCGGCCTAAGCGACGTAAGACGAAAAAAATCTCATCATTTCAGGTGATTGGCGTTGCGGCGGCAAATGGCAGGACACACCGCAACTTCCCCGGCGAGCCGAATGTGCCGGGTATTGCACGAATCTGCCGGCCGACGGACTTTGCGCCGACGGCCAGCCAGAGCGATCACGATGTCAGTGGATCGCGCCTTCGATGATCTGGTGGACTTCCTTTCCGAGTCCGCGGGACGGAATCACCGTTACCCGCCTGCCTCCGACCTCGGTCGAATAGCGTGGTGCGTCGCTGGCGTGCACGTAAGCATTGCCCAGCGCGCTGATCAGCGTTTCAACTTGCGACTGTGACAACTTGTGCTGGTCAACGAGCTCGTTCAGGCCATCGACCTTGCCGTCGTGCAGCCACGCGATACCGAAATGTTTCGGTGGCTTGCCGAGATAGACAAAGGCTTCGTGTTCGCCGGGTACGATTTCGAGATGATCGCGAACTTTGCCCGCCAGCTGTTCGAGCGAGGTCTTCACCTCGTCAAGACTGGCCCGGGCCTGGTCGTCAGCGGGCAGGGGAGGATAGTCATTCCTGCCCCCTAGCCACCTGTCTAGCATTCCCATCGTTACCTCCTGGATGCGGACTTAACACAGGGTGACAGCGCCTCGACTGCATGGCGCAAACGGGCGCCTTCATAGTTAAAAATAGTCCGTCCGCGGCGGATTTCAACCCGGCGGCACAGGGTCAGCGCCTGTCCGGCTCCTTGCTCGCTGCCGGTGTGGTTGCGGGATAGTCGGAGTGCTGCAGGGGGTACGCGTCGGCGACGTAGGCCGGTCCTTTCATGATGTAGACGACAACGCAGCCGATGGCGACGGTGAGCACGGCCGTGAAGAAGGTAATCGCGCTCGCGATCGCGAATATGTCCACGGTTTTGATGTGCTTGGCGATGTCGACGCCCGGCTCCGGAGGCAGCACGCGCACGAGAACCGCCAGCGCGACCGGTATCAGCGACCCCACGAGCGTGATTTGCGGCAATCTCCTGAGAATCTGCCATTCGAGGCCCGGCGGCACGCGGCGTCCATGCAGTTTGGTGAACAGATTCATCGTCCGGGTCCTGGTGGCCGGACTCCAGTCTACAACAGAGCGGGCGTCACTTTGTAAACGTCAGTATCCGGCGCAACTCGATGGCCTCGCTGGATCGGCCGACGAGTATCCCGAAATCACCTGGCGTGACGGCCCAGTCGCCGCGCTCGACGTCGTAATAGGCCAACGAGCGCCGGTCCAGTTTCACGGTCACACGCTGCGTCCCGGGGTCGGGATGGTCAGTCGTCGTCGTTGACGTCGACGCGAACGCGGGCAACAGGTTCGAGGTGCCCCGATTCGACGTCGCGCTGGCCCAGGAAGACATAAAAAGTCTCCCGGGGCTCCGGCAGGCTGTCGTTGACGAGCGGGACGTGCAGCGTCTCTGCTTCTTCGCCCGAGGCGAAGGCGACCACGGGCTGCTCCAAAGCAATGTAGTCTCTCTCGGCAATGGCGGTATGATCGCCGGTCCACCAATAGAGCGTGCCGGTCGTGCCCAACGGGCGGCGAAAGGCGATTCTTGCCGCCCCGTCCCGTTCATACACGGTCACGAAAGACTGTATCAATGTGTCGCCCGGCGACTCCGCTTCTTCCACGGATGCCGCCGCTACCGCGGGTTCCGTTGTCGCCGTATCCGGCAGTGGTTCCGGGAGTGGTTCCGGGAGTGGCTGTGCGTCCGGCTGCGGGGACGGCTCGTTTGCCGGCTGCCCGCCCGGTGCGTCCGGCTCGACGGCAACGTTGCGATCCGCCGCCACCGCAACGACCGTCGGGACGGTAACTACTTCGGCCGGTGCGGGATCGAGGTACGCATCGACCAGGGCGGGGAACCTGGCGATGTCGTCGCCCGGACTGCCATAGACATACCAGGCGACCAGTCCGGCCAGGACGATGGCAAGGAAGAATGATCGTATGCGGCTGGCCCGATTGCGTCGTGCACGCGCCATCTTCCGTCGCTTTTCGTCACGCGGCGCCGGTCCGGGCACGGCTGTGGAGGCGGTCTGTGCGGGAGCCGTGCCGCTCTTCGCGGGCGTGGCCGCTGGTCGGCTGCCTGTTGGCAGATCCTGTCGTGCCGGCTTCGGCGTATCGCCGCGATCCTCTGAACCACTTCCGGAAGGCCGGAGGCGCTCGGTGCCTGTCACGCCCAGCTCCGCGAGAAAGTCCCTCACCGTCGCGGGCCGCTCGTCGCGGTCGAAAGACAGTGCGCGGCTGATTGCACTCCACTGTTTTTCGGGCAGCGAGCGGATACGCGCCGGCTTGAGTCCGGCAAGACTGGCCTCGGCCGGCGGGTGGAAGTTGAACGGATGCTTGCCCGCAAGAATCTCGTAGCTCAGGCAGGCGAATGCGTAGATATCGTCACTGGTTTCCGAACGGGTGAACGGATCCCGGGATGCGACGCCACGCAGGAGTGTGGACGCAGAGTCCAGCGGTACGATGTCGAGCAGGCGCACGTCGAGGTCTTCGGTGATGAAGACGTTCGCGGCCGTCAGCCGTCCGTGCACTATCGACTTCGCGTGAAGGAATTGCAGCGCGTCGCCAATGGCCCGGATGACAGGGAGTGCCTCATCCAGTGGCAGTGTGCTCGCGTCGTCGAGTACGAGCCGCAATGAGGCGCCGTCGAGACGCTCCATGACGAGGTACCCGAATTTGCCGTCGTGGTCGCAGTCGAAATAACTGACCAGGTTCGGGTGCGAGCCGGCCCGGAGCACGGTGTAGCCCAGCTTGAGTTTGCTGAAGAGTCCCTGATCGAGGGCGATCCGGTCCGGCAACAACTGGATCGCGACGCGGCTGCCGACGCCGAGCTCGCGATACCCTTCGTCTTCCGCTTCGTAGATATCGCCCAGCCGGCCGCGCCCGATCTGCTCATGCAGGCGATAGCGGCCGGCGACGAGGCGCCGGTCCGATCGAACTGCTTGTTGCTCGTGATCGAGTTCCAGTCTGGTCATTGTCACGTCCGCAATGGTGTTGACGGAGTGGGGCATCAGGCCGGAAGCCGATTCCGGCTCGGTACGGGAATGAAACCGATCGATGCCGGGCTCGCCGCCTCTTGTCGTTTTCGGGTACGGCCTTGGCCCTGAGCGATCAGTCTAGCACTTTGTCATGCGTCGGGTGGAGTACGTGTGGTCAGCCGTCGAGGCTGCCGTTCAAGTGGCGCAACATACCTGCCGAAAGTACTCGAAAACAGTTATTTAGGTGCGTCTCCGGAAAACGTATCGCCCATTCCGGTCCTATGCCGGCCCCGAGTCAGGGTGGTGTACCGAGTGATCGCGACCATCGCAGACAGGAATATCCCCCCTCGTGGTCTGAGAATGGGCTGGAAAGCTGGTAACGTTCACCGGGACGCCGGCAAAAGAATAATGGCGGCGCAGCGTCGATCGGGGCCATCATGTCGACAACAAGCAGCGAAACGTTCGTGCACTCGCGCAAGCATGCCTTGCCTCTGGTCGTTGCCGTGACGGGACATCGCGATCTTGTCCGAGCCGAGGAAGAGGGGATCAGGCAACGGGTGGAGGAATTCTTCGACGAGTTGCTGAGAAGTTTTCCGGAACGACGGCTCCAGGTGATGTCCCCGCTCGCTGAGGGTGCAGACCGGATCGCGGCGAGGGTCGCGCTGGAGAAGGGGCTGGAGGTGATATCGCCGTTCCCGATGGAGCGAAGCGAGTACCGGAAGGACTTTGAAACGGCCGCATCGCAGGCGGAGTTCGACAGTCTGTGCTCGCAGGCGCATGAGATCCTGGAGTTGCCCGGAGATGTCGATAACCGGGATCGTGCCTACGCGCGGCTCGGCGTTTTCCTTACTGCACATTGCCACATATTGCTTGCCATCTGGGACGGCAAGCCCGGGACTGCCCTGGGCGGCACGGCCCAGGTCGTCCGGTTTCATCACGACAGCGTCATGGCCGGGTATGTTCCACCGTCGGCTACCGCACAACAGATCCTGGTCGATGATGAAAGTGATCTTGTCTACCACATCGTCTGTTCGCGCGACCGTGATGGCGGCGAACCCGCAGCGGGGCTCAAGCCACTGGAAGTCTGCTGGTTCACGAAGAACATAGACGAACCGCGCAGCGCATCCTTACCGGAACAGCACCGCCGGATCTGTCGACGCAGCGGTGAGTTCAGCCGTGACTCGCAGCGGTTTTCCGATCGGATCGAAACCGAGGGATGGTCTCTTCTCGACGAAACTGCCGGGGATATCCTGCCTCACGGCGCAGAGACGATCGATCGCCTGTTCCGGGCGGCCGACTGGCTCGCAATTCGGTACCAGCGGCGAACGCTGCTGGTACTTCGCGTCGCGCACATCCTCGCATTCCTGATGGGCTTCCTGTTCATCCTGTACTCCGACCTCTGGGCGGAGACGTACCTGATGACCGTGTTTCTCTTTCTGTTCGCCATTGCCGCCGCGGTTCAATACATGGCCAAGAAACGTGCCTGGCAGAGAAAGTACCTCGATTACCGGAGCCTGGCGGAAGGACTGCGCATACAGTTCTACTGGGCAGCGGCGGGCGTCGTCAGCGACAGCGTGGCTCGCTTCAGTCACGACAACTACCTGCAGTCGCAGGATGCCGAACTCGGATGGATCCGGAATGTCATGCGGGTCGCGGGTCTCAGGAGTGGCGCAAACCCGAAGCAATCCGACGAAGGGCTCGAATTCGCGGAGAGAGAGTGGATAGGCGCCCGGGGCAAAGGGGGGCAGTTGGACTATTTTCTGTCCCAGCTCGAGCAGAGAACACAACACAATCGTTTTACCGAGTGGCTGGGACGGCTCAGCCTCGGCGTGTCAGCGCTTGTCGTATCGGTGGCGGTGTTGTTCGGTGAGAGCATTGGCGAGGACATGACGGCTCTCCTCGTTACGATCATGGGTGCGACGTTGCTCATATTCGGCATTCGCCATGCCTATGCTTACAGCACCGCGGAACGGGAACTGATCAAGCAGTTCGAATTCATGGCGCGAATCTATGCGAATGCGCGCTACAGGCTCGACCGCGCAACCGGGCCAAAAGAGAAGCGCCAGGTACTGCTCGCGCTCGGCCGGTCTGCACTGGGCGAGCACGCACAATGGATCATGATGCATCGCGAGCGATCCGTCGACCAGACCGAGATCTGGCGGCTCGGCAGCGGCGGCTGATCCCCCGGGGGCGGAGAACAGGGCGCCGGGCAACAGCCCGGCGCCACTACGTCATGGCGTGAATGGTATGACCTTGACCTCGAGTATGAACTTGATGTTGCCGGCCCGCATGATCAGGTTGCCCTCGTGATTGAAC
>JAACFE010000040.1 GCA_009937525.1 Gammaproteobacteria bacterium
AAGGCGGCGAGGGCGGCCTCGTGGAAGCCTGACAGGATCAGCTTCTTCTTGCCCGGGTAGTAGTTGATGTCGCCGATGGCGTAGATGCCGGGGATGTTGGTCTCGAATTTCTGGGTGTCGACGTTGACAGTCTTGCGATTCAGGTCGAGCCCCCACTCGGCGATCGGGCCGAGCTTCGGCGCGAGGCCCCAGAACACGAGCAGGGCCTCGCAGTCGACGTCTTCCTCCTTTCCCTCAAGAGTTGTCACCGTTATGCCCGAGATGCCTTCGTCATCTTCACGGTAGTTGGTGACCTTGCCAATAATCTCGCGCATCTTCCCTGCCTCTACCAGGGCTTTCATCTTGTCGACGGACGCAGGCGCGCCGCGGTACTCGACGCGACGGTGGACGAGCGTCAGCGACGATACGATGGGCTGCAGTTCGAGCACCCAGTCGAGCGCAGAATCACCGCCGCCGAGGATGGCGATTGCCTTCCCCTCGAACACCTTGGGATCGCGAACCTTGTAGAAAAGCGACGTGTCTTCGTGTGCCTCGATGCCTTCGAGCCGCATGCGCCGCGGCTGGAACGAGCCGACGCCGCCCGCAAGGAAAACCGTCTTCGTCAGAAATTTAGTGCCCGCGCTGGTCTCCACTTCGAACTCGTCGTCCACGGGCTTGACGACCGTCACTTCCTGGCCGAGATGGAACTCGGCCTCGAAAGGAGCGATCTGCTCCATCAGGTTGTCGACGAGCTCCTGCGCCATGAGGACCGGGATGCCCGGGATATCGTAGATCGGCTTATCGGGATAGAGCTCGGCACACTGTCCACCGACCACGCGCATGCTGTCGACGACGTGCGCCTTGATGCCCTGCAGGCCGAGTTCGAACACCTGGAACAGGCCGCAAGGTCCTGCGCCGACGATAACGGCATCCGTTTCGATCACCCTGGCGTTCATTCAGCTGCTCCTCGTTCATGCCACCCGGGGCCCCGAATCACGCGACCCGGTTTCGCGCCCGTGTGTTCCCCGTCTTTCAGGACCTGCTCGCCGTTCACGAAGACGTGCAGCATGCCGGTCGCGTACTGGTGCGGCTCGACGAACGTGGCGTGGTCCTGGATCGTATCCGGATCGAATACTACGACGTCGGCGTAGTAGCCTTGCTTCAGTTTGCCGCGGCGATCGAGTTTCAGGTTCTCCGCGGGGAAACCGGACAGCTTGCGCACGGCTTCCTGGAGCGTGATCACCTTCTCCTCGCGCACGTATTTTGCGAGTACCCGTGCAAAACTGCCATACGCTCGCGGATGCGGGTTGCGCTTCAGGAAGACACCCTCCGGGGCGAGCGAGGCTTCATCCGAGTTGAAGCTCACCCAGGGGAGCGCGACCGCCCGGCGCACGATGTCTTCCGACTGCGTGAAGTAGACGGCTCCGACCCGGCTGCCGTCCTCGATGATCAGGTCCATGATCGTGTTCTCCGGGCTCGTGCCGCGCATCTCCACGACCTCGGCGAGCGTCTTGCCGGTGAGCGGTTTCAGGTCCTCGTTCTTGAAGCTGACGAGCAGGATATTGTCGAGCGATCCCGCGAGCAGGAACATGTTCTCCCACTCGTCCGACGGCGTATTCATCGCCTCGATGATGCGTTTCCGGAGCTCAGGATCCCGCATGCGTTCGAGCGACGCTTCGAAACCGCCATCCTGCACCCACGGCGGCACGGTCACGTTCAGGCCCGTCGAGCCGGCGGGGTAGGTGTACACATCGGCCGTGATGGCCAATCCTTCGGCTCGCGCGTTCTCGATCATCTCTACCGCCTCGTCGAACAGGGGCCAGTTCTGCTGCCCGGACGACTTGATATGGTAGATCTCGGCGCGGATGTCGGCCTCGCGGGCGATCGTGATGAGTTCCTCGATCGCTTCGAGCATGTGCGCACCTTCGTCGCGCATGTGCGAGATGTACATGCCGTCGAACTCGGCAGCAGCCTCGGACAGGGCGATGAGTTCCCCGGTGCTCGCGAACAGGCCCGGCGGGTACATCAGTGAAGAAGAGACACCCATGGCCCCTTCGCGCATCGCGTCGCGGACGATCTGCTGCATCGCTTCCAGTTCCTCGGCCGTCGGCGCGCGGTCCTCGTAGCCGATGACGTACTTGCGCGGCGTCGCCGCACCGACGAAGGACGCCACGTTCGTCGAGACGCCCCGTTCAACGAGGTACTCGAGATACTCGCCGAGCGTCGTCCACTCGATGTCGTAGCGAACGTCCGACTGGCGGTCGAGCAGCTCCTGCTTCATTGCCGCATTCAGCGGCCCCATCGAGTTGCCTTCCCCCATGACCTCGAGGGTCACGCCCTGCCGGATATCGCTTTGCGAGCGCCCGTCCTGGATCAGCGACTCGGTGGCCCAGGACAGCATGTTGATGAAGCCGGGCGCGACGGCGAGGCCGGTGGCGTCGATCTCGAGTTCCGCACCCGCGTCGCCGAGGTCCCCGATCGCAGCGATGATGGCATCGCTGATGGCGATGTCGGCTACAAGGGGTTCACTGCCGCTGCCGTCGTAGACGGTGCCACCCCTGAGGATCACGTCGTATTCGGCGGGCTGGGAGTGCGCAGTCAGGAAGCCCAGTAGAAGCAGGATGGCGCCGTACGCGCGCGCCCGACTCGAAAGACTCATAAGGCAAATTGATCCTGGTGCGAAAGGCGCCATTGTGGCACAGGAAAATCGAGGAATCGCTCCAAGACTACTGAAAAACAACAGCATCTGGTGCATGATGACCAGACATGAGGGTGAGCCGGGCAGGGGGCGCCACGGCAATGCAGGACCGCATGCGCAACCTGGTACAGGAACTTCGCAATCGCAGCGTGTTTCGGGCACTCGTTGCGTATGGCGTCGTGGCGTGGATGTTGCTGCAGGTAGCCGACGTCACCTTCGACCGGCTGCCGATCCCCAAGAACTCGATGACCGTGCTCATCGTGCTGGTCGTCATCGGCTTTCCGATAGTGACCGTCCTCGCGTGGGCGTACGAACTCACGACGCGAGGCATCGTTCGTCACGAGGAGACCGGCGAGCGTGCGCCACGGCTCGCATTCCTGCCGTTCGTGGCCGTCGTCGCGATCGTCACCGCGGGCACCGGATTTTCGCTGTACTACCTGTCACAGAATTTCTGGGAGTCGCCGCGGCGATCGATAGCGGTGCTGGCTTTTGACAACACCAGCGGCGAAGCCGAGACCGAGTATTTCAGCGAAGGACTTACGGAAGAGATCCATAGCCTGATCGTCAGGCTGAACGAGTTTCGCGTCGTCGCAATGAGTACGAGCCGGCAATTCAAGGACAGCGTTATAGATGTCGTGTCCATCGCGGATCAGCTGGACGCGGAAGCGGTTCTGCTCGGCAGCGTGCGGCGCTACCAGGATAACGTAAGTGTTACCGCGCGCCTGATCGACGGCGGCAACGGCCGGGAACTCTGGTCCGACAAGTACGACCGCGAACTGTCCGATATCTTTGCCATCCAGGAGGATATCGCTCGTCACGTCGCACGATCATTGCACGTGGTATTGCCCGTTGCTGCAAAACGGCGCTTGAAGAATCTCGGCACGAGCAACGTCGGGGCCTACGATGCCTATCTTCGGGGCATCGATTTCCTGCGCAAGCCGCCCGACGAGACGTCACTGTTGATGGCGGAGGGCTTGCTGCGAGAGGCGCTCGCCATCGACCCCGGCTTCGCGAACGCACACGCGGCAATGTGCCGGAAGCACCTCGCGGCGTACAAGCTGTCTGCCGATGCCAGCCGTTTTGGCGATGCGGAGGCGGCTTGCCAGCGGGCGCTGGAGCTCGGCGAGGACTCGGTCGACGTCCGGCTGGTGCTGGGCTGGTTGTACCTGGCCTCCGGCAGCAACGAGGACGCGTTGCGTGAATTCGAGGCAGCACGCGACGCCAATTCCGATCTCGCGGAATCCTACGTGGGCATTGCACGGGCGCAACAGGCACTCGATCAGACGGATGAGGCCGAGGCGAACCTTCGTCTTGCTATCGCGACGGATGCCAGCTACTGGCGCGGGTTCAACGAGATGGGCAATTTCCTGTTCTTCCAGGGACGATTTGCGGAAGCCGCCGAGTTCTACCAGATGTTCGTGGATCGCGTCGACGACGATGCGCAGGCGCTGAACAATCTCGGGGCAGCCCACTACCTGTCCGGGGATTTCAGGAAGGCCGCCGAGGCGTGGGACCAATCGATCGCGATCAAGCCGACCCGAAGCGCCTACTCGAATACCGGCACGATGTATTTCTATCTCGGCGACTTCGAGCGTGCGATCGAACGTTACGTCAATGCGGCAAATCTCGCGCCGAATGACTACAGGATGTGGGGCAATCTTGGCGACGCCTATTTTTTCCACGGCGAGCAGAAGCAGGTTGCCGAAGTCGCCTACAAGCGCGCGATCGCTCTGGGAGAAAGCCAGCTCGCGGTAAACGCCGACGAGGCGGAGGTCATATCGAACCTCGCGCTTTATTACTCGCGCATCGGCAACGTCGAAAAAGCACGCGAACTCGACGCGAAGGCCAACAGGAAGGGACCGGGCGCCATGTACGTACACTACAACAGCGCGCTCATCCACGTGCAGCTCGGCGACGTAGACAAGGCGCTGGAGGCCCTGGAGCGTGCCGTGGAGCTCGACTACGAGCGCCAGCTGTTGCGGGCAGACCCGGCGCTTGAAGGATTGCGGGACGACGAACGGTTCAGGCAGATCGTCGCCAACAATTAGGTCTTGATGGTTGTATTTACATAAAACAGGAGAACAAGAATGAAAATCTTGAGCACGATAGCGATTACGGCCGTGGTTGCGGGCACCTTGTTGCTTACCAGCGCAGATTCGATCGGCCAGGGTAACTGCGACCGTGGCGGCAATCACACGATCCAGGTCTCGGAGGGCTCGGACGGCATGCCTTCGCTGAAGTATCGCGGTGGCTCGGCGGAAGACGTCCACGTCTGCAATGGAGACCAGGTGCAGTGGGTGCTGACCGGTTCCGACCGCGAGTATTTCGTCGAGTTCTTCGGTGAAGCGCCGTTTCCGGGAGCGGCCAGGCGCGGTTCGTCCGGCGGCGCAGTCTCAGTCACGATCGATGCCGAATCCGGCACTTACGAGTACGGCGTGAACTTTGACGGAGGGGAAGTCTTCGATCCGCATATCATCGTCGACTGATCGGCAGTTAGTAGGTTTAGGTATAAGCCCCGATTGACAAGGAAGGGGGTGCGCGCAATAGAATAAAGAGGGCATTGGAGGGCGGATATGATGAAGCACGCAATGCACCAGTGGCTTGGGCCGGACGGGAAACCGGACGTCCACAAGATGGTCGATTTCATCGAGCACCAGGACCGCTCCCACCTGCTGGACGTCGTCGGCTGGGCCGTCTTCTGCATCTGGGTCGGCGTTGCCTGGCTGCTGGAAGTCGGCCTCGGCTGGGGGATCATCGGCACTGGTATCCTGCTGCTGGGTCTGCAGGCCATGAGAGCCCTGTTTCACACCAGGGTGGATGCTTTCTGGATCATCGTCGCCGTGGCATTCGTGATTGGCGGATTCTGGGAACTCTGGGAAGTCGCCATTCCGCTGGCGCCGTTCATACTGATCGCGGTTGGCCTCGGCCTCATTGTCTGGTACTGCACGAAGACCCTTAATCGCCGTAAGCGCATTTTCTGACGGGCGCGCGCAGCGGCGCTGAACCATTTCGCCAGGAAGGGCGGGGGATAGGCCGCGCCTGTGCACTTCGATTTGTCGGGGTCACGTCCCGGACATTTCGTTGCCGGGGTAAACCACTCTACACTGCGGTCTGTCGTACTGAGAGGCAACGATATGACGCTCATTAGTCCCGACAACGACCTTGCGCTGATGGCGGTGCTGTTCGTCATTGCCGGCGTTGCGTTCCTCGCCGAGAAGACACGAATCGGATCGCACCTGACCGGCGCAGTCATCGCGATCCTTACCGCAATCGCCGTTGCCAATCTGCGCATAATCCCGCATTCGGCACCCGCCTTCGATTTCGTGTTCTCCTACTTCGTGCCGGTGCTCATCCCCTTGTTCCTGTTCAAGGCGGACCTGCGCCACATGCTGTTCGAAACCACCCGGATGACCGGCGCATTCCTGATCGCGAGCGCAGGCACCGTGATCGGCGTGGTCGTCGCAGTGAGCCTGCTGGATCTCGGCGACCTGGCACCCGCCGCCGACATCGAGCCGGCGCTGCGAGAAGCCGGGATCGCCGGGCTGTTTACCTCGACCTACATCGGCGGCTCCGTCAACTACGCGGCGCTCGGTGAGATCACGGGTCTCAGCAAGGATGCCTCGTTCTTCTCGGCCGCGACCGCCACCGACAATCTGTTCAGCGCCGTCTTTCTTGGTGTCATCGCGATGCTGCCGGGCTGGAACTGGCTGGCGCGGCGCTTCAGCCGGCATGAGCATGGTGAGGAAGCCGCGGTTGGCGCACGCGCCGAGCCCATCACGGCGATGAGCCTGACGCTGGCGATGGCTACTGCCATCAGCTTTGTCGCCATTGGCGATTTCATTACCTCGCTGATGGGCATGCCCAGCCTGCGTTACGCCGTGATCACGATCCTGGTGGTGACGGCGGCCACGGCGTTCCCGGGGCTCATGGCGCGCCTGCACGGCGGATTCGAACTGGGCGTAGGACTCGCGTTCGTCTTCTTCGCCGCGATCGCCGCGGGGGCCAACCTCATCGCGATGATCCAGATCGCGCCTCTGCTGATCGTCCTCGTCTTAATTCTGCTGAGCGTCCATCTCGTCGTCCTTCTCGGCGTCGGCCGCCTGTTTCGCCTGACCCTGCCGGAGCTCGTGACCGCGTCGAATGCAGCGGTCCTCGGTGCGACGACCGCGCCCGCGCTGGCGGCGGCAAAGGGCTGGCACGATCTCGTTACGCCCGGTGTGCTCGTCGGGGTGCTCGGTTACGCCCTCGGGACGCTGATCGGCACCGCGGTGTTCCACGTCTTCGGCCTGATGTAAGGTTGGGCGCATGAACGGCGGCGAGATCATCGGGCGTGCGCTGCAGGCGCACGGCGTGCAGTTCCTGTTCACATTGTGCGGTGGTCACATCTCCCCGATCCTGAAAGGGGCCAAGGACCTGGGTATTCGCGTCGTGGATACGCGCCACGAGGCCACGGCCGTGTTCGCGGCGGATGCGACGGCGCGACTGACCGGCATCCCCGGCGTCGCGGCGGTAACGGCCGGGCCTGGAGTAACGAATACCATTACCGCGGTGAAGAATGCCCAGCTTGCACAGTCGCCGGTCATCGTGCTGGGTGGCGCGGCAGCAACGCTGCTGCAGGGGCGCGGGGCGCTCCAGGACATCGACCAGCTCGCCCTGTTCAAGCCGCACGTGAAGTGGAGCAAGGCGGTCAAGCGGGTACGCGACCTCGCGCCGGCGATCTCGAAGGGCTTCGAGCTTGCGCGAAGCGGAATTCCGGGACCCGTCTTCATCGAATGCCCCGTCGACCTTCTGTATGACGAAGCGGTAATCCGCGAGTGGTACGACAGTGCGACGCCGAAGGGCAATGCCCTTGCGGATCGGATCATGCGCATGTACTTGCAGCATCACGCGCGTCGACTCTTCGCCGATCCGGGTAGCTTCGATAGCGGCGACGTAGCCACTATCGCGACGCCGTCGCCCGCACAGGGAGTTATTCAGCAGGCGGCGAGCAGGCTCGCGAGCGCCGACCGGCCGTTGCTCGTGGTCGGCAGCCAGGCGCTTGTCGATGCCGCGCAGGCCGATGCCGTTGCCGACGCCATCGAGGCACTCGGAATCCCCGTTTATCTCTCCGGCATGGCGCGCGGACTCATGGGGCCCGCACATCCCCTGCATCGCAGGCACCAGCGGCGCAAGGCCCTCAAGGAGGCCGACGTCGTCATCCTGGCGGGCGTTCCGTCGGACTTCCGGCTCGATTACGGCCGTCATGTCAGGCGCTCCGCATGCCTGGTATCGGCGAATCGCAGCGCGATCGACCTCAAGCGAAACCGCAAGCCCGATATCGGTGTGCTTGCCGATGCCGGCCTGTTCCTGCGTGGGCTCACCGCCGCCGTCGAGGCCGGCACCAGCAGGCGCTGGAGTGACTGGCATATCGCGCTGCAGACCCGCGACGCCGAGCGCGAAGCGCAGATCGACGCCACAGCGCAGCGCGAGGCCGACTACGTCAACCCGGTGTCATTGTGCCGGCGCATCGACGCCGGTCTGTCCGATGACAGCGTCATCGTTGCCGACGGCGGCGACTTCGTCGGTACGGCCTCCTATATCGTAAGACCTCGCAAGCCACTGAGCTGGCTCGATCCGGGCGTGTTCGGCACCCTGGGCTGCGGCGCCGGTTTCGCGATCGGTGCGAGCCTGTGCCGGCCCGGCGAGGAAATATGGATGCTGTTCGGTGACGGATCGGTCGGATACTCGCTCGCCGAGTTCGATACTTTCGCGCGCCACAGCATCCCCGTGATCGCGGTCGTCGGTAACGACGCGGGCTGGACGCAAATCGCGCGCGAACAGGTCAAGATCCTCGAAGACGATGTCGGCACGGTGCTCGAGCGCAGCGATTACCACGATGTTGCCGCCGCTCTTGGCGGGGAAGGCATCCTGCTGCAGCATGCGGACCAGGTCGATGCCGGCCTGCAGGCCGCCCGCGACAATGCGCGCCAGGGCAAGCCGGTGCTCGTCAATGCCTGGCTCGACAAGACCGATTTTCGCGAAGGCTCGCTATCGATGTAGCTCGACCGCCAACGGTCGCTATTCGGTCCTGCGCAGGTGCGTGTCCAGGAATTTGACGTAGGCCTCCGATGCCGTAATGCGATTCTCGCGCTTCCTGAATCCATGCCCCTCGTCGGGAAAGATCACGTAGTCTACGGGCACTTCATTAGCCTGCACGGCCGCGACGAGTTCGTCACTTTCGACCTGCAGTACACGCGGATCGTTGGCACCCTGAACAACCAGTAATGGCTTCACGATGTTATCGGCATGGAACAGCGGCGAGATGCGGCGATGCCGCTCCTCGTCCGTTGCCGGGTCGCCCATCTCGTCGTAGAGGGCTTCCTTGAACGCCTCCCACCACGGCGGGATGCTCTTCAGGGTACGCACCCAGTTCGTGACGCCGAATATATTGATTCCGACATCGAACGCTTCCGGTTCGAATGCCAGCGCGGCCGCCACCATGTAGCCGCCGTAGGAACCACCGAGGACGCCGATCTTGTCGCCATCGATCCAGTCGAGGGTTTCGAGGTACTTGCGGCCGTAGACAATGTCCTGCAGGTCCTCTTCGCCGTGACGCTTGTCGTCCATGTGGAAGAACGTCTTGCCGTAACCCGAGGAGCCGCGATTGTTGGCGGCAAGGATCGCGTAGCCGTGATTGATCAGGTGCTGACGCGTTGCGCTGTAGCCGGTCCGGCTCTGGCCGCCCGGCCCGCCGTGAACCCACACGAGCGCCGGCACGGGATTGTCCGCCGATGCGCCGTGCGGCTTGTACAGTATCGCGGGGATTTCGAGTCCATCGAAGCTCTTGTATCGCACCACCTCGCTCGCGACGAGATGATCGCGATCGATATCGGGATTCATGGCATCGGTCAACCGCTCGCTCGTTCGTGCTTCGAGATCGATGAGATAGATGTCCGAAGGCGAGATGTCGCTGTTGACGATCAGCGCCAGGCGGGAATCGTCGGCTGAGAAACGCAGGTTGTTCAAATCCCCCGGCGGGAGTTCCGGCAGGCTCACGACCTTGCCCGATTCCGTGTCGGTCAGGATTACTTCAGTCCTCGCATCGGCGTTGATGCCGCTGGCGCTGTAGCGCCCCGTCTGCGAAAAGCCCGTGTACATGACGTCCCAGTCGGCCGAGACGAGCAGGTTCTTGTCGCCCGACTCCAGGTCGTACGTCCAGTGCTGGCTGAACTCACCGTGTTCGTTTGTCGAGTAGACGAGGCGCTGGTTGTTCGGTGTGAATGTCACCGCGCCGTAGGAAATGTTGCCTTCGTGTTCCGTGACCAACACGGGCTCTGCGACGTCGGCGCTGAGGTCGACAACGTAGACATCGGAGTCTGCGCTCGTGCGCGGCTTGTCGAGCGCGAGCCAGCGGCCGTCCCGTGACAGTGCGGCAAGTTGAAAGCCCGGGTTCTCGAATACCATCTGCCGGCTGTAGTCATCGCTCGAGTAGCGGTACAGGTCGAAGGAGGTCTGATTTCTTTCCGTGGTAGCCAGGAAAAACGACTGGCCGTCGCCGGCCCAGCCCGCAAAAAACGCTTTCAATTCGTCGCCAGGAGTCAGGTCCCGGTGGCTGCCGTCTTCCTCACGAACGAGCACGTGATTGAGCTCATCGCCGCCCTGGTCATAGGTGTAGAGCATGCGACCATCATTCGGGAACCAGCTGACCGCAAACATGGCACTGTCGTCCGAGTCAGTCAGCTTTACCAGGTCGCCGCCGTCAACCGGCAGGGCATACACGTTGAAGACACCGTCCTTGTCCGACGAAACCAACAGCGATTGGCCATCGGCCGAAAACGCGTGGCCAGCCGGGCCGGGGAGGCCGTAGCTCGTCGTTGCAAAAAACTCGGCTGCGCTGTAGCGCGAGATTTCGGGCGCTTTGGCGGCCGAAGCGACTTCGGCGTCTGTTGACGGGTTGCACGCTGATACAAGCGCAACACTGGAGAGAGCCAGCAAGCTGGCGACTTTTCGATTCACGACAGAACCCCCTTTACGGAATCGCGCAGTATACCTGAGCCAGCCTGCCGCTGGCGCGGACGAGCGCTGCCAGGCATTTCTCAGGCATTCCGGCGATTGCTTACGTGGGTTCGATGTCGAATTGTACGAAGTGATGTCGATCCGGGCTTTCGTCGATCAGCGCGACGGTCAGTGAGGAAGAATCGGTGGGTGGCAGGGTCTGGCGCAGGTGCTCCTCTGCGGCCTCCATGTCACAGATCCCGTTCTCGCGGGCATCGAGACTGAACTCCCTGATGAGCACCGCACGCCGTGAGTACAGCTGTACCCGATAGGTCCCGGTATCGCCGCCAGCGTCCTGCCGCGGTCGCCTCGTCTTGAATCGCATTAGTCTTCGTCCCTGTATAGTGCGGATGCCTTGATACTTGTCACGAACTGGCTGCGATTCTGGTTCCATTTCGCCCGTCCCGGTTGATCGATTATGTAGAATCAAGCGTCCCACACCCACTTTCGGTCGCGAGGACCGCAATGAAGACGATCGGTTTGCTGGGCGGCATGAGCTGGGAAAGTACCGAGCTTTACTACCGGCTCATCAACGAAGAAACGAAGCGTATTCTGGGTGGATTGCATTCCGCGCCCATCGCCATGGTCAGCGTAGACTTCCACGAGATCGAACGACTTCAGGCGCAGGAAGACTGGGACGCGGCGGCCCGCCTCCTTGCGGAGAACGCCAGGCAAATCGAGTCGGCCGGCGCCGACCTGTTGCTGATCTGCACGAACACGATGCACAAGGTTGCCGACCAGGTCGCCGATGCAATCGCCATACCCCTGCTGCATATCGCCGATGCCACTGCTCTGCATGCAAAGGAATCGGGCGCAAGCACGGTCGGTTTGCTCGGCACCCGATTTACGATGGAGCAGCAATTCTACAAGGCCCGATTGGAGACGAACGGGCTTACGGTGCTGGTTCCCAACGAGGACGACAGGGCGTTCGTAAATCACAGCATCTATGAAGAACTCTGTCTCGGGCAGTTGAAGCCTGAGTCGAGGCAGGAGTTCCTGCGAATCATCGATGACCTTCACGCAAGGGGTGCCGAGGCCGTCGTCGAAGGCTGCACCGAGATCGGCCTGCTCGTCGGGCAGAAACATACGGATGTTCCCCTGTTCGACACGACGCGTATTCATGCGAGCCGGGCCGTGACCGAGGCACTGAAATAGACAATACATTCGGGTACGGCCAATCCGATCAGTCGATGATGACCAGCTTGTAGTCTTCTGCCGTCGAACCGGTGTTATAGCCGTTCACCTCGACGTAATACGCGAGCCCAGCCACGAGATCGACGGAGAGGCGCTGCGTTTCGAAGGTACCAACGGGCGTACCGGCAATCGTGCTCTGGCTCTGGTCGTAAACCATCAGATACACCTGGTCGCTCTGCAGCGAATCCGCGCAGGTATCGCTGCACAAGTACACGAGGAATTGACCGCTGCGCGGAGGTGTGAAGATAAAGAAATCGGCCGGATCGTCGTCCTGGTTAACCGCACCCGTAATGTCGATGCCGATGTGCTCGTCCGGTGCTGCGCTCCGGAAATTGACCGGATTGGCGTTATCGAGCATGTTGTTCGGCTCGTACTCGACGTGGAAACTCATCCTCACGATGTTGCTGCTCGGCGGTGACGGGGGCGGCGGCGGAGAACTCGGCGGTGGCGGATTGACCGGGGGCGGCGGCGGAGGCGGCGATGTTACGGTAACGGTACCCAGGCAGCCCAACCCGGCCGTAAGGACGGCGACCAGGGCTGAGCATTCCATCTCGTCATCGGAGCTGCCGCCGCCGCAGGCGGCCAGGGTGGTCATGGCGAGCAGGGCGCCGAGCCGCTGCAAAGCCTTATTGATGGATCGCGTGATGTTCATGATTCTCTCCCGTTTCAGTCGCGTCGTGACCAGCGTCTCGACGAGTCTTAATCCTGCATGAGAGGAACGGCGGGGACCTGAGGAAGCCCTAATGAAGTGCTGATGATTCGTTTAGGAATCAATTGCTTACATAATATGGGGGGTCGCCCGCCGCTGGCTGCTAGACTTTTGATCGGCGTGAGCAATTCGACGATCGGTGACGAGTGCGAGGCGAGGTACGTGGTACAGACAGCGAAAATCCTCGTGGCGCTGGCGATACTCGTTGCGTTGCCGGCGCTGGCGCTCGACGATGAGGATGTGAGTATCGAAAAAGTGGGCCGTGCTTATCGCATCCACATGGCCTTCGACGTCCCGGCGACGGTTGACCAGATCAAGTCGGTGCTCACGGACTTCACGCATCCGTCAAGGCTGAGTCCGGCAGTGACGGAGAGGCAGGTTCTCGGCCATCAGGATGGCGTCGTTCGTGTACGAACGGAGTTTCGCGACTGCGTCGTGTTGTTTTGCAAGACGATGACGCTGCTCCATGACGTAACAGTTTCCGCAAACGAGGTTCGCGCCGACGTCGTTGCGGAAGGCAGCGATTTCCGGAGCGGCTTCCTGCGCTGGTCTGTCAACAGCATCGGCAACGGCAATTCACACGTCGTATTCGGCGCGGTCATGGAGCCCGACTTCTTCGTGCCACCGCTCATCGGCGGCTTCCTGGTTCGTAACGCGCTCAGAAAGCAGGTACTCACGACGGCGGAGAATCTCGTGAAGGAAGCGCCTCGTGAGCCACGAGCCGGGGACGGCGGCCAGTAGTTCGTCACCTGCCGCGCAGGGCAATTCAGCGGCCCGTATAATCGCATGCATATTCACCGACCGGCTCATACCCATGACGGATTCCCCGACTGCGCTGCGTATCGACCGATGGCTGTATTTCTGCCGGTTCTACAAGTCGCGCAGCCTGGCGACGGCGGCGGTTTCCGGGGGGCACGTGCGAATCAACGGCGAACGTGCGACGCCTGGTGCCCGGGTGAAGTGCGGCGATCGTGTGGAACTCATCCGCAACCGCTTGCCGTACATCATGGACGTCACGGCGATTCCTGCGAGGAGAGGACCTGCCGCGGAGGCGCAGCAATGTTACGAGGAAGACCCGGGCACGCAGCTCGAACGCGAGGCGCTGATAAAGGCGTTGCGGCAGGATCGCATGCTGATGCCGAAGACCAAGGGCCGGCCTGACAAACACACGCGCCGGCAATTGATCAGACGCAAGGGTGGCTAGGAGCGCACGAGGATGATGGCCGGAGCGCGGCTCGACAAAGGCAAGATACCCGATACTTACCGGCGGACTGCCTCACTTTACGATGCCTACGATCTCGAGTTCGCGGATGACAGCTTCGACGTGCTCGTCAATAACTCCATGTTCGACCTGCTTCCGGAGCGGGACTTTTCCAGCGTGCCCGGTGAGTTCAGGCGGGTACTTCGGCCTGGCGGCGGGCTCGTGATGGTAAATATGACGGCAGGTGAGCGCTGGTATAACGGGATCTGGCCGGTGATTTACAGGATCAATCCTGCACTGCTTGGCGGCTGCCGCGGCGTTTCGACGGTGCCGCACCTGGAGGCGACGGGATTCACGCGAGTGCAACGTGAATATGTCAGCCAGTCGACGTTTCCGTCTGAAATCATTCTCGCCCGAGCAGGCAAGCGTCCACAAACCCGCTAACGCCCGATCTCCTCGAGTAGCTCGGTCATGGCGCCGGCATGCGTGGCCACCTGGGGAGTACGTTTCAGCAACGCTTTCATCGTGTCGTCGACGACGACGGAGGCATCGTCCAGCAGCTCGCGGCCGGCCGGGGTGAGGGCGGCGATCGCAAGGCGCGCATCCCGCTTGCTTCTCACTGTCGAGACGATGCCGAGTTTTTCCATGGGCCGCAGTGCGCGGGTGACGCCCGATGGTGTGAGACCCACGGCCTGCGCCAGGTCGACGCGGCTCGCCTGTGCACCCGGCGCATCGCCGAGCGCCCTCAGCAGGCGGTACTCCGCGAGGCTGATGCCGCGTATCGCGCCCAGGCTGTGGTCGAGGCGGCGTTCCAGCCTGTTCCAGGCACCCGCAAAGGCGAGGGCCAGCGCCTGTTCCGGTGAGATCTGAATGTCCATCGCAAAAGTTTAACAGAAACGTGATAACTCACGCAATAATCAACTAATAGGCAATTAATGCCGGGCGGGTAATGCGCCATTCTGAGAGCCGTTTCATAGCGGGACGGCGACGATTTTCGGTAAAAAATAACCCTGTTGATCCGGCGCAGACGGCCATGTATCTCGTCAACTCCCACATCACGATCGCAATCCACCTGGCGGTATTCCTGCTGGTGGCGGCCGCCACGTTTCGCTGGCAGCAGTCGAAAGCCGTTAGGCGCCGCATCCTCCGCATGATGCTGACCTTCGGCATCGACGAAGCCACGGCCCGCAAAGCCGATGAACTGCTGGATATCGACATGAACGCCGTGCGCAGGCGCTGCCGCCGCTGCCCGAGTCCCGAGATCTGCGAGCGCTGGCTCAATGGAGAAACGGTGCCCGGCAATGATTTCTGCCCGAACGCGTCGCGGTTCGCGGCCGTGGTGCAGGCCCGGGAATGCCGCGTGCACTATGATCCCGGGCACCGTCCCGGCCGGCGCCTCGACGGCTGAGCTTTACTCGCGCGTCAGACTGGCGTCTTCCAGCAGCACGGGATAGCTGTAGCCCGCGCCGAAATCCTTGTCGAGCACGATGGTGCCGTTAAGCACCAGGGTCTCGCCGACCGCGGTCTCGGCCTGTGTCGTCACGATGAGGTCGTTGTCGCCCGTGGCTGCATCGCCCGAGCCGTCCTGGATATGGACGAAATTCCAGCCGAGGATCCCGGGGTTGTACTTCACTACCTTGCCGCGCAGCGTGATCTCGTTGCCCGCGAGCGCGTCCTTGTTGGCGTAAACGTAGGCAATGTCCTTACCCTCTTCGTACGTGGCGATATCTGCAGCCGTCGTCGCCTCCGCGCCGCCGCCGCTGATGTCCGGATGGCCGGTCGGAAGTTCGCCCGGGGCCTGCGGAGCGGCTGGCGAGCCTCCCGAAAGATTCTCCAGCCCGCCGACGAAATAGACCACGTTGAATGTGCGGTTCAGCGTCTTGCTGGTAAAGCCGCTCATGGCCATGCCCTGGTCCGTCTGCACCACGTCTCCGACCTGAACCGGAGTCTCCATCGATGCCACCCAGCGCTGGTCCTGCCCTGTATCCATGAACACGTAGGTATAGCCACCGGCATTCATAGTCTCCAGCACGGTGCCGCGGACCATGCCGGGTGGCACGGGCGTGGCCAGGGCTGCATTTTCGGCGGCCGGTTCGTCGGCGGATTTCGAACACCCGACCAGGGGCGGCAGAAGACTCAGGGCCAGCGTCGCGACCGCAAGCCTGAAAAGCAATGAATTCAAGATGATTCTCCACGTGTCATGAATTTCGCGGCTTTGTCTCACGTATTAGACACAGTCTCAATACGCGCAACTGCCTATGTTTATCTCGTCACAACCGGGCGAGCGTCCTCACGTGCGCGCAGGCGCTCGCGGCGAGAGCATCCAGCGCATAACCGCCTTCCAGGCTCGACACGACGCGTCCGCGTGCGTGTTTGTCCGCCAGGTCGAGGATGCGTTCCGTGATCCAGGTATAGTCGTCGACGGCCAGCAACATTTGCGCCAGCGGGTCGCCTGCGTGCGCGTCGAATCCCGCGGAAACAAAGATCAGCTGTGGCGCGAAACGATCGATCTCCGGTAGCCACTGCGATTCGATCGCGGCGCGAAAATCCGGCCCCCTGGTGCCGGCCGGCAGCGGCACGTTGGCGATATGGCCTGGTTCCGAGGGCGCGCCCGTGTAGGGATAGAACGGGTGCTGGTAGCTGGAACACAACAGCACCCTGTCATCCGACAGAAATATCTCCTCGGTACCGTTGCCGTGGTGCACGTCGAAGTCCAGTATCGCGATGCGCTCGACGGCGCCGCTTGCCAGCGCGTGGGCAGCGGCGACAGCGACGTTGTTGTAGTAACAGAATCCCATGGCCGATGCCTGGCCCGCATGGTGCCCGGGCGGCCGCACGCAACAGAAGGCCGTGGAAACGCGGCCCTCGAGCACGAGCTCTGTCGCGAGCACGGCCGCGCCAGCCGCATGACGGGCGGCGGGCAGCGTATTCGGGCTCAGCCAGGTATCCGGGTCGAGGTGTTCGAACCCTTCGCTCGGCGCACGCGCCTCGAGCATCTCGAGATACCATCCGGCATGCACGCGCTCGAGTTCGTCCTGCGACGCGGCGCGTGCTTCGACATGCAGAAGGTGGTCATAGAGACCCTGCGTGTGAAGGGCATCCGTGATACTCGACAATCGTTGCGGGCATTCCGGATGGCCATCTGCCACGTCGTGGCGGTCAAATATCGGGTGAAAGAGCAGCGCTGTCGTCACTTGGAATCCTCGGCTGGCAACCGGTCGCTGGAGTGAACGGCGGGCTGCCGCAATGTATCACGGGAAGGGACGCGTGCAATACGCAAAGGAACAGGGTCCGGACATCGCACCGATCTTCGAAGCAGGATCGGTGGCATTGATCGGCGCGAGCGAACGCGAGGGCTCGCTGGGGACGGTAGTTCTCAGGAACCTGCTGGACGCTGGGTTCGACGGGCCGATCTATCCCGTCAATCCGAAGCACGAGGAAGTGCAGGGTATAACGTGCTACCCGTCGTTACGGGATCTCGAAGAAGCGGTCGATCTTGCGGTCATCGTGACGCCTGCGGTGGCCGTGCCCGACGTGCTGGAGGACTGCGGCGCGAGCGGCGTGTCCGCGGCGGTGATCCTCTCCGCCGGCTTTCGCGAGGCCGGCGAGGAGGGCCTCGCACTCGAGCAGGCGGTGCTCGATGCGGCAAGGCGGCATCGAATTCGCTTCATCGGCCCGAACTGCCTCGGCGTCATGCGTCCCGACATCAAACTCAATGCCACGTTCAGCCAGCGCATGGCGAAACCCGGGCAGATTGCGCTCGTGTCGCAGTCCGGTGCCATGTGCACCGCCATGCTGGACTGGGCAAGCCCGCGCAATATCGGTTTCTCCTGTGTCATCTCGAGCGGCATCGCGGCCGACGTCGATTTCGGCGAGATCCTCGACTATCTGGTGATCGATCCGATGACCCACGCCATCATGCTCTACGTCGAGGGCATCCACGAGCCGCGGCGCTTCATGAGTGCCCTGCGGGCAGCCTCGCGCGCCAAACCCGTTATCGTCATGAAAGCGGGTCGCTTCGCCGAGGGCAGCCGCGCAGCCGTATCGCATACCGGCGCGCTGGTCGGTTCCGACGACGTGTTCGATGCCGCGCTCAACCGCGCCGGCGTCGTGCGCGTGCACAACTACTCGAACTTCTTCGCGGTCGCGGAGACCCTGCACACGGGCGTGCGCACACTCGGGCCGCGGCTCGCGGTCGTCACCAACGGCGGCGGGCCCGGCGTTATGGCGGCCGACTTTCTCATCGACCGCGATCTGGTGCTGGCGGACCTGTCGGAGGACACCAGCCGGAAACTCGACGACCAGCTCGCCGCCGCGTGGTCCCACGACAATCCCGTGGACGTGCTCGGTGACGCGAGCGCCGAACAGTTCGTGAGCGCTATCGAGACCTGCATGTCCGATGAGGGCGTGGACAGCGTACTCGCGATCGTCGTGCCGCAGGCGATGACGGATCCGACCGCCATTGCGGAGCGCATCGTCGAGCTGGAGGCGCATGCGAGCAAGCCGATACTCACCTGCTGGATGGGTGACGAATCCGTTCGGGCGGGCCGTGCCCTGTTCAGGGAACACGGCGTGCCAACCTACGTCACGCCCGAGGCGGCGGTCTATGCGTTCGCAGCGGCGGCCGCGTATCGCGCAAACCAGGAAATGCTGCTGCAGGTGCCGGAGGCGCTCGGCAAACGCGCCAAACCGGATCGAGACGGTGCGCAACTCATCATCGAGAATGCGCTGGCGGAGAAGCGACGGGTTCTCGACCCGGTCGAGTCGAAGGCGCTGCTGGCCGCATTCGACATTCCCGTCGTGCGGAGTATTCCGGCGCACGAAGCCAGCGAGGCGCTCGCCATTGCCGAGGAAGTCGGTTTTCCGGTAGCGATGAAGATTCACTCGCCGGACATTACACACAAGACCGAAGTCGATGGCGTGCGACTCGGAATCAACAATGGGCGCAATGTCCAGACCGTATTTCGTGAGCTTGTCGAAACGGCGCACGAGAGACGTCCCGACGCGAGGATCAAAGGCGTCCTGATCGAGCCCATGTGGCAATCGCGTGCCGGCCGCGAGCTGATGCTCGGCGTAGTCAACGACGATGTGTTCGGCCCGGTGATCAGCGTCGGCCTGGGCGGCATCATGGTCGAGGTCATCCGCGACCGCGCTATCGGCCTGCCGCCGCTGAACCGCTTTCTTGCCCGGAGCATGATCGCGGGAACGCGCGCTTCGCGTTTCCTCGACGAGTTCCGCGGTCGTCCACCCGCGAGCCGGCGTGCCGTTGAAGACATCATCCTCAGGCTCTCGGACATGGTTTGCGAGCTGCCATGGCTCGAGGAACTCGACATCAACCCGCTGGTCGTCGACGACGAGCAGGCCATGGCGGTCGATGCGCGTATCGTAGTGCGTCCCGTAAGCCCGGCGGCGCGCGAGTATGCGCACATGGCGATCCACCCGTATCCGAGCAAGCTGGTGGTCGAGCACCGGCTGGTCGACGGGACCTACATAACGATCCGGCCGATCCGGCCCGAGGATGCCGAGACGGAGCGCGAGTTCGTCGACGGATTGTCGGAACGTTCGCGCTACCTGCGATTCATGTATGCGTTGAAAAATATCACGACGCAGATGGTGTCGCGGTTCACGCAGATCGACTACGACCGCGAGATGGCACTCATCGCGCTCGTGCACGTCGACGGCAGGGATCGGCAGATCGCCGTAGCTCGTTACGTTACCAACCCGGACGGGCGGAGCTGCGAATTCGCGATCGTCGTCGCCGACGACTGGCATAACAAGGGAATTGCGACGGAGTTGCTGCGGCGGCTCATTGACGTCGCGCGAGACCGGCGCCTGGACCAGATGGTCGGCATCGCATTGCGCGAGAACAAAGGCATGCTCGCGCTATCCAGGGATCTTGGTTTCGAGCAGCGGCGCGCGCCCGATGATCCCGGCGTCGTAATCATGACGTTGCGTCTGTAACCTCGAATCCTCTTTACTACTGTTTTCAAATTGCAAGATTCCGGGTGCATAATGCGTTCTCAATCGAGGATGCCAATCATATTTCCCAGCTTTTTTACATAATAATTTCTCGGCAATTCTCGCAGTTTCTTGCTCGCGATAAGAACCGGAAACATGCAACGCCTGCGATTTACATCCATCCAGACACGCGCTTTGACAATGCGTACACGTTCCCTGCAACAAGTAAGAAAAAGCGCGCTGTGATACGAGTGCCCACAAAGACAATTAACAATGGTGACTACCCATGTCTACGCCGACACGCTCTCCTAGACCTGCCCTATTACTGAACAGTCAACCCCGGGAGGACTTCTCCAGGAAAAAAGTTCTGTCGCTGGCGGCAACGCTGATTCTTGTGGCGTTATCGGCGAATTCCGAGGCTCAGGTTGTCGCGTCTGACATGGTGAATAGTTCGAGCCAGAACCTCATCAGCTACTCGAATCCGTACAACGGCGCATTTTCATCCCCCGGCGACGGCTTCCAGAAGTACCAGCGATTCGTCTCGCCGTCGATCCCGTTTTCGGTGCTCGACGACAGCCTTGTGATATTCCCGCCGGACAGTCTCGGCATCATCAAAGACGGCAACACCGACGTCTTCTTCGGAATCGTCGATACGGAGAACGGCGAAAACAGTGGGCCGGTCTCTGCTACCTGGGTGTTCGACATCTCGGGCGCAGACTTGCTGGCTCTGACCATCGACATGGGCGCGATGGGCGATTTCGAAGCGTCCGATTTCTTCGTGTGGGAATACAGTATTGACGGTGGTCCCACCAGAGTTGCGTTCTCGAGCACTGTCGATGAGGCCGCATCGCAGGACTACACGCTCGAGGGCGGTGCCACTTTCACGCTGAACGACCCGATGCTTGTCCAGGGCACGCTCCTGAACAACGATCTCATGACGTTTTCCACGCCGATCATTGGCACCGGCTCGAGTCTGACCCTGACGCTTACGGCACAGTTCAACGGCGGCGCGGAAGCCGTTGCGTTCCAGAACATCAAAGTCGTCGCCAATGCGATAGCGATACGGCGTTTCGCCTATGACATGGTGGACAGCACTAGCGAGCGACTGACGAGTTTTACGAATCCGTTCAACGGCGCATTCTCGTCCGCCGGCGACGGTTTCCAGAAGTACCAGCGCGGCGTAAGTCCGACAATCCCGTTTTCGGTGCTCGACGACAGCCTCGTGATCTTTCCACCGGACAGTCTCGGCATCATCAGGGACGGCAACACAGACGTCTTTTTCGGCGTGACGGATACGGAGAACGGGGACAATACTGGCCCGGTCAGCGCGACCTGGGTGTTCGACATCTCGGGCGGTACGGACCTGGCACTGTCTATCGATATGGGCGCCATGGGCGACTTCGAGGCGAGCGATTTCTTTAGTTGGACGTACTCGATCGATGGCGGCCCGGCGACTCTGGCATTTTCGAGTGCCGTCGACGAGGCTGGATCGTATGCCTATACGCTCGAGGGAGGCTCGACGTTCACGCTGAACGACCCGATGCTGGTGCAGGGCACCGTCCTTACCAACAACCTGACTACATTCCAGACGCCTCTTGCCGGCACGGGGACCAGCCTGACGCTGACGCTGACCGCGCAGTTCAATGGCGGCTCGGAAGCCGTCGCATTCCAGAACGTCATCATCGGCGGCGGCTTTGAGGGTCCTCCCCCGGTGCCGCTGGTCCGTATCCACGAGGTTCAGGGCGATGGAGCCTCGAGTCCGCTGGTCGGCACCGTAGTCGCCATTGAAGGCGTTGTCGTCGGTGATTTCCAGGATACTGTCGGCGCTAACGGCGACCTCAACGGGTTCTTCGTGCAGGAAGAAGACGCCGACGCGGACGCAAACCCGCTGACCTCGGAAGGCATCTTTGTGTTCGACGGCAGTTCGGCTCCGGCGGTCGACGTAAGCATCGGTGACGTGGTTCGCGTCGAGGGCGAAGTCTCGGAGTCCTTCAACATGACGCAGATTTCATCGACTGCGGGCGTCGTCATCCAGAGCAGCGGCAATCCGCTGCCGACAGCCGCAAACCTTGCTTTGCCGGTGGCGAGCGTTGACGACTTCGAAGCATCCGAGGGCATGCGGGTTACCTTCCCGCAGCCGCTGGTGATCCTGGAGTACTTCAACTTCGACCGCTTCGGCGAAATCGTGCTGGGTTCCGAGCGGCGCCTCACGCCGACAGCCGAGTTCGAACCGGGACCCGACGCGATCCAGGCGGAAGCCGAATACCAGCTCGATCGCATCACGCTTGACGACGGCCGCAACAGCTCGAATCCGGATCCTGCCATTCATCCGAACGGTTCGGTGTTCGATCTCTCGAACCTGTTCCGGGGCGGGGACCGCGTGCAGAATGTGAGCGGTGTACTTAACTTCGCATTCAGCCAGTACCGCGTACAGCCGACCGTGGGTGCGAATTACACCAATGACAATCTGCGACCGCTGGCGCCGGATGCCGTGGACGGGACCGCCACGGTGGCCGCCTTCAATGTTCTCAATTACTTCACGACCATCGACGACGGCTTCAACGATATCTGCGGGCCGCTCATGAACCTGGAATGCCGCGGCGCCGACAACGCCGAAGAGCTTGCACGGCAGCGCGCCAAGCTCGTTGACGCCCTGGTCGGGATCGATGCAGACATCGTGGGTCTGGTCGAAATCGAGAACGACAACGGGGATGCGGCCGCCAGCGACCTCGTTGCGGGCCTCAATGATGCGATGGGCGCAGGTACCTACGACTACATTGCGACCGGTGCGATCGGTACCGATGCCATACGCGTCGGGCTGATCTTCAAGCCAGCTGCGGTTACGCCGATCGGCGCCTACGCGATTCTCGACAATTCCGTCGATGCCCGTTTCATCGACGACAAGAATCGCCCGGTACTCGCCCAGAGCTTCATGGACAACGCCGCGGGTGGCGTCGTCACCGTGGCCGTCAATCATCTGAAGTCGAAGGGTTCGCCCTGCGATGACGTCAGTGATCCGGATACCGGGGACGGCTCCGGAAACTGCAACCTGACGCGGACGGCCGCCGCGGAAGCACTGGTCGACTGGCTCGCGACGGATCCGACGGGCAGCGGTAGCGACCACTTCCTGATTGTCGGCGACCTGAACTCCTACGACAAGGAAGATCCGATCGATGCGCTCGCGACGGGTGGCTATGTCGACCTCGTCCACTCGTTCCTGGGCGAAGACGCGTACAGCTACCTGTTTGATGGCCGGATTGGTTACCTCGACTATGCGCTGGCAAACGCTGCGCTCAATGACCGGGTGACCGGGACCACGGTCTGGCACATCAACGCCGATGAGCCGGACCTCATCAATTACGACACAAGCTTCAAACGTCCGGCCCAGGACGCGATCTATGCGCCCGATGCGTATCGTTCGTCCGACCACGACCCCGTCATCGTCGGTCTCGATCTGTGCGAGGCAACGCCACCGCAGTTCGATACGCTCACGGTCACGCCCGATGTGCTCTGGCCTGCGAACCACAAGTACGTCGACGTGTCCGCAACGGTCGTAGTGAGCGATAACTTCGACCCGAGCCCGACCGTGA
>JAACFE010000121.1 GCA_009937525.1 Gammaproteobacteria bacterium
TACTCGGCGCGCGATGATCGCGCTTCGAGAAGCGCTCCCGCAGCTCCGCCCGTAACCGCGCTTACGGATACATCCTGTAGTCGTAATGCGGTACCACGACCTCGTAGTGCGGCTGCAGGAACATGACGAGATCGATCAGCTCCTGGATCGTCATGTACCGGTTGTAGACATACATTAGCGACTCACCCGCCTCCGATACCCTGTCCGGAGGATAGCCGTCCGCCAGCTTGTGGGACGGATTGATGATGGCCGTCACGAGCTCACCGTATGACTTCACGCGAGTGACCTTGCCGCCCAGTTCCACGTACGGCGGGTCCACGCCGGGAAGCGCCGGAAACTGTTCGCCCTCGATGAAGTGGCACTGGTGACACTGCATGTAAACGAAGGTGTCGCGCCCGGCGACGGGATCGCCTTCGGGCAAACTGAATCCGCGTTCCGACATGCGATCGCGCTCGCATCCGCCCAGCACCGCAATCGAGAACAACAGCAGTGCGAGGGTCGACGTAAGTTTCATCGCGAGCCTCCTTGGCAACGGATTGTTGCCTCGCAACTTATTAATATCACAACGACTATCGGCACAGCATCCGGGAAAACCGCAGCGCATTGCGGGGTCTTGCGAGGTCGTCTTTGCGGGCACATACTGCAGTGACAATGAGCCGCAGAGAACACTGGGAAGGCGTGTACTCCAGCAAGCCGCCGGACAGGCTCGGCTGGTACAAACCCCGCCTGCAGACGTCGCTGGAGTGGATAAAGACACTCGGCCTGGAGCCGGATGCAGCCATCATCGACGTCGGCGGCGGCGCATGCACGCTGATCGACGATCTGCTCGACGAGGGCTATACCTCGATTACGGTACTCGACATCGCAGAGCCCGCGCTCGCGCTCCTGAAGGAACGCCTGGGCGACAAAAGCGCTGCGGTCAACTGGGTCTGCGGAGACATCACCAAAGTCGAACTGCCGGAAAACGCGTTCGCTTTGTGGCACGACCGTGCCGTCTTTCATTTCCTTATCGAAAGGACGGACCAGGAGCGCTACCGGGACAATCTCTGCCGGGCTTTGCGACCGGGCGGTCGCCTGATCATCGGCACCTTCGCTCCCGAAGCGCCGCCGAAGTGCAGCGGCCTTCCCGTACAGCGCTATGACCTGGAATTGCTGCGCGAAACGCTGGGCAGTGAATTCGAGCTACAGCGTCATCAAGAGGAAATGCACGTCACGCCGGGCGGCGTGGAGCAGATGTACCTTTACTGCGACTTCCGTTTCGCGCCCTGATCTCTAGCTGCACAGCCAGTCCGGGTAGGACATGGATGCGTCGACGTCCAGGGGGGCTGCCAATTCTTCGAGAAAGCCCGCGACCACGGCGCTGAATCCGGCCATAACCGCGTCGTCGTCCGGAAAAGCCTCGAACGCGATCGAGCAAAAGCGTCTACCGGCCAACTCGAGATCGGTCATTTCGAAACCGACGCCACGCCGGAGCACGACGCCAGGCGAGACTTCCTCAGGCGCTCCCGAATCCAGGCCGATCATGCGCAGCGCCCGCGTCTTTCGAACCGCCGCGGTCCGGAGACCGTGCTCACCGTTTGCCGTAAACAGCGCCCGATACGCCGCCGGCACCTCCTCGTAGGTCCACTTGATCCATCGCTGCACCCTGCCCTGCTTGCCGGCGCCGAAGTCGCGTGCGCCCAGTTCGTCGATCCGGCCCTTTACCTGCAGCGTGCCTTCACGCCACTTGATCCCCATGTCGGTGCAGCCGGGCATGAGCAGGTAGACATCGGGTTCATCACCCGCACGCCCCTTCCATTCGGGCTCAGGCAAGTCGTCCGGCCGGGGGAATGGCGAGCAGGACTCGAACCAGCGTCGCAGGGCAGGATGCCGCGACGAATCCCCTTCGAAAAACCAGCGCGTCTCGATGGTCGCGAAAGGCGCCATGAGCCCGTTCGGCCCGTGCCCTATTTCCCGCCCCTGCCGGCGCCCATCAACTCGTAATGCCCGCCCTTGTCGAGTGCGCGCTTGTACGCGGGCCTCGCGCGGATGGTCTCGAGAAATCTTGCAAGCCGCGGGTAGCGGCCGGACAGGTCGCTGCGCACTTCGGCGGCCTCCAGGGCGAAGCTCATTTGCACGTCGGCGGCGGTGAACATGTCTCCGCAGAACCAGCGCGAATCCCGCAGCGTCGACTCCATGAACTCCAGGTTCCTGGTCACGTTGGCGTCCAGGTACGCATCGCGCACCTTCTGGGCGATGCCTTTTGCGACGGGCCTGAGGAAGAACGGCATGGGCGCCTCCTCGATGCGTGCCAGGACGAGGGACAGGATCATCAGCGGCGCGAAGGTACCTTCCGCATAGTGCAACCAGTACGTATAGGCGAGTCGCTCGTCGGTCCCCTCCACCGGCCGCAGACGGCCCTCGTCATACTCGTACATCAGGTACTCGATGATCGCGCCGGACTCCGCAATCGTCTTGCGGCCGTCGGTGATGACCGGCGCCTTGCCGAGCGGGTGCACCTTCATCAGCTCGGGCGGCGCCAGCCCGGTTTGCCTGTCGCGCCCGTAGCGCCTGATTTCGTAGTCGACACCGAGTTCCTCGAGCAACCAGAGTATGCGTTGCGAGCGGGAATTCTCGAGGTGGTGGACGGTGATCATGGCGGAACCTCCCGGCTGTATCGTTCGTTTCAGACGAAGCTCTGCACGAGTTCGAGCATTTTCTGGCGCATGGACTGGTCCGGCAGACGCCCCATACCCGCTGCCATGTTGTCGACAAGATGGTCGGGGTTGGCCGTCTCCGTCAGCACGCAGGTCACGGCGGGATGCGAAAGGATGAATTTCAGCGAAAACTGCGCCCAGGATTCGCAGTCGATCTCGGCGGCCCACTCCGGCAGTTCGCGGTCGCGGACGACATCAAAATAGTCGCCGTTGGTGAATGCCCGGTTCACGAGAATGGCGACATTTTTCTCCTGCGCCATCGGCAATACGGTTTCGCCGGCTTCGGGCTCGAGCAATGAATAATTCACCTGGACAAAATCCACGATGCCCATGTCCATTAACCGCATCATGGGCTCGTGGAACTCCAGCTTGTGCCGGGCCACGCCGAGGTACCGGATCAGGCCCTCTTCCTTCAGGCGCACATACCGCTCCGGCTCGGCGAGAATCTCGTTGAAATCGTAGGTAAGAACGAGATCCAGAACCTCCTTCCCCTGCGCCTTGCGCACGCGCTCGAGTTCCTCGACCATGGCGTCATACTGCACCGTGCCGAGGTAGGTCCCCACGAACAGGCGTGACTGCAGCTCGTGCGCCTGCATGACGCTCGCTACTGTGAAACGGCTCGGGCCGAGCGTGTCGATGTAGCTGCCGCCGTACGACAGGAAGAGTTCGATCAGCTTCCGCGTGGCCTCCAGGTCGCCTTCCTGGAAAATACGGGAGTTGCCGAGGCCCACCATGGGCAACTCTTCGCCGGTCCCGGGGATGGGCCGGGAGTGAATCTCCAGCTTGTCGTGACCGAACGCGATTGCAGGCATCGCGGCGCCCAGTGCTGCCGCACCCGTGGATTTGAGAAAGTCACGGCGATTGGTCATCGCTCACCCCTTGTTCACCAATCTGCAACAGGAGTATAAGACAGTATCAACAGGAGGACAGTCATGAATAATAATGCTTCCGCCCTGCTCCTGCTCATCGGCAGTATTTTCCCGGCAGCGGTGCTCGCCGCAGACGCCCAGGACATCATCGACAAGGTACTCGAACTCGACGAGGAACGGCGCAAGGGCGTCAATCGGTACGTGGTCGAACAGGAGGTGATGGGTCAGGTGTCGACGATCACGTTCGAGCGCACCACCGTCACCGGCCCCGACGGCACGCCCGTGGAGACCTTCCGCATGGTGCTGCCCGACGACATGCTGCAGCCGGATCCGGGAAGCGAACCCGTCATGTCGCAGGACGACTTCGAGGACATGGCGCAGGAAGCCGTCTACAGCATCGCCGCGTTTTCGGAGTCTGCCGAGCTCGTCGGCACGGAGACCGTGGACGGGCACGAAGCCTACCACCTGGTTGCCGAGAACCTCGAACGTACACGCAGTTTCGCGGAAGCGCAGGAATTCACGCTGCAGACGGTCAACGTCTGGATCGATACCGAGTATTACGTGCCGCGGCGGATGGTCATGGATGGCACGATGGACACCGACGGCACGCCCCGCCCTGTCACCATCGAGACCATCGAGCGGGACTACCGCGAGGTGCCGGGAAGCAACATGTACGAGCCCTACCAGCAGGTCATGCGTCTTACCGGCGAGATGGCCGACGAGACCAAGCGCCAGATGGAGGAGGCTCGTGAGGCGCTCGCCGAGTTCGACAAGCAGCTGGCCGAGATGCCCGAATCCCAGCGCCAGATGATGATGAACATGATGGGCGAACAGATGGAGATGATGCGCAAGATGGCCGCCGGCGACGGCATCGAGATCGTGACCGACGTGCGCTCGATTACCGTCGAATAGGACCGGGCGCAGTAATTCTACGTATCGCGCGCAGCGGAGGTTGCCGTTAGGGTGACGCCGGGGCCGCAAAGGCCAGCGGAGTTGTTTGTCCATGAAGACCATCATCGAGCCGCATCGCGTGAAAATGGTCGAGCCGATTCGGCTCACCGACCGCGACGAGCGCGAGCGCCTGATCGAGAAAGCGCACTACAACCTGTTCCTGCTGCACGCCGAAGACGTGATCATCGACCTGCTGACGGATTCGGGGACCAGCGCCATGTCGTCCGAGGCCTGGGGCGCGATGATGCGGGGCGACGAATCCTATGCCGGCGCGCGCAGCTGGTACCGATTCCGCGACACGGTGAAGGACATCTTCGGCTTCGAGCAGGTCGTGCCTACCCACCAGGGCCGTGCCGCGGAACGCATCCTGTTCAGCGTGATGGTCCAGCCGGGCTCGATTGTCCCCAATAACACGCACTTCGACACGACGCGAGCCAACATCGAGTTCTGCGGTGGCAAGGCGTTGGATCTGCCCTGCGCGGAAGCGGCCGACCTCGAATCGGATGCGCCATTCAAGGGCAACATGGATATCGACGCCCTCGAGAAACTCGTCGCGGAGGAAGGTCGGGAGAAGATCCCGCTGATCATGGTGACCATTACCAACAACTCCGGGGGCGGTCAGCCGGTATCAATGGCGAACATCCGCGAGATCAGCCGTATCGCCCGTGACGCGGACATACCTTTCTACGTAGACGCCTGCCGTTTTGCCGAAAACGCTTATTTCATCAAGCTGCGCGAACCGGGCTTCGAGAACAGAACGGTCATCGATATTGCGCGCGAGATATTCGCACTGGCGGACGGCTGTACGATGTCCGCCAAGAAAGATGCCTTTGCAAACATCGGCGGCTTTCTCTGCACCAACGACGCCGAACTCGCGCAGCGTGAGCGCAATATCCTGATCCTGACCGAAGGCTTCCCGACATACGGCGGGCTGGCCGGGCGAGACCTGGAAGCCATCGCGGTCGGCCTGCGCGAGATACTCGACGAGCATTACCTGGACTACCGGTTACTGTCGACGCGCTACGTCGTCAACGGCCTGCTGGACTCCGGTATACCGGTTGTAGCGCCCGCCGGCGGTCACGCCGTCTACCTGGACGCGCGGCGCTTTCTGCCGCACCTGGACCCGTTGCAGTACCCGGGCCAGTCCCTCGCAGTGGAGCTGTACATCGAGGCGGGGATCCGCGGCTGCGAGATCGGCACCGTGATGTTCGGCATGAATCCACACAGCGGCGAGGAACAGCCTGCGCGCTCGGACCTGGTGCGGCTCGCAATCCCGCGCCGCGTGTATACGCAAAGTCACATGGATTACGTACTCGAAGCCATTCAGTACGTATGGGAACGACGCGAGGCCATTCGCGGCATGCGCATCGTCAAAGCGCCGCAATTCCTGCGGCATTTCACCGCCTATTTTGACTGGCTCTGACTGCCTGTCTGCATTCACGAAACGACAACTGGAATACACAATGAACGATATAAAACCCGGCCACCGGACCTGGGCCGAACCCTACAAGATCAAGTCCGTGGAACTCCTCAGGATGACGACGCGTGAGGAACGCGAAGTCGCAATGCGCGAAGCCGGTTACAACACCTTCCTGACTCGCAGCCGGGACGTGTACATCGACCTGCTCACCGACTCGGGAACGTCAGCCATGAGCGACCGCCAGTGGGCGGGACTGATGCTCGGCGACGAGGCGTATTCGGGCAGCGAGAACTTCTATCACCTCGAGGAAGTCGTCCGCGAGTACTACGGCTACAAGTACCTCGTACCCACGCACCAGGGCCGCGGCGCCGAGAACCTGATGTCGCAGATCCTGATCAAGGACGGTGACTACATCCCCGGCAACATGTATTTCACCACCACGCGATTGCACCAGGAGCTCGCCGGCGGCACATTCGTAGACGTCATCATCGACGAAGCGCACGACCCGGATTCCGATTACCCGTTCAAGGGCAATGTCGACATCGGCAAACTCGACGCACTCGTCAAGCAGGTCGGCGCCGAACGCGTGCCCTACATCAGCCTCGAGGGCAACGTAAACATGGCGGGCGGCCAGCCTTTCTCGATGGCCAACCTGCGCGAGCTGCACGCCTACTGCCGCGAGCATGACATCCTCATCATGCTGGACGCGACTCGCACCATGGAAAACGCATGGTTCATCCGTGAGCGCGAGGATGGCTACGCGGGCAAATCAGTACGGGAGATACTCCGCGAGATCTGCGATCTCACTGACGGCTGCACGATGTCGGCGAAGAAAGACGCACTGGTCAATATCGGCGGCTTTTTCACCTGCAATGACGATGAAATCTTCAAAAAGGCGCAAAACCTGGTGGTCGTCTACGAGGGACTGCATACCTATGGCGGTCTCGCCGGGCGCGACATGGAAGCCATGGCGCAGGGCATCCG
>JAACFE010000122.1 GCA_009937525.1 Gammaproteobacteria bacterium
GACAAGGAACTGTGCCTTCAGTTCGCTTATGATACGTACCCAGTGGACGAATTCCTCCCGGTACCGGACCGGTGCCGTACCTTAATCTGATATGCCGCTCAAAATACTCGGGCTGAACCATAACACGGCACCTGTCGAAATACGCGAGCAGGTCGTATTCGCTGGCGAGCAGATCCCCGGCGCGCTGCAGGCCGTGCGCGACATCCAGGGCGTGGAGGAGGCCGTATTGCTGTCCACCTGCAATCGCACCGAGTTCTACGTGGTGGCGGACAACGAGGGCCGGCGGCGCCTGCAGGACTGGCTGCACGATGCGCACAACCTGGATCCGTCGTTCGCCGACACGCTGTTCGAGCTGGACGACGACGCGGCGCTGCGCCACATCTTCCGGGTGGCCTGCGGACTGGACTCGATGGTACTCGGGGAACCGCAGATCCTCGGCCAGCTGAAGGACGCCTATCGCGACGCCGAAGGTGCCGGGACCGTCGGCAAAGGGCTGTCACGCCTGTTCCAGCACACGTTCTCGGTCGCCAAGAAGGTACGCACGGACACCGAGATCGGCTCGAGCCCGGTCTCCGTCGCCTATGCGGCGGTGACGCTGGCGCAGCAGTTCTTCTCCGATTTCAGGAAGCACACGGCCCTGCTGGTCGGCGCCGGCGTCACGATCGAACTCGTCGCGAAGCATCTGAAGCGCAAGGACATCGGCCGCCTGTTCGTCGCCAACCGCAACCTTTCCCGTGCCCACGACCTTGCCAACCAGTTCGGCGGCTTCGGCCTCGCGCTGTCGGACCTCGAGGGCACCCTCCCCGAGGCCGACATCCTGATCAGCTCCACGGCCAGCCCGACGGCGGTGGTGACCCTGCCGCAGATGGAGGCGGCCATCAAGGCGCGCCGCCGCAAGCCGATTTTCGCGGTCGACATCGCGGTGCCGCGCGACATCGAGGCCGAAATCAGCAAGCTCAACGACGTCTACCTGTACACCATCGATGACCTCAACAAGGTCGTCCTCGAGGGCCAGGGCAGCCGTGAAGAAGCGGCCCAGGACGCCAACCGCATCCTCGACGAGGAGATTGCGCGCTACCTCAACATGGAGCGCGCCAAGCAGGTCGCGCCGGTCATTACGGCGCTGCGCGAGAATGCCAACTCGGTCCGCGGCGAGATTCTGAAGCAGGCGCAGAAGCGCCTGGCCAAGGGCGCCGACGGCCAGGAGGTGCTCGAGTATGCGACCGCCGCGCTGATGAAGAAGATGCTGCACAACCCCAGCGTGAAGCTCCGCGAAGCGGGCGAGAATTCCGACACCGAGATCATCGCGGCCGCACGCGCGCTGTTCGGCCTCGAAGAAGAGTAAGCTCCCCCCGATGAAGGAATCGATACGCCACAAGCTGGAGTCGGTCCGCGACCGCTTCGAGGAACTCGCCGGGCTGCTGGCTGATCCCGAGGTGATCGGCGATCAGAACCAGTTCCGGGACCTGTCGAAGGAGTACTCGCGGGTCGAGCCGATCGTGAAGTTGTTCTCCGACTATGAATCGATCGACCAGGACATCGCTGCAGCGCAGGAAATGGCCGCGGACGAGGACGACGAGGTCCGGCAGATGGGCGAGGAGGAACTCGCCGCGCTGCAGGAACGGCACGACGCCCTGGAGCTCGAGTTGCAGAAGGCCCTGATCCCGCCCGACCCGCACGACGAGAGCAACGTTTACCTCGAGGTTCGCGCCGGCACGGGAGGCGACGAGGCCGCCATATTCGCGGGCGACCTGTTCCGCATGTACTCGAAGTACGCGGAAACCATGGGCTGGAAAGTCGAGATCCTCAGCGCGCGCGAAGGCGAACACGGCGGCTACAAGGAGATCATCAGCCGCATCACGGGTAGCGGCATCTACGCGGCGCTCAAATTCGAGTCGGGAGCGCATCGCGTACAGCGGGTGCCGACCACGGAATCGCAGGGCCGGATCCACACCTCGGCCTGCACGGTCGCCGTGCTGCCCGAGGTGGACGACGTCGAGGCCGAGGAAATCAATCCGGCGGAGCTGCGCGTCGATACGTACCGCGCCTCGGGCGCGGGCGGGCAGCACGTCAACAAGACCGACTCCGCCGTGCGCCTCACGCACCTGCCCACCGGCATCGTCGTCGAATGCCAGGACGAGCGTTCGCAACACAAGAATCGCGCCCGCGCGATGTCGCTGCTGCAGGCGCGCCTGCTGGACGCGAAGATCGCGAAACAGGAATCCGAACAGGCCGCGCAGCGCAAGCTGCTGGTGGGTTCCGGCGACCGCTCCGAGCGTATACGCACCTACAACTACCCGCAGGGGCGCGTCACCGACCATCGCATCAACCTGACGCTTTACAAGCTTGACGAGGTCCTCGAAGGCGGCCTCGACCAGGTCATCCAGCCGCTCGTCAGCGAGTACCAGGCCGACCAGCTCGCCGCGATCGCTAACTGAGCTGCCTGCGTCGCCGCAGCGACCACGACAGCTTGTGCAGCTCCATCACGACGAGTATCGGCAGGCTGAGCATCAGCAGCTGCAGCCATAGCGCGGTATCGACCGGCTGCGTCGACAGCAGGAGATTGCCGACCGGGAGGTAGGTCATTGCGACGTGGATCGAGAACGCGACGATCATGCCGACCATGAGTACCGGGCTGCGCAGCGGCGACATGGCAAACGCGGACCGCGTCTCGGAGCGGCAGTTGAAGAGATGCACGTTCTCGAACAGCACCATCAGCATGAGCAATGCGTTGCGCGATGCGTCTTCCGACCAGCCCGCCGCGAGGCACCACTGGAACAGGCCGAAGCCGACCACGCCCATGAACAGCGCGGCGACGAGCGTGCGCTCGATCATGAGACGGTTGAAGATCGACTCACGCGGCGGCCGCGGCGGCGACAGCCGTTCGTCGCCCACGCCGGGCTCGAACGCGAGCGCGACGTCCTGGATGCCGTTGGTGACGAGGTTCAGCCACAGGAGTTGCACGGGCAAAAGCGGGATCGGCGAGCCAAAGAGCAGCGCCAGCGCAACGAGGATGACCTCCGCCGCGCCGGTCGAGATCAGCAGGTAGATGACGTTACGGATGTTGTTGTAGGCGATGCGGCCTTCTTCGATGCCGGCCGTAATCGTGCCGAAGTGGTCATCGCTGATGACGAGTTCCGCCGCCTCGCGCGCCACGTCCGTGCCCGACTTGCCCATGGCTACGCCGATATTCGCCGCGCGCAGTGCCGGCGCGTCGTTGATGCCGTCGCCGGTGACCGCTACGAAGTGCCCGGCCGCGCGCGCCGCATTGACGATCTCCAGTTTCTGGTGCGGCGCCACGCGCGCAAATACCTTGGTGCGCGCGATGAGGTCGGGCAGTGACTCGGGCGGCGTGGCGATCAGGTCCGCACCGGTGATGACTTCGTCTGCGCTTTCTGCCAGCCCGAGATTCCGCGAGATGGCCAGCGCGGTCAATGGATGGTCGCCGGTAACCATGACGGTTGCGACGCCAGCGTCGCGGGCCTCCGCGACGGCTTCGCGTACATCGGGCCGCAGCGGGTCGATCATGCCGACGAGGCCCGAACAGGTGAGGCCGCCAGGCATCGGCGGTGCCTCGGTGGCGTCGAGGTCCGCCGGCGCCGGGCCGTCAGCGACGGCGAGGACGCGGTAACCGTTCTCTGCCATCTCCCTCGCCATCGCGAGCAGGTGCTCCGCATCCTGCCCGTCGGCCAGCATCTCGAGGACCCGCTCGGGCGCGCCCTTTACGTGCACGCGTACGCCCTCACCATGGCGGTTGAACGTGGCCGCGAACTGGCGCTCCGGCTCGAAGGGGATGTCGTTCACCTGCGGATGGAGTTCGTCGGTGTCTTCCTTGCGCCAGCCGAGCTTGTACGCCATCGCCAGCAACGCCACGTCGGTCGGATCGCCGTGCCAGGCCCAGCCGCCATCACGGCGCAGCAGCTCGCCTTCGTTGCACAGAGTGACGGAGCGCGCGAGGTCCGCCAGCGTCGCCGCCTCGTCGGGTTCGACAGGCACGCCGTCCTTCAGGAAGCGCCCTTCCGGCTCGAAGCCGTGCCCGGTTACCGCGTAAATACATCCATCCGCCGAACGTACCTGCTGCACCGTCAGTTCGTTGCAGGTCAGCGTGCCGGTCTTGTCGCTTGCGATGAGCGTGCAGGAGCCCAGGCCCTCGACGGCCGCGAGCCGCCGCACGATGACCCCGCGCCGCGCCATGCGCGTGGTGCCGATGGCCAGCGCCACGGTCAGCGCGACGGGCAGGCCCTCGGGGATCGCCGACACGGCGAGCGCCACGCCGAACATGAACATCTCCGTGATGCCATAGCGCCCCATGACGACGCCCATCACCGCGATAGCCGCTGCAGCGACCAGCACGATCATCGCGATGCGCCGCGTGAACGTCTCCATGCGCTCCACGAGCGGCGGACGGCCGCCTTCGGAGCGGATGACGTCCAGCGCGAGGCTGCCGATGGCGCTGTTCGCGCCCGTTGCGACCACCGCCCCGTGGCAGCGGCCGCGAGCAACCATCGCGCCCGCATGGAGCATGTTCAGCCGGTCGGCAAGCGGCGTGCCCGGACTACCGGACCAGTCAGCCTGCTTTGCTACGGGCAGCGATTCACCGGTGAGCAGGGATTCATCGACTTCGAGCCCGTGTGCCGCGATCAAGCGCATGTCTGCCGGCACGCGATTGCCGGACTCGAGGTAGACGACGTCGCCCGGCACGAGCATTTCCGCATCGACGTCGAGCACGCGGTGGCTGCGGCGGACGGCCGCGCGGATGCTCAACAGCTGTTGCAGCGCCTGGCTGGCTTTCTCGGCGCGTGCCTCCTGCACCGTGCCGATGATGGCGTTGATAATGAGCACGCCCATGATGAACGCGGCGTCCTTGACCTCGCCGATCACCAGCGACACGGCGGCCGCAATGCCGAGCAGGTAGATCAGCGGGCTCCTGAACTGCCGCAGGACGATTTCGAAGAGGCTCGGCGGCTCCCGACGCGGCAGGGTGTTGGGCCCGTGATGCGCGAGCCGCGAGGCCGCCTCCTCGTCGCTCAGGCCGCCGCTCGCGGTGGCAAGCGTGTCCAGCACGGCCGAGAGGTCCATCGCGTACCAATCGCGGCCGCTCGTTCCTGGCGCGGCATTCGGGACGTCGCGCCGCGGTGTTTCCGCCGTGGCCGGTGCCAATCGTCACCTTCGCGTGCGCGGATGTCGCTTTTAAATATTGCGGTGGAGAGGCCGCCAGGTAATCCGGAATTATGCCTACGGCAAGTAGCCGGAGAGTGACTTGCGGTCAGTGCCGTCGCACCTATCAGGCCACGAATTCAGTCCGTCCGTCAGAACGACCAGTCCCATTGCAGCCGCACGCGGTTCGACGTATCCGTCTCGGGTGCCTGGAGTCGAACGACGCGCGAGACGTCCAGCGAAAGCTTGTTCCGGTGGCCATTGAAGAACCAGTTCGATCCGAGCGTGAATTCTTCCTCGGTATCACCCGAAACAGCCCGGTCCGGATCCACGCGAGCAATTCGCAGCGCAAATTCGAGCGGTTCCGGGAACGACTCCACCCATTCCGAGAAAAACATGCCCGCTTGCGCGTAGCCGCCGACGAACCTGCGCTTTTGTCCCGCAACTCGATCCAGGACCTCTTTCCAGTGGAATTCCTGTTGCCAGGAGAACCCGCCGTATTGGTAGGCGGTTTCGATCATCACCTGCTCGATGCGGTATTGATCGGGGCTGCCATCGGCGAAGCCGGGCAGCTGCCCGCCGCCCCGGCTGGAAAATGCCGTATAGGCCGACTTGCCCGTCACTGCCGCCACGGCCACTGAACCGACCGGTTTCTCGGGACGGGAGGTCGCGCTCTGGCTGAATCCGAGTACCCGCCCGTGAAAATTCCACTGCACGCGGGCGAGCCACAGTCCGTCCGCCTCGGACGTGTCGCCGCCACGACCAGCTCCGCTCAACCATCCGAACCAGTAACTGCTATCGCCCCGGGTCTCTTCGGCTACGCGACCCGAGGCCACGATGCCCTGTTGTCGGTCGATCGTGAACCAGGGCGTCGCAACCGACCGTTCGACGAACTGCTGCTTGCCCGACGAATCAATTCGTTCCCGGTTGAACTCGGATTTCCACTGTCCGATCCGGATGCTCAGCCAGTCGGCGAATTTGAAGGTGGCCCGCAGATCGAGCAGGCGGCTGTCGACGATGTCGTACTCCGAGTAGATCGTGAATCGAGGGCTGACGACATGCCCGCCAAGCTTCAGTCGGCCACGATTGAGTCCGAGCTCGGAGGACGTGGCGACCGGCGCGCCGGGCAGCTCATCCTGCGTCACCCGTTCATTCGCCCAGCGCGTCTGCAAGCGTACGCCGAACCAGAGAAAATTGTTGCCAGAGCCATCGTCGAACTGCAGGCCCTGATTGCCGTACGAGAATTTCCCGGCTTCCGGCGTTTGTTCCGTGTCCCCGGCAGTTGCGCAGTTCAGCGCCATCAGGCAACACAGCGCTGCGAGCCAAACGATCCCCGGCACCCCCCCGGCTCGTGCTGACGTCTTCACACCCTTTCGCGCTGTGTGGTGTCTGTCGTTCAAAACTCGAATTCCGCCCGCAGGCCCCGAACCGATCCGCCATATAACCCTGCGATCACTCGGCGCGTGCCGGGTCAGGTCCGACAGCCTGCAAGTGTCTCGTCAATGAGACCGAGCGCGTAATCCGCATTTTCCCTACTGAAGACCATGGGACAACGAAGCTTCAGTATGTTGGCATCCGGCCCGATGGAGCCGGTCAGGAGTCCCCGGTCGCGCAGGCCGTTAACGACGCGTTTCGTCAGGCCGGACGCCGGCGTTTTGCACTCCCGATCCTCCACGAGTTCCAGAGCGAGGAAGAAACCCGAGCCGCGCACGTCGCCGATGGTTTCGT
>JAACFE010000041.1 GCA_009937525.1 Gammaproteobacteria bacterium
GTAACCGCCATTTGGCAGAACTTCACAGTGTGCCTGTCCCGGCAATAACCGTTATCATACGCGCTGATTTCGGCCCCGTGGCCCCGGCCGGATTCAAACTTGGGCAAACGGCATGAAATCGTATCAGGCTGAGAGGACCGGTATGCGAACGGTCTTCGGCTTGTGCTGACGGTATGGCGGGCTTAGGGACGACAAGCGGAACAGTATGGCAGGACACAGTAAATGGGCGAATATCCAGCATCGCAAGGGCGCCCAGGACAAGAAGCGCGGCAAACTCTTCACGAAACTGATTCGTGAGATCACGGTTGCGGCGAAGATGGGCGGCGGCGATCCGGATGCGAATCCGCGGCTGCGACTGGCGATCGACAAGGCCAAGGCCCAGAGCATGCCCAAGGACAATATCGAACGGGCCGTCAAGCGCGGCGCGGGAGAGCTCGACGGCGCCGAGTACCAGGAGATGCGTTACGAGGGCTACGGACCCGGCGGCACGGCCGTGATGGTCGATTGCCTGACCGACAACAAGAACCGGACCGTGGCCGCGATACGTCACGCCTTTGCCAAGTTCGGCGGCAACCTCGGTGCCGACGGGTCGGTCAATTACCTGTTCAATCACGTCGGCCAGCTGCTCTATCCCGAAGATGTCGATGAGGACGCCATCATGGAGGCGGCAATCGAGGCCGGCGCGGAAGACGTGGTAGTCGACGACGAGGGGTCGATCGAGGTGCTCACCGAGCCCGGGGATTTCGAGCGAGTACGCGATGCCATGCGCAAGTCGGGCCACGAACCCGAGTCGGCGCAGCTCACGATGCGTGCCTCGACCAACTCCGAACTGGACGTCGGCGATGCCGCGTCGATGGTGAAGCTGCTCGACACACTGGAGGACCTCGACGACGTGCAGGAGGTCTACAGCAACGCGGACATCAGCGATGATGTCCTGGCTCAGCTCTGAGAACCGATTTGACCAATACGCGACGCATTCTCGGCATCGATCCCGGCTCGCGGAAGACCGGTTTCGGCGTGCTCGATTTTGCGAGCGACCGGCCGACCTACGTGGCCAGCGGCACGGTCAGCAGTGCCGATGGTACTTTTCCCGACCGCCTCAGGCAGATATTCACGGCGGTCAGTGAGATCGTTACGGAATACCGCCCCGACGTGGTGGCGATCGAGAGCGTCTTCATGCACAAGAATGCGGGCAGCGCCCTCAAACTCGGGCATGCGCGTTCGGCGGCATTGTGCGCAACCTTCGGATTCGACATTGATGTCTACGAGTATGCGCCACGCGAGATCAAGCAGGCCATCGTCGGCACTGGTGCGGCGAGCAAGGAACAGGTGCAGCACATGGTGATTTCCCTTTTGAACCTGGACGCCACGCCATCACCGGATGCGGCGGACGCGCTGGCCACGGCGCTTTGTCACGGGCACCAGTATCGTGTTCGGTCCAGGCTCGCGACGCGCGAGGCCGGGGTGCTGCCGCAATGATTGCTTCGCTCCGAGGCCGGCTGACGCTAAAGCAGGCACCAACCATCATCATCGAATGCCACGGCGTCGGCTACGAAGTCGAAACGCCGATGTCGACGTTCCTCGAACTGCCGCCGACCGGAGACGAACTGTTCCTGTTCACGCACATGGTGGTTCGCGAGGATTCGCAGACGCTTTTCGGCTTTGCCACCGAGGAGGAGCGGGCGCTGTTCCGGATGTTGCTCAAGATCAGCGGCGTGGGTGCGAAGATGGGGCTCGCGGTACTGTCGTCGATGAGCGTCGACGGATTCAGGCGTTGCGTCGAGTACGAAGACGCCGCCTCACTGGTCAGGGTCCCCGGCATCGGCAAGAAGACGGCCGAGCGTCTGATCATCGAAATGCGCGATCGGATTGACGCGCCAAGCGCACAAACGGGGACTACGAAGGTCCAAGTCGATGCAGGCGCAAAATCGGAAGCGGTGGACGCGCTCATATCGCTGGGTTACAAGCCACGCGAAGTGCAAAAACTGATTGGCGAACTCGACATTGACGGCAAGTCTGCAGAGGATATCATCCGGCTCGCATTGCGACAGGTGGCGCTCTAATCCATGACGCGTATCGAACACGACCGACTGACCAGCGGTGAGTCGAAGCCCGAGGACAAGCTGTTCGACCGCGCGATCCGGCCGAAACTGCTCGACGAGTATATCGGCCAGCCGGGGGTCAAGCAGCAGATGGGCATTTTCATCGAAGCGGCGCGCAGGCGCGGCGAAGCGCTCGACCACGTGCTGATCTTCGGCCCGCCCGGGTTGGGCAAGACGACGCTTGCACATATAGTCGCCAATGAAATGAAGGTGAACCTGCGACATACGTCCGGCCCCGTGCTCGAGCGCCCCGGCGACCTTGCCGCAATTCTCACCAACCTCGAACCCAACGACGTGCTGTTCGTGGACGAGATCCACCGCCTGAGCCCGGTCGTCGAAGAAGTGCTGTACCCGGCAATGGAAGACTTCCAGCTCGACATCATGATCGGTGAAGGGCCGGCAGCACGTTCGATCAAGCTCGACCTGCAGCCGTTCACGCTGGTCGGCGCGACGACGCGCGCGGGCCTGCTGACCTCGCCGCTGCGCGATCGTTTCGGCATTGTGCAGCGGCTCGAGTTCTATTCCACGGAAGAGCTCGAGGCCATCGCACGCCGTTCGGCCGAGATCCTGCAGCTGCCGATCGAGGTTGAAGGGGCCCGGCAGATCGCGCGCCGTGCCCGCGGCACGCCGCGAATTGCGAACCGCCTGCTGCGCAGGGTGCGCGATTTTGCCGAGGTCGAGGCAGACGGCGTCGTGACCGGCTCCGTGGCGAGCAGCGCCATGGACATGCTGCAGGTCGATCCGAACGGCTTCGACGCCATGGACCGGCGGCTGCTGCGCACGATCATCGAGAAGTTCGACGGCGGTCCCGTGGGTATCGACAGCCTCGCCGCCGCCATCGGCGAGGAACGCGGCACGATCGAGGATGTGCTGGAACCGTTCCTGATCCAGCAGGGATTCTTGATGCGTACCGCGCGAGGCCGCGTCGCGACCAAGAATGCCTACCTGCACTTCGGCCTGACGCCGCCGGCTTCCGAGGCTCCGCCCGAGCTGCCGCTGTTCGATCGGGAGTGAGACGGCCATGGCGGATGAGACGGCGGTGAAACCCTTCCAGTGGCCCGTGCGCGTTTATTACGAAGACACGGACGCGCAGGGCGTCGTCTATTACGCGAATTATTTTCGTTTCATGGAGCGGGCGCGCACCGAGTGGCTTCGCGCCCTGGGCGTCAACCAGGAACGGATGCTGAACGAGGAGCGCCGCATGTTCGTCGTGACCCGGACGGAGCTGGACTTCGTGGTGCCCGCCAGGTTCAACGACGAGCTGATCGTCACGGCGCGGCTCTCCGGCCTGAGTCGGGCCACCTTCGACATCGAGCAAATCATCTATCGCGACAGTCTCGACGGCACGATCTGCTGCCGGGGGGGCGTCCGCGCCGCATTTCTGAATGCCGACACGCTGAAACCGCAGCGCGTTCCGGCATCGTTATTCGAGGATAATCCATCATGACAAGCGACCTCTCGGTCATCGGCCTGCTGCTGCAGGCCAGTATTCCCGTCAAGATCGTAATGATCCTGCTGATTCTCGCGTCCCTGGTGTCGTGGACCATCATCTTCACGAAACGCCGGCTGATCCGGCGCACGCGGGCGGCCTCCGACGACTTCGAAGCCTCGTTCTGGTCAGGCGGTGACCTGAACACGCTGTACCAGAGCGCGTCCAGGAGCAAGGGTGGCTCCATCGGCATGGCGAGCATCTTCGAAGGCGGGTTCCGGGAGTTCAACCGCGGGCTGCAGGGCGGGCAGTCCAATCCCGACAAGCTGATCGAGGAATGCCGCCGCGCGATGCACGTGTCGCAAATGCGCGAAGTGGACCGGCTCGAGCAGGGCCTCGCGCCGCTCGCCACCATCGGCTCGACAAGCCCGTACGTGGGCCTGTTCGGCACGGTGTGGGGCATCATGGGTGCCTTCATGGAGATCGGCAACATGCAGTCCGCGACGCTCGCTACGGTGGCGCCGCCGATCGCCGAGGCCCTGATCGCGACGGCCATGGGGCTGTTTGCGGCCATCCCGGCCGTCATTGCCTACAACCACTATGCCGACAAGGTCGTGCGGCTCGAATATCGCTACGACGGCTTCATGGAGGAATTCTCGAGCATCCTGCAACGTCACGCACGAGCCAAGGTGAGGTAAGCGACATGCCGACACCGCTGCAGAAACGCAAGCTGATGGGCGAGATCAACGTCGTTCCGTACATCGACGTGATGCTGGTCCTGCTGGTCATATTCATGGTGACGGCGCCGTTGCTGACGCAGGGTATCGAGGTCGACCTGCCGAAAGCAGCGGCAGAGCCGATTCAGGACGTGCCGAATGCGCCGCCGCTCGTCCTGAGCGTCGACAAGGAAGGCAACCTGTACATCAATGTCGGCGACGACGAGGACAAGCCGACGACGGGGGAAGAAGTCATCCGCCGCGTGGGCATCGTGCTGCGTACGAGTCCCGAGACCCCGATACTCGTCAAGGCCGACCGCTCCGTGCCCTACGGCAACGTGGTCGGCGCGATGGTGGTCCTGCAGCAGGGCGGTGCCGAGAGCATCGGGTTCGTCACCGACCCGCTGGACACGTACCCGATACCCGAGTAAAGCGTGATTCGCGATCGGCACAACATCATCCCCATGTTCATGGCGGTGCTGCTGCACGCCATGATCGCGGCGTCGATGTTGTTCGCGTTCGATTTCACGACGCGCAAGCCGCCGCCGATGCCGTTGGTCATCAAGGGTACGCTCGTCGCGGACAGCACGGTACTGCCGCCGCCGGTAAGGGAGGAGCCGCCCCCGGTGGTCGAACAGGAACCGCCGCCCGTCGTGGACACCGCCGCCGAAGAACAGGCGCGGCTGGCCGCGGAAGAGGCGAAGCGGCAGCAGGACGCATTGATCGAGCAGCAGCGCCTCGAAGAGCTGCGGCGCCAGCAGGACGCGGAGGAGCAGCGCAAGCGCGAGGAAGCCGAGCGGCGCAAACGCGAGGAAGAGGCGCGGCGCAAGCGCGAGGAAGAGGCAGAGCTGGAACGCAAGCGGCGAGAAGCCGAACTCGAGCGGCAGCGCGAGATCGAGCGCCAGCGCGCGGAAAACGAGCGGCGGCGGCGCGAAGCAGAAGCGGCGGCGCTGCAGAGCGCCATCAACGAGGAATCGGAGCGCCTCGCCGCCATGGATTCCACGGAAATGGCGGCCTACCAGTTCGCGCTGCAGCAGAAGGTCCTGCGCAACTGGGCGCGTCCGGCCAGCGCGCAGGCCGGCCTGGATTGCATGGTCCAGGTGCGGCAATCCGCGACGGGCGAGGTGATATCGGCGCGCGTCGTGAACTGCAATGGCGACGCGGCCGTCGAACGATCGATCGAGGCCGCCGTGTACAAAGCGTCGCCGCTGCCGCTGCCGGATAACCGGCTTCTTTTCGATCCGAACTTGCGATTTCGCTTTATACCTGAACAATAGCTCGCCAATGACAGAGGTAGACGATCATCGTGCTTAGAAATGCAATCATCGCGGGTGTCGCGGTCTTCCTGTTTGCCGGCAGCGCGCTGGCTGACATCACGGTCGAGATCACCAAGGGCGGCGTCGCGCGGACGCCGGTAGCCGTCGTGCCGTTTGGCTGGCAGGGCCAGTCGGCCGACATACCGCTCGATATCGCCGAAGTCATCGCGGCGGACCTGCAGCGGAGCGGGCGCTTCGCGCCTATCCCGGAGGAGAACATGCTGCAGAAGCCGACTGCCGGCGCCGAACTGGACTTCGACGACTGGTCGTTCGTGAAGGCCGAAGCGGTGGTCGTCGGCCGCGTCGTGCAAACGGGCGAGAATGCCTACGACGTGAGCTTCCAGCTGTTCGACGTGTTTCGCCGGGAGCAGCTCGTCGGTTATCGGATACCGGCGAGTCGCGGGACCATGCGCATCGTCGCGCACCGCGCCGCGGACATGATCTACGAGAAGCTCACGGGCATTAAGGGCGTCTTCGCCACCAAGGTCGCATTCGTAACGGCGGAGCGGCGCCAGGACGTGCAGACCTTCCGGCTCGTCGTGGCGGACCAGGACGGGGCCAACGAGACCGTAATACTGCAGAGCACCGATCCGATCATGTCCCCGGCCTGGTCACCGGACAGCCGCCGTCTCGCCTACGTCTCGTTCGAGAACGATCGCTCATCGGTGTGGGTACAGACGCTGCGTACCGGCAACCGGATCCAGGTATCCAACAAGCCCGGGATCAACGGTGCGCCGTCATTCTCGCCGGACGGCCGCCAGCTCGCACTGACGCTGGGCGGCATCGACGGCAACCTCGACATCCACGTGCTGGACCTGTCGACGCGGCAAACCCGGCGCCTGACCACACACCGCGCCATCGATACCGAGGGCAGCTGGTCCCCGGACGGCCGCTACATCTATTTCACGTCCGACCGCAGCGGCGGACCGCAGGTCTACCGGGTGCCGGCGGCCGGCGGCACGCCGGAGCGCGTGACCTTCGAGGGGAGTTATAATGCCCGTCCGCGCCTGTCGCCGGACGGCAAGCGCCTCGCGATGGTGCATCTCGATCGCGGTAACTACCGGATTGCGGTGATGGACGTGAAGAGCAAGGAGTTGCTCGTCGTGTCCGCGGGGCAGCAGGACGAGTCGCCAAGCTTCGCGCCGAACAGCGATACGCTGATTTATGCCACGCGCCAGGCACGCAATGGCGTGCTCGAGACGGTGACGGCTGACGGGTTGATTCGTCAGCGGGTCAGCTCCGGGCAGGGCGATGTGCGGGAGCCGGTGTGGTCGCCGTTCCCGCGTTACTAGTATTTGATAGGTTACCTGATAAATAGTCTGTAACCTTTTGTTTTAAATAAATTCCGATCTGGCCGGAATACACTTCGCAAAGGACAATACGATGCTTAATTATAAACTCGCTGCAATTACCCTGATGCTCGCGCTGTTCACCGGCTGCGCGTCGAACACGGTGCCCGATCCCGAGCCCACCGATACCACCTACGACGCGGCGGGATCCGGCGCGGACACCGACGTCTACGGCGACGACCCTCTGGGCGGTGGCGAGGCGATCGGCGACGACTATTCCGCCGGCGAACTGACCAACATCATCTATTTCGATTTCGATTCGTCGGAGGTCAGGGCGGACTTCACCGATATCGTGGCTCGGCATGCGCTGATCCTCGCGAATGACTCGATGATCCGCGTGCGTCTCGAAGGGCACGCGGACGAGCGAGGGTCGCGTGAATACAACATCGGTCTGGGAGAACGGCGGGCGCAGTCGGTGCGCCGCATGCTCATGATCCAGGGTGCTTCGGCATCGCAGATAGCGACGGTCAGCTTCGGCGAGGAACGCCCTGTCGCGCTGGGCGGCGACGAGGATTCGTGGGCTCAGAATCGCCGCGTCGAGATCAAGTACACGAACTAGCAGTAACGGTAATCGAAACGTGAAAGGCAGTCATACTCTCGTCGCCGTACCGGCAATCCTGCTGATTGCAGGCTGCACGGTACTGACACCGCCCTCTGAAGACCCGGTGCTCATCAAGCTGGAAGAGCTCGATCGGCGTCTGCAGGCGATCGAGCGCGTGGTACAGAACCAGAGCCTGGTCTCCATGACGCAACAGCTGAGCGCCCTCGAACGGCGGGTCGACGAGCTGCAGGGGAACGCAGAGGAAATCGAGTACAACGCGTCGACGAGCTACGAGCGTCAGCGCGAGCTGTATTCGGACCTCGACGCCCGTATCCAGGAGCTGGAAAGCTCGCTGCAGACGACGGGCGCGGTCAGCGTAATGGAGGGCGGAACCCTGCCGCCGGGGCAGCTGCCCGTGCCGGGCGGCTCGGACCGGGACAACTACCAGGCTGCGTTCGAGCTGCTCAAGGAACAGCGCTACGAGCCGGCGGCACTCGCGTTCCAACAGTTCCTCGTAAGCTATCCGGACAGCGAGCTGGCCGATAACGCGCAGTACTGGCTGGCCGAATCCTATTACGTCACGCAGCAGTTCGAGCAGGCGCTGTCTTCGTTCCAGACCGTCATCGACCAGTATCCGCGCTCGCGAAAAGTGCCGGACGCACTGCTGAAGATGGGGTACTGCAATTACGAGCTGGAGCGCTGGGACGCGGCGCGTGCCGCGCTGTCCAAGGTGCAGTCGGACTATCCGGAGACCACGGCCGCGAGGCTCGCCGGCCAGCGCCTGGAACGAATGGGAACGGAAGGCGTCTGACCGGCGCCGTGCTTGTCATTTGGCGCCTTTACGGTATTATGCGCGGCCTCGCGACCCAAGGCCGCGTCTCGGACACGCCGGGGGTATAGCTCAGTCGGTAGAGCATCGGCCTTTTAAGCCGCTGGTCCTAGGTTCGAATCCTAGTGCCCCCACCATTCCCCCGCGAAACGCGAAGATCAGGCGACATCCGGCGCCGCATTTTCGTTTCAGATAAAACAGGCGACGGCGTCAGAAACTGTCGCTATCATTCAGCGTTTTGCGTAAAGGGCGCACGGGCAATTGACGAGCGATCGCTGGAAAATCCATAAATTCGGGGGCAGCAGCCTCGCCGATGCAGACTGTTTCAACCGCGTAGCCGGTCTCATGATCGAGCGCCCCGGGGAACGCATCGGGGTCGTCGTGTCCGCAATGGGCGGCATGACCGATGCGCTTCTGAACCTGGCCAACCAGGCCGAGCGCGACGACAGCACCTTCGAAACCGGCCTCAACGCCATAGGGGAGCGCTATACACGGACCGCGAAGGCGCTGCTGGACGGTGAGGGTCTCGTGCAGGTCCTCGATGCCTGGGGGAAGGACGCGGAGGACATACGCGACGTGTTGAAGGCCATCGCGCTGGTACGTTCCGCACCGCAACGGAGCCGCGACGTGGTCGCCGGCTACGGCGAAATCTGGTCGGCCCGGCTGCTCGCGGCGCTCCTCGGAAAGCTCGCGCCGGAACGGGGCGGCACCTGGGTGGACGCGCGACAGGTCATCTCGGTGCACCAGACCGAACTCGGCCCGACGGTGCTCTGGGAGGAGTCCCGGCGGAAGTTCGCAGATGTTCTGCCCGCGGATTTTTCGGGTATGGCGGTCATGACCGGTTTCATCGCGACGGATGAGGCCGGTTTACAGACAACGCTCGGCAGGAACGGGAGTGACTACTCCGCCGCCATCTTCGCGGCACTCAGCGGTGCCTGCGAACTCAGCATCTGGACCGACGTCGACGGCGTAATGAGCGCCGATCCCAACCGTGTGCCCGAGGCACGTGTCATCGATCAGCTGACCTACAACGAAGCGATGGAGCTCGCCTACTTCGGCGCGAAAGTCATTCATCCGCAGACTCTCGGTCCGGTAATAGACAACGAGATCCCCGTCTTCATCCGCAACAGCCGTAATCCCGAACATCCGGGCAGTCGTATTGCGGCCGATGCGGCGCTCGCAGACAGCATCAAGGGCATTACCGCGATCGGCGACATGGCCCTGGTAAACCTCGAGGGTGCCGGCATGATCGGCGTGCCGGGCACCGCGGATCGCCTGTTTGCATCACTCAAAAATGCGGGCGTGTCGGTGACGCTGATCTCGCAGGCGAGTTCGGAACATTCGATCTGTATCGCGGTTCCGAGAGTACTCGCGGAACGGGCGAGGCAGGTGATTTCCAACGCCTTCGCAGAGGAGCTGGCGAGCGGGCAGATTCACAGCGTCGACGTGACCGATTCGCAAAGCATCGTGGCCGTTGTCGGTGACGGCATGGCGGGAACACCCGGTATCGCCGCCCGCTTTTTCGGGACACTCGGCCGCGCAGGTATCAACGTCCGCGCGATCGCGCAGGGTTCGTCGGAGCGTAATATCTCGGCTGTCGTCGATTCGGAAGAGGCGACCCGCGCGCTGCGTGCGGCGCACTCGGGCTTCTACCTGTCCGCGAAGACGGTCTCGATCGGCCTGATCGGCCCCGGCACGGTCGGCACCGCGCTGTTAGGGCAGATCGAGAAGCAGCACGCGCGCCTGGAGAACCGCTTCAATCTCGACCTGCGCGTTCGCGGCATCGCGCGTTCGAGCCACATGTTGCTCGGCGACCGGCGTATCGACCTCGCAGGCTGGCGCTCCGAATTCGAGGAGGCGGCTGTCGATCTCGATTTGGAAGCTTTCGAGGCTCACGTGAACCCGGATCATCTGCCGCACGCGATCATGATCGACTGCACGGCCAGCGAATTCATCGCGTCGCAGTACAGCGAGTGGCTGTCGCGGGGCATCCACGTCATCACGCCCAACAAGAAGGCCTTCAGTGGTTCTTTCGACAGCTATCGGGCATTGCAGGCAGCCGCCGACGAGGGCAGCGCGCATTATTTCTACGAGACGACCGTTGGCGCGGCGCTGCCGATCATTACCACGCTATGCGATCTCATCCATACCGGCGACGAGGTTGACTCGGTGCAGGGCATCCTGTCGGGTACGCTCGCGTATCTCTTCAACGTCTACGACGGCTCGCGGCCGTTCTCGGACATCGTCCGCGAAGCCAGGGAGAACGGCTACACGGAGCCTGATCCACGCGACGACCTGTCGGGTATGGACGTTGCCCGCAAGCTCACGATACTCGCGCGCGAACTCGGTGAGACCATGGAGATCGGCGATTTCCCGGTGCAGAACCTGGTCCCCGAGGCGCTGCGTGAATGCAGCATCGATGAATTCCTGGCAAGGCTGCCGGAGTTCGATGGCGAGATCGAGGCGCTCTATCGTGACGCGGAAAAGAAGGGCAAGCGGCTGCGCTACGTCGCTCGCTTCGATGCAGGCGGCACCGCTTTCGTCGGTCTCGAGGCCGTGGGCAGCGACCATCCCTTCTGCAATATCAACCTGACCGACAACATCGTGCAATTCAAGTCCGACCGCTACGCGGCCAATCCGCTTGTCGTGCAGGGTCCGGGCGCGGGACCGGAAGTGACGGCGGCCGGCGTGTTCGCGGACCTGTTGCGCCTGGCGAATTACCTCAGCACCGGCGCGGGCTATGTCTGACAAGGCGACGGCATTCGCGCCCGCGTCCATTGGAAACGTCGGCGTCGGCTTCGATATGCTCGGCCTCGCGCTCGGCGGTGGCGCCGGTGACCGGGTGACGGCCGCCCGCAGCGGGACACCGGGCATCTCGATCGAAGAGGTGCGCGGGCTGGACGGCGAGATTCACCCGTACCTGTCGACCGACCCGAAACAGAATACCGCCTCCATCGCGGCGCAGGCGCTGTGGCATGCTGCGGGCGCTCCTGGCGGCGCGTCTCTCACGGTGCGCAAGGGAGTGCCCCTGCAGTCGGGCATGGGCAGTTCGGCGGCGTCTGCGGTAGCGGCCGTCGTTGCCGTCAACGCGCTGCTTGACGATCCTCTCGAGCTCGCCGAGCTGCTGCCGTATGCGCTGGAAGGTGAACAGTTCGCGAGCGGTGGGCTGCACGCGGATAACGTTGCTCCCAGCCTGCTGGGCGGCCTGGTGCTTTGTCCGACTGTACTCCTGCCCGACGTCGTTCGCCTCCCGGTGCCGGCCGGCGTCAGTGCCGTGCTGGTGCACCCGGAGCTGCAGGTCAATACGGCGCATGCGCGGCGAGGTCTCGCCAGGGGGTATTCGATGGAGCAGTGGCTTCAGCAGCAGGGCTACCTCGCGGGTTTCATCGCGGCCTGCAACGCCGGGGACGTCGATCTGATCGGTCGCACGCTCCGCGACGTGATTATCGAGCCTCAGCGTGCGGCGGCCGTAAGCTGTTTCGACAGCGTCAAGGAAGCGGCGCTCCGGGCAGGCGCCCTGGGCTGCAGCCTGTCGGGCAGCGGCCCGAGCATCTTCGCTCTGTGCAGGGAACGCGACGCGATCAACATGGCCAGTGCGATGGCGCAGGCCTGCCTGGCGCACGGCATTGCCTGCCAGTCCTGGGTGAGCCCGCTGGACGCTGAAGGCGCAAGGCTGGAAGACTGACCATGCGTTACTTCAGCACGCGAGGGGCCGGGCCGGTTACGCTGGATGAATCGCTCGTCAGAGGCATTGCATCGGACGGCGGCCTCTACATGCCGCAGACGCTGCCGGAATTCACCGTCGAGGATTTTGCGACCACCCGTTCCATCCCGCAGGTCGCGGCAAGGCTCATGGCGCCATTCTTCTCCGGTTCGACGCTGCAGGACGAACTGGATGCGATCCTCGACGAGACATTCAGCTTCCCGATACCCATCACGGCTCTGCCGGCCGGGCAGGGATCGGCGGGTCTGCTGGAGCTTTACCACGGGCCCACGGCCGCATTCAAGGACGTCGGCGCCGGATTCCTCGCCGCGTGCCTGACGCGCCTCGAAGGCGACGAAGCGGACCCTTTGACTATTCTCGTTGCAACGTCGGGTGATACCGGCGGTGCGGTTGCTGCAGCGTTCAACGAAAGGCCCGGTATGCGCGTGGTCGTGCTGTTTCCCGAGGGCCGCGTCTCGGAACGGCAGGCGCAACAGCTGACCTGCTGGGGCGACAACGTGCTGTCATTGCGCGTTCGCGGTGCGTTTGACGACTGCCAGGCGCTGGTGAAAAGCGCGCTCGCGGATACGGGCCTCGGCAGGCGATTTCGATTCAGTTCCGCGAACAGCATCAACATAGGCCGCTTGCTGCCGCAGAGCACCTATTACGCGCATGCGAGCCTGCAACACTATGCGCAGACCGGGCGCAAACCGGGTTTCATCGTGCCGACAGGCAACCTGGGTAACGCACTCGCCTGCATCATGGCCCGCGAGATGGGCTTGCCCATCGGCCCGATCATTCTCGCGACGAACGCGAACCGCACAATCAGCGATTACTTCGAGACTCTGCGATGGTTGCCGCGCCCCAGCGTGCAGACGCTCGCGTCGGCGATGGACGTCGGCGATCCCAGCAACATGGAACGGCTGCGCAGCCTCGTCGGCGACGCGGAGATCCTGCGCGAGCAGCTGGGCGTGCTCGCCGTCACGGACGACCTGATCGGGACAGCGATACGCCGGGATTACGAGGAGTTCGGCTTTGCCACCTGCCCGCATACAGCGACGGCAACGCACACCTGGCGCGAGCTGGACCGGGAATTGAAGACCGGGCACGACTGGATTCTGGTGGCGACCGCGCACCCGGCCAAGTTCGAAACGATCGTGGAGCCGCTGATCGGCGCCATGGTGCCGCTGCCGGACGGACTCGCGGAGATTCTCGCTCGGCCGAGCCGGTCCGTCGCCATCGACGCCGAGCTGGATGCACTCGGCATGGCCCTGCATGACTTCTTTTCAGCGTGAGTGCTTGACGATGGCGCATTGTGTCGCCATTAATACGGCAGGTCACTGGGATCCGGCTCCGGTAAATGGCAGACGTACTTAATTCGATTAACGCAACGTGGCTGCTGGGGGTCCTCTTGCTGCTGCTCGTCGCGTGGCTCGTCTATCGGCGGCACAGGGGTGGAGACCACCTGCAGCGCGTTTTGAAGGAGATTGCCTACGCGCGCATCGAGGGTCTCGTGGTTCCCGACTCCGACGACGGCGAGATACAAATCGATTACCTGTTACTGACGTCGCAGGGGCTACTTATACTGCACATCAAGGACGTGCAGGGCGTGGTCTTCGGCAGCGACAAGATGCAGGACTGGACCGTAATCAGCAAGGATCGCCGCTTCACGTTTTCAAATCCGCAGCCTGCGCTTTACGACCGTATCGCCGCCGTAAAGCAGATCGTGCGCCAGGTCCCGGTCGAGGGACGCGTGCTGTTTCTCGACGGCGCGGAATTCACCAAGGGCGTTCCATCGATGGTGTGCACGCTCGATGAACTGCTGGAGCAATTCGGCGAGAAAGACAAGGCGGCAGCGCAGCGCAAGGTGGAGGCATTCAAGCCGCATTGGGAGCTGCTGCAGAAGAACGCGCTCGGCGAAGCGTGAACACTGGCATTCGGTTTGCCGAGGCGAGTGGCGCGGATGCCGCGGCGCTGTCGGCGGCGGGCCAGCGGCTGTTCGTGCAGGCCTACGGCAAATATTCGCGGCCCGATGATCTCGCTGCGCATGTCGGTCAGTTCTTCGGGCACGACAGCGTCGCGATCGAACTGCAAAAGCCCGACGTCGGCTACACACTCGCCCTCGATGGCGATGCGATCGCGGGCTTCATCAAGATTCGCCGCGGCGCCGCACCCGATGCCGTACCGGCAGCGGAGGCCATCGAGGTTCAGCAGCTTTACGTGGATGCGGAGCGGCAGCGCAAAGGCATCGGGCGGATGCTGGTGGACCATGCGGTCGCTACCGCGCGGGTGGAAGGCTATCCGGGGCTCTGGCTCAGTGTCTGGCAGGACGCAGACTGGGCCACCGGGTTCTACGAGGCGTACGGGTTTCAGAAAGCCGGCACGGCGGAATTCTGGCTGGGCCGCTCCCGCTTCATGGACTACCTGATGTGGTTCGGGCTTGACCGGGACAGCCAATAACTCATCGCGGTCCGAAGCCTGCGGTATGCTTGGGTTTCATCAGCGCCTGTAATGCTGCACGATCCTCGAGCCAGATGCGACCGCGGCCGAGCCTGAGCGCCCCGAGGCGCTCGAAATCACGCAGTTTACGGTTGACGACCTCGCGCGCGGTGCCTACAGCCAGTGCAATGTCATCGTTCGTCATATCGACCGTCGGCTGCGGGTCTTTGGAGTTGTCAAATTCCTCGAGCAGCAGATCGATCAGACGATGATCCACGCTGCGCGTCGTAATATCGCTGATTCGAACGATGATTTCCTCGAAGCGGTCGGCCACGGACTGCTGCACGAACTGGCGGAACTCATTGAAACGGGATGACAGATTCCGTACACCTTCGCGGTTCAGGACGACTGCGACGAGGTCCGCCGAAGCATCGGCATTTGCCAGGGCAACCGTCTTCGCGAGTACCATGCGCATGTTGATCGGGCAGATTTCTCCGGCACGCACGCTGTAAAGGAGTACGCCACGGCCCGATATGCCCGAGACATAGACGCGAATGTTGCCGCTTCCGACCAGCCAGATCGAGTCGCAGCGGTCGCCGACCCGGAACAGGTGGCCGCCCCGCAGGTCATTCTTGTCGAACAGACGCACGTGGTCGAGCAGTCCCTTGCGGAGCTCTGACGATCCGTCGCGGTAGAACGAGTACTCGCGCAATATTCTGTCAGCGATATCCTGCATGCCGCCCTGTTAGCTCCCAAGCCTGCCGTGGCTTTCCCCGCATTGTAATCAGCACGACCGCTGCGACTCTATCACGGATTACCGAAGCGGTGGCGCAAGCTGCGATCGAGGCTGCTAAACTATCTCCAATGGTCGGACCCCGGGGAGGCGGCGCTTTGCAACGAGTAGGAGACCTGCTCAGCGACAAGGGCACAGACGTATTCAGCATTGCGCCGGCGGCGACCGTGGCCGAAGCCGTCGATCTGATGGCGGAAAGGAGTGTCGGCTCGTTGCTGGTGATGCAGGAAGGCGCACTCTGCGGCATCGTCACGGAGCGGGACTATGCGCGCAAGGTCGTGGCCGGTGGCATGTCGACAGAGAACACCTGCGTCGCGGACATCATGACCGCCGATGTGTTGACAACCCACGTCGAGCAGCACATCGACGAATGCATGATGCTGATGACGGAGAAACGAATCCGGCACTTGCCGGTTGTCGACGGGGCCCGGGTCCTCGGCATCATTTCCATCGGCGATCTCATGAAGGCGATCGTATCCGACAACCAGCGCGCGATCGGCGCGCTCGACGAGCTCGCGGACTGACGCTTGGCGAGACCGCCGCCGGGAGGCGTCAGCCTATTCCGAAGAACCTTTCGGCATTCTCGGTCGTAATTCGGGCGACGTGTTCATCGGTCTGGCGGCGAGCCTCGGCAACCGCTCGCAGCACTTCCGTCAGGTACATGGGCTCGTTGCGGCGGGTCTTTGGTTTCGGCTCGATCGTGCGCGGCAGCAGGTACGGCGCGTCGGTCTCGATCATCAGGCGGTCGTCGGGAACGATCGGCACGATTTCCCGCAGGTGGGTTCCTCGTCGCTCGTCGCAGATCCAGCCGGTGACCCCGATGTAGAGGCCCATCGCGAGGTATTCGCGCAGCGATTCGTGCTCGCCCGTGAAGCAATGGGCGACCGCTCGGGACAGCTTCGGCAACATCGGCTCGAGTACCTCGACGAAATCGTCATGGGCGTCACGCTGGTGCAGGAACACGGGAAGGCCGGTTTCGGCGGCGATGTCCAGCTGGGACCGGAACGCCGCGAGCTGCGCCTCGCGCGGCGAGAAATTGCGGAAGTAGTCGAGCCCGCATTCGCCGACGGCCACGACGCTCCCCGCCGCGGCCAGTTTGCGGATCAATGCATCGCTGTCGTCCGTGTAGTCGGACGCATGGTGGGGGTGCACGCCGGCGGTCGAGTAGAGGACGCCGGGATGATCCTGGGCGAGGCGCGCGGCCTGCTGGTTGCTGTCGTCGCTGCTGCCGGTGACCACGATGCGGGATACCCCCGCAGCTTCCGCGCGCTGCAGCACCGCGTCTCGGTCGTCGTCAAAACTGTCGTGGGCGAGATTGGCGCCGATGTCGACCAGTGCGTATTGCATGATGTCAGTCCGGGCCCCAGCGGAAGTAATAGGCACCGAGAGCTAAGAATGCCAGGCTCAATAGTGTCAGCATGATCATGCTCGGCGCAATGTCGAGAAGTGTCGCCCCGTCGAGCATGACAGCCCGAGCCGAATCCAGGATGTGGGTCAGCGGGAAGACTTTCGCGAGACCCTGCACGGCCGGACCGGCTCCTTCGAGCGAGAACCAGACGCCCGAGAGGATCATCATCGGCCATGAAATCATGTTCAGCAGGCCGCCCGCCAGTTCCTCGGACGTCACCCTTGCGGCGATAAGCAGGCCCAGCGAGACCATCGAAATGCAACCTACGACGGTAACGAGCAGCAGCGTCAGGTAGCTGCCGTCCATGCGCGTATCGAGTATCAGGTGCGTGGCGACGTAAACAAACGCGGTGACGGTAAGTACGAGCATCAGCCGTGACGCAACCTGCGCCACGATGAACTCCTGCGGCCGCAGCGGCGTCGCGCGCAAGCGCTTGAGAAAGCCGTTCTTGCGGTAGCGGACGACGACGTAGCCGACGCCGAACAGGCAGCTGAACATCATGTTCATCCCGAGGATGCCGGGCAGGACCCAGTCCACGTAGCGGATCGGGTCACCGCTGATCTCGGCTTTCTGCATTTCCCCGCCCGCGGCCGCGTCCGACTGCAGCAGCAGTCGCTCGGCAAAATAGCCGCTGGGCGATTCGGGATTGACCCAGTAGCGGTGCTCGCCGCCGAAATGGACCAGCAGGTCCAGCCGGTGCCTTTCAATCTTGCGAAAGCCGTCGGCTTGCTCGGCTACGGGCACGAAATCGATGAAACGGGACTCGAGGAAGGGGTGCTCCGCCGTGTCGATCTCGCTGGAAGCCTGCAGCACGCCGACAACGTACTGGCTGCGGCCTTCGCCACCGAAGACGAAAGCCAGCCCGAACACCAGGATGACCGGCATCACTAAATTCCATGCCAGCGAGCCGCGGTCTCTCATGAACTCGCGGTTGCGGGCGGCAAAGACGGCATAGATTCTCTTGAACATCGTCGCTGTCCTGCTCATGAACGCAGTGAGTGGCCGGTCAGGTCCAGAAACAGGTCCTCGAGATTCGGCTGACGGATCTTGATGCGGTTCAGGCTGTCCACACAGGGCGCGAGCAGTTCGAGACTCCTCGTGACGTCGGTGGACGGGATTTCGACGATACCCTGGTTCTCGTAGACCACGTGTTCGATCCCCTCGAGACCGCCGGTCAGGTCCTCGAGGGGCAGCTCGATGAGAAGACCGTCGTAACGGTTCCTGAGGAGTTCGTCCGGTGGACCGCTCGTTATGATCCTGCCGGCATCCATGATTGCGATCTCGTCGCACAGGACGTGCGCCTCGTCCATGTAGTGGGTCGTAAGGATGATGGTCGTGCCGTTCGCCTGGATCCGCTGCACCAGTGTCCAGAAATTGCGTCGCGCCTGGGGATCGAGCCCTGTCGTCGGCTCGTCGAGAAATACGAGCCTGGGTTCGTTGACCAGCGCGACAGCAAGGAATAGCCGCTGCCGCTGCCCGCCGGAGAGCTTGCGGTTGTCTCGATCAACCAGCTCGCCAAGGGAACAGTCCTCGATGATCCGGTCCAGGTCGGCGTGCCGGTCGTACAGCTTCTGGAACATTTCCAGCGTCTCTCGCACGGTCAGGTAGTCCTGCAGTGCGGTGTTCTGGAACTGGATCCCCGCTTCCTCGCGAAAACGCCGGCCGGCCGGTTCGCCGAAGTAGTAGATCTCGCCGGACGTCGCCGGGGTCACGCCCTCGATGATCTCCACGGTCGTCGTCTTGCCCGCCCCGTTCGGGCCAAGCAGTCCGAAGCAACTGCCTTCGTTCACCGCGAAGCTGACGTCGTTTACGGCGTCCACGCCGGGATACCGCTTGACGAGGTTCCTGGCCTCCAGTGCGATCTGCATCGGGATCCGTCCGGCAAAGGGCGTAAGCGTATCCGAAGGGCCCGGCGGCAGCCAGCCTGCCGGTAGGGGATCCCGTTGCAACCAAACGCTCATGAGCGGCATCAAACAGGTACATCACACACTACGGGATGCAGAACCATGACGAAGACCTTGAACAGGAATGCCGTGCTGACGGTACTGATTTCACTGCTGCTGGCTGTTCCAGTCCAGGCCAGCGTGAACAAGAGCATCACGATCGACGCCGGGGAATCGTCGGACGGAGCGTTTACGGTCAACGGCAAGATTTCGGTCGGCGCAGGAGCCACGGTAAGCGGAGACGTCACGAGCGTGAACGGTTCGATCCGGATCGACGAGGGCGCTACGGTTGCCGACGCGGAGACCGTGAATGGCGGTCTGCGCGTGGCTAACAAGGTCAGGAGCCGGAGCCTGAGCACGGTGAACGGTTCCATCGAGGTCGAGGACGACGTGCTCGTCGATGGCGCGGTTACCGCCGTCAACGGCCGGATCACGATCGGGGGCGGCAGCAAGGTCGCGAAGGATCTCGGTAACGTGAACGGTGACATCGAGCTCGAAGGCGGCGAAGTCGGCGGCGACGTGTCGACCGCCAACGGTGACGTCGAGCTGGCCGACGGCGCGGTGATCATGGGCGACCTGATCATCGAGAAGCCCAGCGGCTGGAATAGCAGCAAGGGCACGCCGCGTATTGTCATCGGGCCGGGGTCACGGGTAGAGGGCGTGATCCGACTGGAGCGCAAGGTCAAGCTCTACATCAGCGAGTCGGCCGAGGTCGGGGGCGTCGAAGGTGAAATGAGCATGGACGACGCCGTTCGTTTCAGCGGCAAACGTCCCTGATTCACAGTAGAATCCGGCTGTGCCAGGCGCAGCCAGACAACTCAAGCTGTTTGCAGATACGGAGAGGCCCGGCGATTCGCCGGGCTTTTCCGTGCGCGAAAGCGGCCGGGCGAAGCGCCTGTCGATCAAGGTCTATCCGCGGGGGCGTGTCGAAGTCGTCGTGCCCTCGAAGACCCGCGCGCGCGACGTGCAGTCCTTCGTCGATGAACACCGCGACTGGATAGAGCGGACGCGCGCATCGTTCGCGGAGAAGCACCCCCCGGAGCCGTTTGCGCTCCCGCATTGCGTGGATCTGGCCGCCATCGGCCGCCGCTACCGAGTCGCCTACCGGCGGCGGAAGGGCGCCGTCGCGGTACGGTTTCGCCGGCACGGCGACCTGCTCGTGCTGACGGGGAGGACATCGGAGGAGGCGCAGTGCATCGCGGCGCTGAAGCGCTGGCTCGCAGCCGTCGCGAAAGAGGAATTCGAGCCCTGGTTGCGCGCCCTGTCGGCACGCACCGGAGATTCCTTCAAGCGCATGCAGGTCCGCGGCCAAAAGACCTGCTGGGGCAGCCACTCGTCGACGGGCACCATCAGCATCAACTACTGCCTGCTGTTCCTGGAGCCGGCGCTGGTTCGCTACCTGATGATCCACGAACTGTGTCACGCGAGGCACATGAATCACTCGCGCGGCTTCTGGCGCGCGGTCGGGCTCCACGAACCCGATTATGAGCGTCTCGACCGTGAGCTGGGGGAATCGTGGTCGAAGATTCCGATCTGGCTATGTTTTAATTAACAAAGACTTAGAAAATTCTTTTACAGCAATTTCTAAATTAATAACGGACGCTCCCGCCGTCCACGGACGCGGTGGTCGCGCTCGTTCAGCCCTGATCCAGCAGCTCGCGGAGGTTGATGACGGCTGCATTCGCGCGAGCCAGGAAATTCGCCATGACGAGCGAATGATTGGCCGTCAGGCCGTAGCCACCGCCATTCAGCACCATGGGCCAACGCATGGGCTCGAGGCTCGCCTCGAGTTCACGGATGATCTGCCGCACGCTCGCTTCGGCATTTTTGTCGGCCAGTACCTGGGAAAAGTCGAATTCGACGGCACGGAAGAAGTGCAGCAAGGCCCATGCCGAGCCGCGGGCTTCGAAAAAGACGTCGTCGATCTCCAGCCACGGGGTCCGCACGTCAATGATGTCGGGCTGGGCCTGCGCCGCCTCTGCCGAAGGATCGCCCGCCAGCTCCTCGTTGATCACGGACGAGGCGATGCTGTTTCCGAGCCGGCGTGACATGCTGCCCAGGCGCTTTTCGACCTCGGCGAGCCACTCCCTCAGGTTGTCGGCACGCGCGTAGAACTGGGCTTCCGGCTGCGCCGCGCCGGTCAGGCGGTCCTGGTAGCGGGAGACGGCCGCAATGCCTTCCCGGTAGCGCCTTTCGGTCGGCGGGAACAGCCAGGAGTTGCTCTCCGAGAAGAACTTCTCGACCGCCTCCACGACGTCGGGATCCTCCTTGGACTGCGACTGGCTGCGGCTGAAATCGTTGCGAATCGCGCGCGAGAGGTCGCGCATCTGGGTCAGTACCCCTTTCTCCCAGTTCGGCATGTTGTCGAGCCAGAGTCCCGGCGGAAACCTGTCGTTGGTGATGTAGCCGCCGCGCTTGTCGAGCAACGTCTCCGCGACCCGGATCAACGTGCTGGTCGTCGAGTAGCCGACGACGCTGCGCTGGTCGTCCACATATTCGTTGACCCAGAACAGCTTCGGCATGGGCGACCAGTACATGCCCAGCAGCACAAGGAACAGGAACAGGGCGCCGATCGATGCGGCAATGATGCTGGTCCAGCGAGACCGGGACATGATGCTGGCGGCAGATTGTTGATTCACGATGGACTCGCAGGATTTGTTCAGTGGGCGAGCGATTCTACCAGCTGCGGGAGCACTGTCCCCGCATTGCCGCGCAGACTCGCGGTAAAAGACTCAGACTGGTCGGTCGGGTTCGGGTTCACCTCGATCGTTACCGCACCCGCTTCACGGGCGATGTCGGCCAGTCCGGCGGCAGGATACACCAGTGACGACGTGCCGACCGAGAGGAAGACGTCGCAATCGGCGGCGGCTGCGAACGAGGCATGCAGGGCATCCTCCGGGATGGCCTCGCCGAACCAGACGACGCCGGGGCGGGCGTAACTGCCACAGTCGGGGCACGTCGGGACACGATCGTCCTCGCTTGTTCGAACGATGCGATGTTCCGCAGCGCAGCGGTCGCTGAACAGGTTGCCGTGAAACTCGATGACGCCCTGGCTTCCGGCGCGCTGGTGCATGCCGTCGACATTCTGGGTAACCAGGGTCAGACGGGGGACGAGCGACTGCAATTCGGCGAGGGCACGGTGGCCTGCGTTCGGCTCGGCCCTGGCGACGAGATCGCGCCGCCATCGGTACCAGCGCCACACCAGTTCGGGATCGCGTGCGAACGCCTCCGGCGTGGCCAGTTCCAGCGGATCGTACTTTTCCCAGAGCCCGGTCTGCGCTTCACGAAACGTCGGCACGCCGCTTTCCGCGGAGACACCGGCACCGGTCAGCACGCACAGGTGTCGCGCGTCACGCAGCGCCTCGACGAGCGATTGCGACAGCTCAGGCAGCGAGTTGCCTCAATACGTAGTGCAGGATGCCGCCGTGCTCGTAGTAGTCGCGCTCCTTCGGCGTGTCGATCCGGATCGTTGCCGTGAACGTGATGGCGTCGCCCTCGGCCGGCGTTGCCGTCACCGTCACCGCCTTCGCAGCGGGGTCCGTATGGCCCTTGATGTCGAAGACCTCCGTTCCCGTGAGGCCGAGCAATGCGGCATCCTGTCCGTCCTCGAACTGCAGCGGCAGCACACCCATGCCGATCAGGTTGGAGCGGTGAATGCGTTCGAAGCTCTTCGCAATCACGGCCTTGACGCCGAGCAGCACCGTTCCCTTGGCGGCCCAGTCGCGCGAGGAACCGGTGCCGTATTCGCTGCCTGCCAGGACGACCAGTGGCGTACCTTCGTTGCGGTACTTGACCGAGGCGTCGTAGATCGACATCTGCTCGCCGCTCGGCTGGTGCCGCGTCCAGCCGCCCTCGGTCCCCGGCGCGAGCCGGTTGCGCAGTCGGATGTTGGCGAACGTGCCGCGCATCATTACCTCGTGGTTGCCTCGCCGCGAGCCGTAGGAGTTGAAGTCGGCCTGCTTGACGCCGTGCGATTCCAGGTAGTGCGCCGCCGGGCTGTCCTTGGCGATCGAACCGGCCGGTGAAATGTGATCGGTCGTAACCGAATCGCCGAGCAGTGCCAGGACCCGCGCGCCCTTGATGTCGCTGACCGCGCCGGCTTGCTTCGACATGCCGTCGAAGTAGGGCGGGTTGCGCACGTAGGTCGAGTCCGGATCCCACTGGTAGATATCGCCGGTCGTCGACGCGATGCGCTTCCAGTTGTCGTCGCCCTCGAACACCGTGCCGTAGCTCGATTTGAACATCTCGGAGTCGATGCTTGCGGCGACGACGTCGTGGATTTCCTGCTGCGACGGCCAGATATCGCGCATGTAGACGTCGTTGCCATCCTGGTCCTGGCCGAGCGGGTCGTTGTACAGGTCGACGTTCATGTTGCCGGCCAGTGAGTAAGCGACAACGAGCGGCGGCGACGCCAGGAAATTGTGCTGAACGAGCGCGTGGATGCGGCCTTCGAAGTTGCGGTTGCCCGACAGCACGCTCGTGCCGACGATGTTG
>JAACFE010000042.1 GCA_009937525.1 Gammaproteobacteria bacterium
TTCGACCTTCAACTCGACTTCCGGAGCCGCCGGAGCCGGCTTTTCGATCTTCAGTTCGACTTCCGGAGCCGCCGGCGCGGGCTTTTCGATCTTCAGTTCGACCTTCAGGTCCGCGGGAGAAGGCTTTTCGAACTTCCGTTCGACCTCCGCAGCCACGGGAGAGGGCTCTTTTGCCTTCGGCATGGGCGCAGGTTTCGGCTGCGGAGCGGGCCTGGCCGTGTTCCCGACCGGCGCTACGGGCTTTGCCTCGGATTCGGGTTTCCCGGGGGGTGTCGCTTTTGCATCGGCCACCGGTCGTTGCTGTGGCTTCGGCCCGGGTTTCGATTGTGCCGCCTGCTGCTGCTGCGGTTCCGGTGTGCGCTCCGACTTGGCCGTCTCTGCGAGTTCCGCGGACAGTGCCTCGATGTCCGGCAGCGTATCCTGGATCAGTTTCTGTGGCGGCGATTTCGGCGCCGGTGCCACGTCGGTGAGTATGGCCAGTGCGGGTTGCGTGTCCTGGATGAGCTCCGGGATGTCGTCGTCATCGTCCGTTCGGGGCGATGGCGGAGCGGTTGCCGGATCCGGATCAGGCAGGGACAAAGCAACCAGTTCGGCGGTGGCGTCGTCCGTATGCCGGGGTTCGGGTTGCCGTCTGCCGATTTCCGGCGGTCGCGAGAACTTGCCGGTCAGGCCGAATTCCTCGTCGGCAACCTGGCGCACGACTTCGAGCGCGACCACGTCAGTCTTCGCATGAGCGGTGGCTTCCATCGACGATTCGACCAGGTTGTTTGCGACACGCAGGATACCCCCACTGAGTTCGTGCAGTACCTCTGTCGCACCGTTCGCGAAGATCCTGTCGAAGTCGCCGCCAGCCTGTCGGAAGCAGTGGCGGAGATAGCCGCCCAGTTCCTCGACACCGCAGGGCTCGAGCTTGCGCCGCAACCTGATTCTCTGCCTCAGCCGCGCGAGGGGTTTGGAGGCAAGTAATTCCTTGAGGTATTCGTCACCCATCAGAACGACGGCAGCGCCGTCCGAAGGACCGGTGTCTCCCGCCGTCACGACCTCGAGTTCGGCGAGCATGTCCGGGCCGAGGAACGGAGCATCCTCGACGAGAATAAACATGCGCGAGTCGTTCTGCGCGAGATTGAAAAGCAGCTGGCGGAAAAGCGTGAGCTTCTGGTTGCCGCGCTGGGGTCGCTGCTGTATGCGCATATGATCGAACAGGAGATCCAGGAGTTCGCCGCGTTGCAACGGGAACCGCCCGACTCTGATGATCGCGTTCTTGCCGCTTATGGCGCTGAGCGAGTGGGCAACGGCCGTCGACTTGCCGCATCCGACAGGGCCGGTCAGCGTGACGACGGCATCGGCCGCGGACAAGGCCTTCTTGATGCCCGTCAGGATGCCCGCTGTCTGAGGTCCGACAAAGACGTCCGCGCCCGCCGCATTGCCGCGAAAGATCCGTCGCTCGAGCCCGAAGTGCTTCTTGTACATAGGTCCCCGTTTCTGAGTAATTCGCTGCAGTGCAAAATTCCGAACAGCAGAGAGAATTTTGCGGGCTATCCCGTTGCAATACGTGGGTTTATGTCACAAAAAGCGCATCGCGCAGCGCTGCGCGATGCAGAGGGCAGGTTTACAAAACGGTGGCTTTTCGCTGCAGATGGCTCAGAATATATTGCTCCGGTTACCCGAGGAGCGATTCTTGAAAGCCAAAATGCAGCGGCTGCTCGTGGGCGTCGCGATCCTCGCCGTCGCTACCGGCATCGCTTTCGGGCTTGCCAAAGGCCTTCGGCAGGAGCCGCCGAAACGAGAGATCGACAATCGTGCGCTGCTTGTCGACGTCCTGCAGCTGGAAACCCTGTCGGCGCAGCTCGCGGTACGCAGCCAGGGAACGGTGCTGCCGCGGACACAGACAACGCTGGGCGCGGAGATCGCGGGGGCCATCGTCGAGATTTCGCCGAAATTCATACCGGGCGGCGTGTTCCGTGCGGGCGAGGTGCTGCTGCGCATCGATGCGACCGACTACGAAGTGGCCGTCCACCAGGCGGATGCGCTCGTCAGGCAGCGGAAAATCGAGTTCGAGGGCGCCGCGAAGCTTCGTCAGCAGGGCTATCGCGCCGAGACCGAGTATGCCTCGGCCGCTGCGGCGCTGGCGTCGGCTGAGGCGGAACTGGTGCGTGCGCAACGCAACCTGGAGCGGACGAGGATCCGGCTGCCGTACGAAGGCATGGTGCTCAGCAAGGAAGCCGATCTCGGACAGTTCGTATCGCCGGGAACGCGTCTCGGCGTCACGTTTGCCACCGATTATGCCGAAGTGCGCCTGCCCCTGACGGACCAGGATCTTGCGTTCGTCGACCTGCCGGAGGCGGCGGAAATAGCGGACACCGGAGCGGCGGAAGGCCCCCAGGTGACGCTGTCGGCGACGCGCATGGGTAAACCGGCCACATGGCAGGCGCATATCGTGCGCAGTGAAGGCGTCGTCGACGAGAAGAGCCGCGTGACGTACGCCGTCGTCCGGATCGACGACCCGTATCGTCTGCACGAGGACGGCATTCCATTGCCGATCGGCACGTTCATCACGGCGGATATCGCGGGTCGGGCGCTGGACGACGTCATCCGGGTCCCGAGGTCCGCGTTGCGCGCAGCCAGCCAGTTACTGATCGTCGATGACGACAATCGAATCCGCATTCGGGACGTCGACGTCATCCGGGCGGATGCCCGCTACGCCTATATAGGCGCCGGTGTCGGAACCGGTGAACGCATCGCCATCTCGGCCATCGAGACGCCGATGAACGGCATGTACGTGCGCACGACGGACAGGCCCGAGGCGGATGAGGAACGGGCCGACCAGATCGCTGCCAAGGACGATGCGAACGCGGACAGCGAGGAATGACCATGCAGCGGGGACGCTCGACACAGTACAAAGGCATCATCGCCTGGTTCGCAGCCAACCACGTCGCCGCGAACCTGCTGATGCTGCTGATCCTGTTCACCGGCCTGGTCTCGCTGTTCACGATACGCAAGCAGACGACACCGGATTTCGAACTGAATACGATAGAAGTCCGCGTACCGTATCTCGGTGCCGCGCCCCAGGAAGTCGAAGAGGGCGTCGTCATCAAGATCGAGGAAGCCATACAGGACGTCCAGGGCATCGTCGAGATGCGCGGTTCCGCACGCGAGGGGCTCGGCAGCGTCACAATCAAGGTGTCCCAGGATGCGGATCTCCTGGAAGTGCTCAACGAGGTGAAGACGCGGGTCGATGCGATCGCAACCTTCCCGGCGCTGACCGAGAAGCCGGTCATCTACAAGCAGGAAGTGCCCGTTCACGTCGTGTTCCTGGCAATTCATGGCGACCTGGATGCGTTTGCACGCAAGGCCATCGCGCAGGAAGTGCGCGAAGACCTGATGCGCTTCCCCGAGGTGACCCAGGTGCAGTACCTGGGCGATCGCGACTACGAGATCAGCATCGAGGTGTCGGAGCACGTGCTGCGGCAATACGGACTGACGATGAGCGAGATTTCGCAGGCGGTCCGCGATACCTCGGTCGATCTGCCGGGTGGCGCCATCAAGACTGCAGGGGGCGATATCCTGTTGCGCACCGAAGGCCAGGTCTATACGGGAATGGACTACGGCGACCTGGTGCTGCGGACCTTCCCCGACGGCACGCGCCTGACGCTTGCCGACATTGCGGACATCCAGGACGGGTTCGTCGAGACTGAGGGCTTTGGCCACTTCGACGGCAGGCCGACGGCTACGCTGCGCGTGCTGGCGACCGGCCAGCAGAATGAACTGCACACTGCCGACGTCGTGCGTGCCTACGTCGAGGATAAATCCGCGAGCTTGCCGGAGGACGTCTCGATCGACATCTGGATCGATCGCTCGCACTACCTGCGCGGCCGCCTGGACATGATGACCAAGAATATGCTGCAGGGCGCGCTGCTGGTGTTCATCGCATTGTCGCTGTTCCTGCGCATGAAGGTCGCGGGCTGGGTCGTGGTCGGCATTCCCGTGGCGTTCCTCGGTACGCTGGCGCTGATGCCGCTGGGACCGTGGCCGGTGACGATCAACATGATGAGTCTTTTCGGCTTCATCATCGTGCTCGGTATTGTCGTCGACGACGCCATCATCATCGGCGAAAGCATCTACACGGAGATCCGTGCCGAAGGACACACCCTGGAGAACGTCATTCGCGGCGCTCACCGGGTCGCGATTCCGGCGACGTTCGGCGTGTTGACGACGATGGCTGCTTTTGCGCCGATGCTGTTCGTCGGCGGCATCGTTGCGCCGTTTTTCGAGGCCATCTCGATGGTCGTGATCCTGTGTCTGTTTTTCTCGCTGGTCGAGTCGAAACTGATTCTTCCGGCGCACCTTGCGAATGCGAAGATCTCGCCGATCGACGAGGACGACCTGTTTCATCCGCAGCGCAAGATCTCGATGCTGGAGTCGATACCGCGGTTCTTCACCAAGCTGCAGCGGCATGTGCAGCACGGTTTGCATGCCCTGATCGAGAATCACTACCGGCCGTTGCTGGCCAGGGCGATCGAGTACCGGGGCCTTACGGTGACGATCTTTTTCTCGCTGATGATCGTCTGCATGGGCCTGCTCACCAGCTCGCTGGTGCGGGTCGTGCTGTTTCCCGAGGTGCCGAGCGATTTCGTGCGGGTGCAACTCGAGATGGAAACCGGCACGGCACCTGAGACGCGCAATGTGGTGCTCGAGCGCATCGAGGGTGCCGTACGCGACATGAACAGCGAGTACGTCGCCGAGCACCCGGACACGCTGCCGATGTTGCGGCATGTCGGGGCCTTCACGCAGGGCGACACCGGTGGAGTGATCTTCGTCGAGCTGCCCCAGGACGAACGCCGGCCGTTCAACGGCGACGATATCAGCGAACGCTGGCGGGAACGGGTCGGAGAGATACCCGGCGTCAGGGAGCTGACGTTCACGGATGCGGATCACATCGGCGGCGGGCCGCCGCTCAGTTTCGAGTTCAGCGGCTCGGATTACGTCGCGCTCGAGAATGCGGCCGCCGAACTCGAAACGAAGCTGGCCGAGTACGAGGGGATCTACGATATTCGCAACTCGTCGACGAGCGGCGGGGAGGAGATCCGCCTGCGCATCAAGCCGGCGGCGGAGGCCCTCGGGCTGACGATTTCGGCACTCGGCCGGCAGGTCCGCCAGGCGTTCTACGGTGAGGAAGCACAACGGATTCAGCGTGGCAAGGACGAACTCAAGGTAATGGTCCGCTATCCCATCGAGGAACGCAGATCCATTGCCGACCTTGAGAACATGCGCATCCGCACGCCGGCGGGCGACGAGGTGCCGTTCCCGGCCGTTGCAGACATGTCGTTCGGCAAAGGCTATTCGACGATCACGCGACTGAACCGCAAGCGCACGGTAACGGTCTCGGCGGACATCGATCCGGAGATCATCGAACCCGCGAAGATCATCAAGTCGATCTCGGAAGACTACGTCCCGGAGTTGTTGTCCCGGTACCCGAGCGTCAGTTACGGCCTGGAAGGCGCGAGCCGGGAGGAAGCCGAGTTCGTCGGCAACCTGGCGCTCGCCTCGATTGCGGCCCTGTGCCTGATCTATGCGTTGATCGCAATCCCGTTGCGCTCCTACGGCCAGCCGTTGGTAATCATGTCGGTGATCCCGTTCGGCGCCATCGGCGCGATTCTGGGCCACCTGATCATGGGTGAGGCGGTAAGCATGTTTTCACTGTTCGGCCTCGTCGCGCTGGCCGGCGTCGTCGTCAACGACAGCCTGATCATGGTCAGTTTCGTCAACAACGCGCGCGAAGAGGGAGTGCCGCTCAACCAGGCCATCATTGAATCCGGCACCAAGCGCTTTCGCGCCATCGTCCTGACGTCGGTCACCACCGCCGCCGGCCTTATGCCGATCATGCTGGAAGGCAGCCTGCAGGCGCAGTACGTCATCCCGATGGCGATTTCGCTGAGCTTCGGCATCGTGTTCGCGACGGTCATCACGCTGTTCCTGGTTCCGGCACTGTATATGCTGCAGCTCGACTTTCTCGCCCAAAGCCGGCGCCTGTGGGGCTTCCTGCTCGGGCGCACGGAGAGTACGGAATCGTCCGCCTGACCGGAACCGCGCACGACGCCGATGACAGGCTCTCGAACCGTGATGGCGTGTTGTCCGCGTTGGTCGCATATGTCCTGTGGGGTGTCTTCCCGGTCTATTTCAAACTGGTGCAGGCGGTACCGCCGACCGAGGTATTGACTCACCGGATCATCTGGGCCGTGCCGTTCGGCGCGCTGATTCTCCAATCCCGCAGGCAGTGGCCCGAAGTCCGGCGTGCATTCGCCTCGCCAACCACGCTGTTCTGGCTGGCGCTCGCTGCGCTGGCGATCTCCGTCAACTGGTTCATCTATATCTGGGCCGTGCAGCAGGAGGAAGTGCTGCAGGCGAGCCTGGGCTATTACATCAACCCGCTCGTGTATGTTCTCGTCGGTGTGCTGTTCCTCAAGGAGCGCTTGCGGCGGCCGCAGGTGATTTCCGTACTGCTTGCGGCGATCGGCGTTTCCTACCTGACCATCCGGGGCGGCCAGTTCCCCTGGGTGGCCATTTCTCTCGCGCTCTTGTTTACCCTCTACGGGGTTATTCGCAAGCAGGTGGCGGTCGGCGCGATGCCCGGGCTGTTTATCGAGACGTTGCTCCTGTTTCCATTCGCGCTGGGCTGGCTGGGCTGGCTGATGCTGTCTGATCTGGCCGAGTTTGGCCACAGCGGGCTGTCGATGTCATTGCTGCTGGTCCTTGCAGGACCGCTGACGGTCGTACCGCTCTTGTTGTTCGCAATCGCCGCGCGCCGCCTCACGCTGACCGTGATCGGCTTCATGCAATTTATCGCGCCGACGCTGCAGTTCATCGTCGGTATCTTCTACGGTGAGGTCCTGACGACGGCGCACCTCGTGTGTTTCGGCTGCATCTGGACGGCCGTCGCTATCTTCAGCGTGGACGCCTTCTACCAGCAAAAGAATCGCGCATCACCGTAGGAGCGGTTCTCGAACCGCGACCGCGCGCCGAGGCGCGCTCCTACAGCGTTGTTGGAACGCTTCTTGAAGCGCGACGCAGCATCGAAAGCGGTCGCGGTTCGAGAACCACTATTACTTTGCGGCCTTGCGCTCCTGCGCTTCCTTGATGACTTCCTCGGCGACGTTCTGCGGGCACGGCGCGTAATGCGAGAACTCCATCGAGAACTGTCCGCGGCCCGACGTCAGCGTACGGAGGTGGCCGATGTAGCCGAACATCTCCGCGAGCGGGGCGTTGGCCTTGACGCGCACGCCGGTTGCGCCGGCGTCCTGCGATTTGATCATGCCACGGCGGCGATTGAGATCGCCGATGACGTCACCGACGTTGTCTTCCGGAGAGAAGACGTCGACCTTCATGATCGGCTCGAGCAGCTGCGGGCCCGCCTTGGGTATCGACTGACGGTAGGCCGCCTTGGTGGCAATCTCGAACGCGAGCGCCGATGAGTCGACCGCGTGGAAAGCACCGTCCAGCAGCGTGAACCTGACGTCGAGCAGGGGATAGCCCGCCAGCGTGCCTTCGCTCATGCTCGCCTCGAACGCTTTCTCGATCGCGCCCCAGTACTCGCGCGGCACGTTGCCGCCCGTGACCTGCGACTCGAACTCATAGCCGGCATTCGTCTCGGCCGGCTCGATACGGTAGGCGATCTTGCCGTACTGGCCGGAACCACCGGACTGCTTCTTGTGCGTGTAGCTGTCCTCGATCATCTGCGTGATCGTCTCGCGGTAGGCGACCTGCGGCTTGCCCATCTCGACGTCCACCTTGTGCGTGCGCCGCAGGATGTCCACCTTGATGTCCAGGTGCAGTTCGCCCATGCCCTTGATCAGGGTCTCGCCGGAGTCTTCGTCCGTCGCGACCTGGAACGAGGGATCCTCCTGCACCATCTTGTTCAGGGCGACGCCCATCTTTTCGTTACCGGCCTTGTCTTTCGGCTTGATGGCAACCGAGATCACGGGCTCCGGGAAAACCATCGGCTCCAGCGTTGCCGGGTTCTTCGGATCCGCCAGCGTGTGGCCGGTACGCGTGTTCTTCATGCCGAGCAGGGCGACGATGTCGCCGGCCTGGGCGGTCTCGAGTTCCTCGCGCGAATCCGCGTGCATCTCGACGATACGGCCGATGCGCTCCGTCTTGCCCGTGAACGTGTTCAGCACGTTGTCGCCTTTCTTGAGCATGCCCGAGTAGATTCGCGTGAAGGTGAGGGCACCGTAACGGTCGTCCATGATCTTGAACGCCAGGGCACGCAGCGGCTTATGGGGATCCACGGTGGCATACCCGCCGGTCTCGTGTCCCTCGAGGTCGATCTCCGGCTGTGGCTTGACCTCGGTCGGGTTGGGCAGAAAGTCAACTACTGCATTAAGAACATTCTGTATGCCTTTGTTTTTAAAGGCTGAACCACAGTAGGTCGGAAAGAATTCCAGGTTGATCGTGCCCTTCCGAATACACCGCTTCAGGTCCTCGATCGAGGGCTCGTTGCCCTCGAGATACTGCTCGAGCAACTCGTCGTCCTGCTCGACGGCAGTTTCGACCAGCTTCTCGCGCCATTCCTCCACGGCATCCTGCATGTCTTCGGGTACGTCGGTGATCTCGTAGTCCTCGGGATCGTCCCGGCCACCCCAGACCCACGCCTTGCGCTCGAGCAGGTCGACGACGCCGGTGAAGTTGTCCTCGACACCGATCGGCAGGGTCATTACCAGCGGGTTTGCCGCGAGCACGTCCTTTATCTGCTGCACGACGCGGTAGAAGTCCGCGCCGACGCGGTCCAGCTTGTTGACGAAGATGATGCGCGCCACTTCCGAGTCGTTGGCGTAACGCCAGTTGGTCTCGGACTGTGGCTCCACGCCACCCGAGCCGCAGAACACGCCGACGCCGCCGTCGAGGACCTTCAGCGAACGATAGACCTCGATCGTGAAGTCCACGTGCCCCGGGGTGTCGATGATGTTCAGGCGATGCTGGTTCCACTCGCAGCTGGTTGCAGCGGACTGGATCGTGATGCCGCGCTCTTGTTCCTGCTCCATGAAGTCCGTGGTCGCTTCGCCGTCATGGACCTCGCCGGTGCGATGGATCTTGCCCGTGAGCTTCAGGATGCGTTCGGTCGTGGTCGTCTTGCCCGCGTCGACGTGGGCAAAAATGCCGATATTTCTGTAAACGCTTAAGTCTTTCATGTCGAGTCTTCAGCCATGTCTTAATCAAAAATGCACCCACGCCCCCATATGTATGACGTCACTCTCGGCATGCCAGAGAACATGGAGCTTCGTCGAGCAGGGTGGGTGCCTGTGTTCAGTACTGTCCGGGGAATACCCGCGCGCGTCTATCATGGCGCTGTCGCCCGGTCCAGAGCGGCTTTCGGGCGCGGATAATAGCAGCGCTGCCGCCCCTAAACCAGCAATTTTTAAGGCCATTACGAGCCTCGGACCGAAATGGCGGCCGCGGGCCGATTTTCAATGGCCGCGGCTCGTTTGAGCGCTATCTTCCGCGCTAGCGGCGCAGTATGGCCCACCAGCGGGCAATGTTGAGCAGGCTCATCAGCGAGGCAGAGACGTAGGTGAGGGCGGCCGCCGTGAGCAGGCGGCGGGCGTGCGGCCGATCCACATCCTTCAGGACCCGCTGTTCGTCGAGCAACGGCAAAGCCCGATTGAAACTCGCGTCGAATTCCGTCGGCAGCGTGGCAAGGTGGACGAGGGTCGACGTGGCGAGGGTCATGAACCCCGCGAGGAACATGATGATGCCGATGCTCGGCACGCGGGTCAGGGCGCCGACGAAGGGCGCCACCATCAGCGCGCCGGCGCCGATTCTTTCCACGGGCCGCGCGACGCGCACCAGGTAGGTGCGAAGCCTGAGTGGTCCGTAGCCCTCCTTGTCCTGCAGCGCATGCCCGACCTCGTGGGCGGCAACCGTGATCGCCGTCAGTGACCGGCCCTCGTACTTGTCCAATGTAAGCCGGACCGCTTTGGCCGCCGGGTCGTAATGGTCGCCCTGGTCCGTGGTCTCCACCGTAACGTGCTGCATGCCGAGCTTGTCGAGCAGGTACCGGGCCAGCTGTGCGCCCGTGCCGGCATAGCGGTCGGGCGGGTTGCTGTAGCGCTCGATCACCCGGCGCACCCAGAGCCCCGGCCCGAAAACCACAGCAAGCAGCACAATGATCATGACGACGAAAGTCATGTCGTGATCCTAGCGTGCCTTTGCGGTGGCGAATAGCGTATCGTCCTATCGTCGTCGAGCAATTCAGGCAATCTGAGGATGACACCGCAACAAGCCGTCCTGTTCGTAATTCTCGTGCTCGTGTTCGTGATGCTCATCTGGGGTCGCTGGCGCTACGACCTGGTCGCTTTCATCGCCCTGATGGCGGCGTTGCTGACCGGGGTCGTGCCGGTTTCAGAGGCCTTCTCCGGGTTCGGGCATCCCGCGACCGTCATCATCGCGCTCGTGCTGGTCGTCAGCCGCGGACTGTCGAACTCCGGCGTCATCGAGCTGCTGGCGCGTTACGTGGTGGATACATCGCGCAAGCTTTCCGCTCATGTGGGCATCATGTCGGCGCTGGCGGCATCCCTGTCGGCCGTGATGAACAATGTGGCGGCGCTCGCGCTGCTCATGCCCCTCGACCTGCAGGCCGCGAAGAAGAGTGGCCGCAGCCCCTCACTGTCCCTCATGGCGCTCTCGTTCGCGTCCATCCTCGGCGGCATGATCACCCTGATCGGCACGCCGCCGAATATCGTCATTGCCGAGTTCCGTAATGACGCGCTCGGGGAGCCGTTCAGGATGTTCGATTTCGCGCCCGTCGGTATCGCATGCGCCGCCGTCGGCGTCGCCTACGTCGCACTGATAGGCTGGCGCCTGTTGCCCGCGTCCCGCACATCCGCTCATGCCGGCGAGGAGCTGTTCGATCTCGCCGACTACATCGCGGAAGTGCGCGTGCCGGACGGCTCGATGGTGATCGGCAAGCGCATCCGGGAGCTCGACGACCTGGCCGAGCAGAGCGATATCGAAATCGTCGGACTGACGCGCCGGGGCAGGCGACTGCCGGGTCTCGCCAGGATCGCCAGGATCGAAGCAGGCGACATCCTCGTGATCGAAGCCACCCCGGAAAGCATCGACGAGGCGCTGGGTGCACTGCAGCTCGAGTATGTGGGCAAATCCGAGGGCGTACTCGAGAATGGCGATCTCGAATTCAGTGAAGTGGTGGTGCCGGAATCCTCGAAGCTGGCTGGCCGGTCGGCCGTGTCACTGCGGCTCCTGTACCGCTATCGCGTCGCGCTCGTGGGCGTTTCGCGAGAGGGGAGGCGCTTCCGCGAAAACGTTCGCAAACTCGTATTGAGGCCCGGGGACGTATTGCTGTTGCTGGGCCCGGAGGAACGAATCACGGACGTCACGGGGCAGCTGGGACTGCTGCCGCTTGCCGACCGGGGACAACGCGTCATCCAGCGACACAAGGTCTGGCAGGCCGTCGCTATATTCGTGGCAGCCATCGCGGCCGCCAGCGCCGGCCTGGTCTACCTGCCGATTGCCCTCGGCTGCGTGGTCGCGGCCTACATCCTGCTTAATATCGTGCCGCTCCGGGACGTGTACACGTCCATCGAGTGGCCGGTCATCGTGCTCTTGGGCTCGATGATCCCGATCGGCGGCGCCCTGCAGGCTACCGGCGGATCGACACTCATCGTGGACGCCATCCTCGCGCTGACCAGCACCGTCTCGCCGGTGATGGTGCTGACGCTACTCATCATCGTGACGATGACCCTGTCGGACGTGATGAACAACACGGCGACCGCCGTCATCGCGGCGCCGATCGCGGTAGAAATCGCCGGGCGCCTCGACGCGAACCCGGATTCGTTCCTGATGGGGGTTGCGGTTGCGGCGTCCTGCGCGTTCCTGACGCCGATCGGGCACAAGAACAACACGCTGATCATGGGCCCCGGGGGCTACCAGTTCGGCGACTACTGGCGTATGGGATTGCCGCTCGAGATCTTGATCGTGCTCGTTTCGGTGCCCATGATATTGCTCGTCTGGCCCTTGTAGCCCCCAATCTTATGTCAAGCGACTGTCGCAAATCGCACGACTGGGTCGTCACATCCTGACACACGCGGACCCTGAAACAATTAATGTAATATCGAAGAAATGATAATAAGTATATGTTTTATAAGATCTAGTTAATATGGATGATCGTGAGGATCTGTTGGCACGCCGTTTGCACCCTCTTTACTGACTATTGACTACACGAGCCAATTCGCTTGGCGCTATGGAGGTTGAGATGGAGCGAGCGACTATCCAGGACTGGACCCTCAGCAAGGTGCCGATGAAAGTCGGCGATTACCGTGAAGTCGAATATCGCGTGTACCGCGATGGCGACAAGCACTACCAGGAGATTCGCGAAAGCGGTGGTTTACCGATCCACACGCTGGAACTACCCCTGGGCATGAAGCTCGATCGCGGCAGCTACGAAGTGCTGCTGCGCTACGTGCTGGTCGACGTCGTCGCGGCGTAGTCTTCCACTGACTGCCACACCCGCAGCAGGTTCTCGCCGAGAATCTTGCGGATGTCGGCCTCGCTGTATCCGCGGCGCAGCAAGCCTTCGATCAGATTCGGGTACGCGGACGCGTCCTTGAGGTCCGTCGGCAGGGAATCCCCGACACCGTCGTAATCGGAGCCGATGCCGACGTGGTCGATACCCACCAGGCCGACGACATGGTCGAAGTGGTCGAGCACATCATCCAGTGAGGCGTAGGGCATTGGGCCGTGCTCGGCTTCCCAGGCAACGGCGAACTGCCTCTGGGCCTCTGCGCGCGGCAGGTGGCTGTGCTCCTCGATGTAGGCCCTGGACGCGGGCCAGCGTTGCGACGAGTACTGGCGAGCCTCTTCGGTGATGAATGCCGAGCCGAAGTTGATCATGATGATGCCGCCGTTGTTGGCCAGAGCGGTAATCATCTCGTCGCTCATGTTGCGTTCCCAGCCTGGCGTGAAATGGCGGGCCGACGAATGCGATGCGATCACCGGCACCGCGCTGATGTCCAGCACCTGCCAGAACGCTTCGTCGGAGACATGGCTGACGTCCACCATGATCCCGAGGCGGTTCATTTCGCGTACTACCTCCACCCCGAACTCGCTGAGCCCGTTCCATTGCCGGTTCTCATCAAAGGAGGAGTCGGAAATGTGATTCGACAGGCTGTGGACCAGGGTGATATAGCGAATGCCACGATCGTAGTAGTGCTGCAGGTTCGCAAGGTCTCCCTCCAGCGGCGACCCGTTCTCCATGCCCATCGACAAAGACATGATGCCGCTCTCGAACTGCTTCCTGACGTCGCCAGGGGAGGTGGCAACGGCGAATTTTCCAGCTGAGCTGGATACAATATCTTCTACCAAATCAATAAGTTGCTCTGCTTTTTCTCGCGACTGTCCCTCTGCCTCCAGTTTCGCTGGCGTATAGATCGACATAAATGCGGCGTTCAGCCCGCCGGCACGCGCGCGAGGGTAGTCGAAGTCACCGCCGTCGGTCGCGCGGCTCACGTCGGCAGGCGCCTCGTCGAGGCGGTACGGGACGTCGATGTGCGTGTCGACGATGATGGATTCATTGGCGATGCGTTGCGCCTCGGCCGCGAGATCGGGCGGCGGCGCGCTGCGCTCGCACGCGGCGAGTACGGTGAACGCCAGGGCCAGCATGGTGTACTTGTAAGTCATTGATTCAAAATTGACTGCTTGAAACAGGCGCGCATTGTAACCATATTGACTGAGACAGACCGCTTTTACGGCCTCGACACGTCCGACGCAGGAGAACTCGATGAGCGACGACAACCCACCGGCAGATCACGTTGTCTCTGGTGACAGCGACAGCGGTATTCCTATCGAAGAGAACATCAAATCCCGGTCCACGTGGTTGCGGCTGTTGTTCATGGTCGTCTTCTGCGTGGTCGCGAGCGCCACGACCGCCGTACTGTCCGTCGTCGTTGTGCTGGGCTTTTTCTGGGTGCTGTTTACCGGCGAGAAGAACAGCCAGCTGCAGCAGGCAGGGCAGGTGATCGCGGCTTACCTCTACGAGATTATTCGCTACCTGACGTTCAATACCGAGGACAAGCCGTTTCCGTTCGGTAACGCACTGCCGTCGGCAGACGCCGGGGACTGAAATCCGTCAGATCAGTTCCCGCTGACCCGGCTGCCAGTGCGTCAGGTGTACCTGGGCGGCACCGACGCCCAGTCCCCGCACCCAGCGGGCCGCCGCATCCAGCGAAACCCATGTCTTGACCTTGCCCTTCAGGGTCTCCGCGGTGACGGCGCCGTTCTGCGTCTTCGCCTCGATGTGAAATCGTGAGCCGCTCGCGATAATACTGATCTTCTTGACGGCGCCGGCGGCTACCAGCGCTCTCAGCATTCGCTCATCCATTCCTTCTCCTCGACGACAAATCGGGTTTCTCGTAGACGGTGATGCCGGACTGATCGCAGTGCCGGCGGATCAGCACTTCGACCATATTGGCGACACTGCGGTGCTCGCGCGCGGCTGCCTCGCGGATGGCGTCCTTGAGGGCAGGGTGGATGCGCAGATTGAGCGTCGATGTGCGGGTTTTCGCCATGCAACACAATATAACGCAAAATAATTGTAAATGTAACGCATTTTGCGTTATCGCAGCGTCAAAACTGCGGCCGGTTCGACGCAATCCGGCGGGGACTGCGCTACTTTCCGCGCATGGCGTTTACGTTCCTGGAACAACACTGGGCCCTCGTGATGGCGAGCATCATCGCCGGGGCCGTGTTGCTTTTCGCAGGCTGGCGCGCGTGGCAGGACTCGGCACGGGGCCGGCTGCGGTTGGCGCGAAGGGAGCTGCGGGCCAGGTATCGGGCGGCGCAAAGGCAGCGCAAAGCCGTGCAGAGGCTCTCCGCCCTGTTGGAGGAACTCGAGACGAAGGCGGGGTCCGTGAAGCCCAGGCGTCTCCGGGAAACGGCCGAGGCCGTGCAGGACGCCGAGGCACTGCTGAAGATCGCGGGCGACCAGGTGCTGATCGCGGAGAACCATGTGCGCAAGATCATCGTCGAGGAATTTCCGCCGAATCGTCACGAGCGCATGCGCAGCCGCTACCTGCCCGGCGAGACACAGGACGGCAAGCCCTTTACCTTCTGACGTGGCGCTCAGCGCCTCGGCGCGGTTATGATTCCCCGGCACCGAGCCACGCCCGGGGGAGTTTCGATGGCGCAAACCACATTCACGATCTTCGGGTCTTTGCACCTGGCGGCAGGTGCCTGACTGGCATGGACGACATGCGCGTAACAAGCATCAACGTCGGGCGCGAAGAAGCCATCGAGCACGGCAGTCGCACGTTCGTCACGGGAATCCGCAAACGCCCGGCCGGCGATGCGGTTCATGTGGGCGCCGAATCGGTCGCCGGCGACACGATTTCCGACAAGCAACACCACGGTGGCGCCGACCAGGCTGTGTACGCCTACAGTGCAGATGACTACGAATGGTGGTCCGCGCAACTGGGCCGCGAGGTCCCGCCAGGCACGTTCGGCGAGAATCTCACGATCGAGGGTCTGCCGACGGACATGAACGTGGGCGACCGGCTGTTGATCGGGGATGTCCTGCTCGAAGCGACCGCACCACGCATCCCCTGTAGCACACTCGCGGCCCAGATGCAGGACTCCGGCTTCGGCATGGCATTCCGCAAAGCGGAGAGGCCGGGAATCTATTTCCGGGTGCTCAACGAGGGCGAAGTGTCCGCCGGCGACACGGTGACGTACATCGAAAATCCGGCACCGGTCGTGTCCATCCTCGATCTTTACCGCCTTGCCTATGAACTGCGCCCGGATCCTGCAGCGCTGGAGCGATACCTCGAAGCGCCGCTGGCCGAGCGTATGCGGGCTGCGGTGGAGGAAAAGCTGGCTGCGGCACGCCGGACCTAGGAGCGCGCCCCGGCGCGCGATCGCGGTTCGGGAACCGCTCCTGCCGGAGTGATGCACCCAAAAAAAAAACGACCCCGCCGAAGCGGGGTCCAAACGGGGAGCTAGTGCTCGGGGTGGAACCGCTTACGACGGTACTCAGGGCGCTGCCGGAGTGTCGTCGATCAGAATGACGCCAAGATCGGTTGCTGCATCGCCGGGCAGGGCGTCGCGTGCAATTACGGTGTAGATCCCGCCATCTTCGACCGCCACGTTCTGGAGCGGTCCGATCGCCGGTGTGCGGGAACCGCTCACGGTTACCGTGATGTCGTAGGTGCCGCCCGCGACGGCAAGGTAGCCGGTGTTCGCGAGGTAGGGCACATCGGCCAGCGTCGGCACAACGCTCTCGTCGCTGATGTCGGTGCCGGGCGCCGTCACGTAGATGTCGACGGTATCCGGCTCGAGTGACGCGGCCGTGACCGAGGCGTGGATGATGCGTACCTTGGCAAACAGCGGGATCGGGCGGGGATCGTCATCAGCAAGCGTGACCGTCAGCTCTTCGATGGTTCCCTCGATTCCGCCGAGCCGGCCGACGGCGATGACGTCCGTCGTCGTGCCAGCGGCGAATTCGAGGTCGGCAGGCCCGATCGCCGCCGCCCCGACACCGGCGCCGGCGGGAGCCACTGCGACCGAGTAGGTGCCGGCAGGCACCTCGGCGAAGCCGTCTGCAGGAGCAAAATTCGCGAACTCGAGCCCTTCGATCAACGCGGCGCCGTCCGCGAATACGTCGACCGGGGGCGTATTGTTCGACGCATGCACGACGCGCAGCGCAGCTGGCGTGCCGCTGCTGAGGATTTCGCTGGCGCCAGTGCTGTCGAGCACCACGAGGCTGATCGGAGAATCGCCCCGCGTCGTGTTGGGAACGGCGGCAATGATCAAATCAGCGCCGTCGGAAAGCGTCACGGTGCCCGAGTCAAAGGCGAGCAGGAACTCCGGGTCACCGGGTGTTCCGACACCGACGCGAATCTGGTAGTCACCCGCCGTCAGTTCGGCAGGGGCATCGGCCGGCAGCGTCTCCTTGAAATTGAAAGAGCCGAGCGGCGCTTCGGCAGCCAGGTCGGCGTCGGGCGCGGTCACGTAGACATTGACCGGACCGCCGACGAGATCCTGCACGTTGCGTGCCGCGTGCAGCACCCAGACCCGGGCCGCACCCGCGGATACGGGCGTCTGCGGCTGGGTGAGTACGAGCGGCTCGATGTTCTGCACGTCGTTAAGCGCGACGACGGTGTTGATCGTGTCGGCCTCGAACGTCAGGTCGGCAGGGCCGATAACGGTCGCGTTGCCGTCAGGCAGTATGCCCTGCACCTCGATGGAATACGTCCCGGCAGCAAACTCGCCCCAGCCGGACGAGTCCTTGTAGTCGACGTCGCTCAGCGCCTCTTCACCATCGACGACGACGTCCACGGCAGGTGCGTCGGGCGAGGCGTGAAGAATTTGCACGGTCGTGCTCGGTGCCGGCGGCTCGACCGGCGGCGCATCGTTGTCATTTGAATCGCATGCGGCCAACGCGAACAGGCCGGCGACGAGAAGAAGCTTACTTGCTGCATTCATGGTAAATCCCTTAATGGTGTTGATCCTGACCGAGAGTCTGCGTCGGCAGCCGGCGCGGTGGGTTTCAATGGCGTATCAGGATGTTTCGAATTGTTTCGCATACCCGTGCGTTGCGGGACGGGGCCGGTGCGACGCGTTATGATTCGCGCATGACAAAAGTCCTGATAATCGATGACGATCGCAAACACTCCAAATTACTCCAGGAGTACTTCAAGCGATTTGGCATCAAGCTGGTAACCGCCGGTGATGCGAGCGAAGGATTTCGCAAGTTATCCGTCGAAGATCCGGATCTGCTGTTGCTCGACGTAATGTTGCCTGGCAAGGACGGCTTCGCAATCTGCCGCGAGGTGCGCAAGTCGAGCAACATTCCGATCATCATGTTGACGGCGCGCGGTGATGTCATCGATCGCGTCTCGGGGCTGGAGCTCGGTGCAGACGATTACATCGGCAAGCCGTTCGAGCCCCGCGAACTCGTTGCGAGGGTGCAGGCCATCCTGCGGCGCAGCGATGCCGCAGGACCGAGCGCCGGCAAATTGAGCTTCGAGGGACTGGAGATCGACACGGAATCCCGGTCGGTCGCGGTTGACGGCGAAAGCGTGGAACTGACCTCGATGGAGTACGAGCTGCTTCTGATTCTCGCCCGCCGGCACGGCAAGAAGCTGTCGCGTGACGACATACTTGGCGAGCTGCGCGGAATCGATGCCGCGATTCTTACCCGATCCGTCGATATCATGATCTCGCGCCTGCGCCAGAAGCTTGGCGACTCCGTGAAGCCGCCGCGTTTCATACAGACCGTCTGGGGCAGGGGATATTCATTCATCGGAGTGCCGTCGTCCGATGACTAGGCGGCTGGCGCGATCACTGTCGTTCCGGCTCCTGGTCATCTTCCTGCTGCTCGGCGGCCTCTTCGTCTACGGTACTTTCGTCGCCATACGCTGGTTCTACAACAGCGATGACATCCGGGGCCTGATCAGCGGACACCTCTCCCTGCACGTCCAGTACGTGAGGGAGGATATCGGCAGTCCGCCGCGCATCGACAGGGCTGTCGCGATTACCGAGCGAGTGCCTGTCGACATTCGTATCCTCGGCCCCGACATCGACTGGGCGTCCGACCCCGCTTTTCCCCGGCTATCGGAGCTCAACTTCGGCCCGAGTCCTGCGTTCAGCGACGATCCCGGCGCCTGGGTGGACGAGCTGCTTGGCGTCGAATTCGCGAGCCGCGGCGATCACAACTTCCTGCGTATGTCGTCAGGCGAGAACGGCGAGTACGACATCGTCGTGGTGACGCCGAGAATCTCGGACGTACGCAGCGGTCCTGAACTCAGTTACGTTATCGTCGGCCTTGGCCTGACCTTCCTGCTGCTGGGCTACGCGGCCGTAAGCTGGCTGTTCAAGCCGATCCGCGCCATACGCGCGGGCGCCGAACACATCGGTAGCGGTAATTTCAGTCACAGGATCAAGATGATCCGACACGATGAGCTTGGCGACCTGGCCGCCGACATCAACAAGCTCGCCGAAGACGTCCAGAACATGCTTGATGCAAAACGCGCGCTGCTTCTGGGTATCAGTCATGAACTGCGCACGCCGCTGTCGCGGCTGCGCCTGCTCATCGAATTCGTTGACGATGAAGGGAAGCAGCAGGAGCTGAAGGCGGAACTGGTCGAGATGGAGAAGATCATCGTCTCCCTGCTGGAAGCGGAGCGCCTGAACAGCCGGCATGCGCCCCTGACCCGGTCCGTAGTCCGCGTGCGCGACCTGGTTGACGAACTCATCGACGACTTCTTCGACCGCGAGCGCGGCCGCATCGAGATCAACGATCGCAGTGGCGGGGCATCCGCGAATATCGACGAGGCGCGCGTATCACTGCTCCTGAAGAACCTGGTCAACAATGCGCTGCGGTATTCGCCTGACGACAGCGGCCCGGTAGAACTCTCGATCGACACGCAGGGACACGAGCTGGTGCTGCGCGTTCGCGACCACGGCCCGGGTATTTCTGCGGAGCAGGCCGAGCACATCGGCGAGCCTTTCTATCGCGGTGATCCATCGCGCACGCGCAATACCGGCGGAACCGGCCTGGGCCTGTACCTCGCGACGCTGGTGGCCCGCGCGCACGGTGGGTCGCTGACGCTTCTCGATACCGGGGAGCCGGGAGCCTGTTTCGAGGCCCGGCTGCCTCTCTGATCCATAATTTTACATAATCCTTGGTATCTGCAGCGTACCCGGCCCGCAGCGCGGACCCGGGGCGCCCGCTTGACTCCGGGCTGCGATGATATCATGATAATATCATTATGATATGTTTCCTGCCGTGCCTGGGAGAGGCTCATGATTCGTGAACAAGTACGCAAGGTTTCCTCCGGTTACCTGATGCTGGTCGTGCTCGTCGTTGCGCAGCTCGCGACGGGGTACGGGATCTACCGCGCCGTTCTGGCGGAGTCGGTGCCGTGGACCATCGCTGCCGTGCTGGCAGCGATCGTGGTGCTGATCCTCTGGGCCGGTCTGTTCATGATTCACCCGAACGAGGCGAAGGTCCTGCAGCTGTTCGGCAAATATGTCGGCACGGCGCACGAACCGGGTCTGAAATGGGCAAATCCGTTCTTCCAGAAAACCGCCGTTTCTACGCGCGTGCGTAACTTCGAGAGCGGCAAGCTCAAGGTGAACGACTCGAACGGCAGCCCGATCGAAATTGCCGCGGTGGTTGTCTGGAAGGTCGTGGATACGGCCGAAGCCCTGTTCGAAGTCGACGACTACGAAGAATTCGTCCAGATCCAGAGCGAATCGGCGCTCAGGAACCTCTCGACGACGTACCCCTACGAGCCCCATGAGGGCGAAGGGCTGGCGTTGCGCAGCGACCCGGTGGAAATCGCACAGGCGCTGCGGCAGGAGATCCAGGATCGGCTCGATACGGCTGGCGTAACGGTGATCGAAGCGCGCATCAGTCACCTCGCGTATGCCCCGGAGATCGCCAACGCCATGCTGCGTCGCCAGCAGGCGTCGGCAATCATCGCCGCCCGGCGGCAAATCGTGCGAGGTGCTGTCGGCATGGTGGAAATGGCACTCGACGAACTGCGCCAGAACCAGGTGATCGACCTCGACGAGGAGCGCAAGGCGGCGATGGTCAGCAACCTGCTGGTGGTCCTGTGCGGCGAGGAGGGTGCTCAGCCGGTGCTGAACACGGGCTCGCTCTACACCTGATCAGGAAGACGACCGGAGTACTGCAAGAGCGATGGCTGCCCGCAAGGCATTTGCGCTGCGAATCGATGAGGAGACCCTGGCGGCGATGCAGCGCTGGGCGAACGACGACCTGCGGAGTCTGAACGCGCAGATCGAGTTCGTCCTGCGTGAGAACCTGCGCAAGGCAGGGCGCCTGCCGAAGAAAGACCGCAGGGGCGAGGACTAGAGTCCCTCGCCGATGCCAGGGCGGTGCCGCCGCTCAGTGGCGCTGCCGTCGCCGGGTGTCGTCACGGGAGGAGGCATGGTGTTGTCGCTCGCTCTTCCGCGCCGAATCCTTCTCTTTCGACCGCGGCCGGCTCCGCGTCGGCTCGCTCCGCGTCGGCTCCTGGCGTCGTGGCGGATCCGCACGGCGTTGCTGCCGGTTTTCGGCGGCGCGGCGGCTGTTGCGGTGTTCTGTCGTCGTCCGGTCGCGCTTCGCAACGGTATCGGACCGCGTGTGCTGTCTCTGGGTGTGCAGCCGTTGCCGCTGCTCGGAGCTGCGCTCTGGCCGCGTTACCCGACGGGGCGTCTGCCTGGTCGTCGAGGAAACGGCTGACTGGCGGTCGTGGCGGCGACTATCCGATACGTTCCGTGCACGATAGTCATGGCGCCGATCGGGCGTCGACCGCGCCAACTGAGTGCGCTCGAGTCTGCGGTCGTTCGCATGCCGAGTCGTCGTCGTGTAGGAGCGATGCCGCACGCTGCGCCCGGTGTAGTAGTTGCTGTGCGCAATGCGCTGATTGTGGAGCCGGCGTCGCGTTTCGTATCGTGGCCGCCAGTGGTCGCCGCGGCTGTACCGGTAACGCGACACGGAATACCGGCTGTTCGAATAGTAATGATTGTGCACGTGAACGGTCGGTCGGCGGTACCACCAGCCGTCCCAGTAGTGGCGGCCGTAGTAGGGATGACCGTGATAGCTGTGGTGGATGACGTGCACGCTGTCGGTCACCCAGCCGACGGTGAATGCGGTCGTGACGCCCCAGAAAAAGCCGCTTGTGAATGCATGGCCGACCGGGTACGGGTAGTAATACACAGGGTATGCGCGCGGATAATAGTGGTACACCGGGCGCGACTGGTACACGACGACGCGTTCGGGCTCGTAATAGGGCACGTAGATAACGTCATCTTCGATCGGCGTGATCTCGATGCTGCCGTCGTTGCGCGCCACCGTCTGGTGCGAGTCGCTCTTCAGGTTGCCGGCCGCGTACGCACGGTCGCGAAAGTCTTCTACCGCGTCGACGACATCGGCCTGCTGGGCGACCACGGCCTCGCCGAGACGCCAGGTCCAGTCCAGGTCCTCGTTGAGCAGTTCCACGACCTCCGGATAGTTGAGCAGCGCGACGACCGCGTCGTCCCACGCATCGTCGGGTTTCAGAGACGGGTCCTGTTCAAGGTCTTCGAGGAATCGCTGCGCCTGGACGAGCTGCAGCGGGTAGGTCGTTGCCGGCAGCACAATCGCCAACAGGTCGTCGGGATACAGAGCAATGGGACCGACCAGTTCCTGAAGCTCCATCTCCGTCAGGAGCGGAATGTCCTCATTCCCGGTAGTCGCATCCGGTTCGAAGGATTCATAGTCCGCGAGCGGGGCTCCGCTCTCGTCGACCGGCACCTGTGCGAAGGCGGGCACTGCAACGACGACCGCAATCGCTGTCACAATGCGGGTTGAGAGTCTGAATTTTAGGGCGTTCATACGGCCTCCCGGTCCTGCAATGGTGGGCGTTTCGGCCCACCTTGCAGACGAGAATAGCCGTCTCTACCTTAACCGGCGCTTAACGCCGGCAGCTCCCGCTACTCGTCGGCACCCCCGTGCCAGGAGAGAAACTTCCAGCCGTCATCCGTCCGGAAGAGCACGTCACTGTAGCGGCCGTTGTTCATCTCCACCTCGCCGTCCTTGTTCTTGTAAGCCGAGGTATAGAGGTAGTGGGCCAGCGCGACGTCGCCGTGGACGATGATGGCCAGGGGGTACAACTCGTGCGCGACGAGCTTGCCCTGTGATTCATTGAAGCGGTTCCACATCTTGGTGGACGACTTGTTTCGCGGAGCGGGCGAATTTTTCGGCCAGCCGGAGAAATCGGCCATGAGCAATTCGTCAATCCATTTCTTGTCGTTGTCTTCTACCGCGTTCCACTGTCTTTCGACAACGGCCCAGACACTGGCCTGGTCCTCTGCCGGATCCTGTGCGGCCGCGAAACCGGAAAACAGCAACGCCGTTGCCGCGAGAATGTACTTGTAGCTGTTGAAACCTTGCATCCCCAGAACCTCGATCGTGCGCCAAAGGTAGGCTGAGTTTAGACCCATTGAATTGGGGCGACAAACCCCGGCACAC
>JAACFE010000123.1 GCA_009937525.1 Gammaproteobacteria bacterium
TCGGCGATCGTCTGCCGCGACAGCGCCGCGATGATCGGCAGGACGATGATGCTCTGGGCAATGATCATGGCTGCCGGCGTAAACAGGAGACCCATGGGGCCCAGCGGCCCGGCGCGGGACAGCAGCAGATACACGACAAGGCCCACGACAACGGGCGGAAGACCCATCAGCGCATTCAACAGGATCACGACGCCGCGTCGGCCGGGGAAGTTCTGCAGTGCAATGAGCGCGCCCAGCGGCAGCGCGATGACCGAAGCGATCGTGACGGCGCCCAGGCTGACCTGCAGGGACAACTGGACGATTTCCACCAGGTCCTCGTCGAGCGTCACAATCATCGACAGCGCCGCAACGATTGCAGACCAAAACTCGTTCATTCTCAGAATCCGGCCACGCTTTTCGCGACCAACCCCCTCGCACTGGTCATCCGCCCCCTGCCCGCCCCGGTCGAAATGCCGGCCGGACGGTAAATGGCATTCTTTCAGATGCCTCGGCACGACGCCAGCAACAAATAGTCGCACAGTCACCGTAGCCTTGCGACAATTTGTCCCAAAGCATACGCTTTGGACGAACGTTCCAACGAACGCGACAGCCGGAGAATGTGTGTCTCAGTCCACGTCGATTCTTCTCCTCGGCGACGGGCCCGAAGTGTCCCGCCTGCAACGGAGACTCGCCAGGCATTTTCTGACGGTGGAATCGTCACAGACGATCGACGAGTCGCGCGCGCTGGTGCAGCGCTGTCGCTTTCACCTGCTCGTCGTCATCGATCCCCGGAGTTCATGGACCGCAATCCGTGACGCGCTCGTCGTCGGCGACGGCCTGCCGTCCGAGACCCTGTTGATCGTGGATAGGCCCAGTGCCGAGACCGCGATCGAGGCGCTGCAGAACGGCGTATCGGATGTGCTCCTGAGGCCGTTCTCGACCGAGGAACTCGTCGCAAAGATAGGCGCTATTTGCGGGGAGGGCCTCGAGCACGCGGCTGCCCGCATGGGCGATTCGCGGCAGATGCTGGTCGGGAACAGCGGGCCCATGCGGGAAATACAGGCGCTGATCGAGCACGTCGCGGCCACGCCTTCGACGGTACTTGTCGAGGGTGAAGCGGGCACGGGGAGGAAACTGGCGGCTCGGCTGCTGCACGAGCGCAGCGGCCGGCAGGGCACTTTCGTTGCCGTCGACTGCCGCGCAATCGACGAACCGGGACCGCAGCACGAGATGCTCGGCCGTGCCCGGGAAACGTCGGGCGACGGTACCCTGTTTCTCGAAGCCGTCCACGCGGCTTCTCTCGACCTGCAGGCCGGTTTGCTGCGCAGCATCGAGGAGAACGAGATCTACCCGGTGAACACCCGCATCGTCGCATCGGCAACGCCAGACCTTGCCGGGCTGGTAGCCGGGCGCCGCTTCCGCGCGGACCTGTATTACAGGCTCAGCGTGATTCGCGTGGGGCTGCCGCCACTTCGCGAACGGCGGGCGGATATCCCGCTGCTTGCGGCACATTTTGCGGACGAACTGTCTGCCGACCTGTCGCTGCCGTTACTCGAGTTGCGCCCTGCGGAGCTGGACAGGCTCGCGGAGTATGACTGGCCCGGAAACGTGCGGGAGCTGCGCAATGTGATCGAGCAGACCTTACGTCTTGGCAGACTGCCGGCCGACACACTGGTGAGCCCCGCGAGGCAACTCCCCGGGGCGCCCGATTATCCGCTAGACTGGACGCTCGAGCAGGTGAAGCGTCATCACATGGCTCGCGTTCTCGCGGCCAGTGACGGCAACAAGTCGGCCGCGGCGCGGCGTCTGGACATCTCGCGCAGGACACTGGACCGCAAGCTCGGGACCTCGGATCGCGAGTAAAGGAGATAAACGAGCATGACGAGCATTGACGAAGATCGCCTGAATGTCACGATTCGCAAGTTTCTGAAGGCGGTCGGGATCACGTCGCAACGTGAAATCGAAAAAGCCGTACGCGATGCGGCCGAGGCCGGCTCCCTGCCGGACTCGGCAAAGCTGCAGGCCAAGATGACCTTATCGATCCCGGCACTCGGTCTCGAGCACGTTATCGACCACGAAATCGATACGGGCCAGTAGGAGCGATTCAACCTGTAGGAGCGGGCCTCGGCCCGCGATACGACCGCACGCGCGTCAGTCCGTGCCTGTCCAGATCAGGTTACCCAGCTCCGCCAGATCGTACCCGCCGAGCATATTGGCCTGGCGCCGGCACTCGTTACCGCGCAGATAATCGAGGAGCCGCTGAAACAGCCTGCGGAAGAAGATGCCCCGGTGCAGCGCGAGGTCGAAAGCCTCCCAGCCAATGGGCACGAAGTCGAGGCCGAACTCGTTCGCCACCGCGCGCACGCCCGGGCCCACCTCGGCCTGACCCATCGCGATCACAGACGCCGCTTCGCGCTCGGTGCTGGCGCGGCCGGTTATCCGGCGGCTTGCGGGATCGAGGTCGTGACGCGAAATCAGCTCGCGCAAAAACCGCTGCGAGCCGGCGCCTTCCTGGCGCTCGACCCAGCGCACCTCGCGCTCGAACAGGCCTTCAATCCCGATCTCCGCCGACCACAGGCCCGGCGAAACCAGCAAGCCCTGCTCACGGCGAAACAGTCGCACCAGTGCCCAGTCGCCCGCCTGAACATATTGACGGATCAGCGCGGGGTGGCGCTGGTAGCTTTCGTCGGCCGGACCCCAGTGGATGCCGCAGACATCAGCGCGCTTGCGCGCGAGCAGCGTCAGTCCGAGCTGGCTGCCGGTCGCCGCGTAACTGATCAGCGCCCTCGACTGCAGCGTGTTGGCCACTTGCGTGACGGCCCGAAATAGAAGCGGATCGTCGCTGCCTGCGATCACGATGCGGTCGGTCAGCAGCCCGCCATGACTCGATTCGAGCAGCCACTGATCGACCAGGTCGCGCGGGAACAGCCATTTGCCGGTGAGCTTGGTCGCCGGAATCTTGCCCTCGCGCACCAGCGCATAGATCTTCTTCTCGTTCACCTGCAGGTAAGCGGCGGCCTGCTTCACGCTCATGAAGCGGGGCGGCTCGCCGCCGTTGGCTTCGGCGCCTCCCGTCCCGGCCGGCCTTTCCTGCCCTTCGTTGTCTGTGTTGGCGGAAGTCAAATCATCCTCACTCTCGTCATTGCGCTAATATTGGCAGAAATGAGCCAACCAGATCGACATACAGTAGCTGTAATCATGGAGCGTACCCAGGTCACGCGCGGCCGGTGGTCGGTGCCGAGCTGGCACGCCGTGTCCGTCGTTGCCGGCGAGCACGTGGTCGGCAAGGGCAGCGGACGCCGGCCGATTTACGAGACCGATGACAAGGCGCAGTACCTCTGGTCCGGATTGCCGCTGCAGCTCTATCGTGATCTCGCCGAGGAGTACTGGTACAACCTCACGGGCGACAATCCCTCGTTGTTCATAATCTGTCACGAAACGCCTGGCGGCGAACTGACGCCGTTTCAGGTCACTGCGAATCACGATTCTGCCACCGTTTGCCTCGAGAGCGATGACCAGGTTTTCGCGGTGCCGATCCCCCCGGAGATTTATCAGCATCTCGAGAAGTTCGTCGTCACACACTTCGTGCCGCAGGAACGCAAGAAGCGCAAGCGCAAGAACTGGTCAGAGAAGCCCGACCGATGAGCGAGAATCGCCAGGACGAGCAGGAGGGTTTTCTGACGCGCTGGTCGCGCCGCAAGACGCTGTCGCGACAGGGCGAGGAACTGCCGGAGCCTGTGGACGATGCGGACGGGGAACGGCTGCAGGCATCCCCGGCGGCACAGGAGCCTGCGATCACCCCCGAAGACTCGTCGTCAGCGCCTGCGGCGGAAGAGGCCGGCTTGCCGGAGGAAACGGCGCCGGAGTTGCCGCCGCTGGAGTCGCTCGATGAAGACTCGGATTACAGTGCCTTTCTCGGCGACGGCGTGCCGGCCGACGTGAAGCAGCAAGCGCTGCGCAAGCTGTTCCACAGCCCCAAGTTCAATATCCGCGACGGCCTTGACGACTACGACTGGGACTTCAGCAATCCCGAGCCGCTGGGTGACATCATCACGGCCGAGATGCGCTACCGCGTGCAGCGCGAGCTGGAGCGACTCGCTGGCCTCGACGCGGACGAAGAGCGCGGGGAAGACACCACCTCAGTGGCCTCGGTCGACGCCGAGGAACACGACGAGGCCGACAACGACGTTGACGCCGAGGCCGACGATGACCGATCTGAACCTGCCTGACACGAGCACAAACGGCCGCGCGAGAATGGAAGCGCTGGACCTCCGCCATCGGCCGGAGGTGGCGCCCACCTCCGTGGTCAGCTTCCTGTCCCACGGCCGCGTGTTGATCGTCGGCGACGAAGCGCAGGCACTCGCTGCGGCCGGGCGGCTCGGCGAAGGGCTGGTTGCGACGCTGTTTTGTCCCGCGGATGCGAGGCCGGCCACGGCGACCGTCGACGGCCTGACGGTCGTCCGCGGCGGAACGCCCACGCTGTCGGGCAGCCTGGGCAGTTACACCCTGCGTCTTACGGAGTCGGACGACGAAGACGAAGCGCCGGCGGTCGCGTTGCTTACCCAGGCACGTTTCGATCTCGTGCTCGATCTCCGCGACCCGCCGTTGCTGCAGCAGGAGGCGCTGCCGCCGGGGTATTACGCGCCGCGTGGCGACACGGACGCCCTGGACCGGATCGTCGAGGAACTGCCCGAGATGCGCGGTGAGTTCGAGAAGCCCAAGTATTTCAATCTCGACCCCGAAATCTGTGCGCACGGCCGCCGGGGCATCCGCGGCTGCACCCGCTGCCTGAACGTCTGTCCGGCGTGGGCGATCACCTCGGCCGGCGAACACGTCACGGTGGACCCGAACCTCTGCCAGGGCTTCGGCAGCTGCGCATCGGTTTGTCCGACGGGAGCGATCACCTATGCGTATCCGAGCACGGGAGACCTGCTCGGCTACGTACGTACCGTCCTCGTCACCTACCGGGATTCCGGCGGAACGGACCCTCTGATCGTGTTTTTCGACAGCGCGTCGGCAGGCGCGATCGAGGGTGAGCTCGGCGCGGCCCTGCCGGAGAATGCGCTGCCGGTCCAGCTGGAGGAGGTCGGCTCCATCGGCATCGATGCCTGGCTGGCCTGCCTCGCGTATGGCGCCCGTCGCGTCCTTGTCCTCAGGGGCCGGGAAACGCCGCAGAGCATCCGTGAGGTGCTGGACCAGCAAATCGGCTACGCCGCGCCGATCCTCGAAGGCATGGGTTACTCCGGCGCCGCCATAGCGGCCGTGGATTCCGGTGACGCCGGCGCGGTCACCGCGGCCGCGAACTCCGACGACGGCATCCGCCTGGAAAGCCCGGCCCGTTTCGCGCCGCCCCCGGAGAAGCGCCTGTTACTGCGCACGGCAATCAATCACCTGCTCGCGTATGCGCCGAGTCTGAGAAAGACCGCGGCACTGCCGGCGGGGGCGCCGTTCGGGCAGATCAAGGTCGACGCGGCAGCCTGCACCCTGTGCATGAGCTGTGTCGCGGTCTGTCCGACCTCGGCGATTCGCGAAGGCCAGGGTCTGCCGCAGCTGAATTTCGTCGAACGCTCCTGTATCCAGTGCGGCACCTGCGAGAAGGCCTGCCCCGAAGACGCCATATCGCTCGACACCCGTTTCCTCTACGACGACAAGGCGCGCGGTACCCAGCGGCTGCTGCACGAGGAGCAGCCCGCATGCTGCATCTCCTGCGGCAAGCCGTTCGCGACGCACTCGATGCTCAAGGTCATGGCGAAGAAGCTCGAGGATCACTGGATGTTCCAGAGCGATGCGGACCGGCGACGCCTGCAAATGTGTGACGATTGCCGGGTCAAGGACCTGATGCGTGCCCAGCAGGGCGGCGGCCCGGGCTGAGCCGCAACGAGTCAATCCGGCACATAGGACAAAATGTCACAAATTAGTCCTCTCGGCGCCAAATACTCGTTGTTATTATTCTCTTTATAGTGATTTTTTGTCAGTGGCGGCCACCACCTTATTTGACTAAAATCATCTGAAATAACTGGGGGAACAGCGGGCTCGGATTAAATGACCGAAGCACCTGCAACACAGGACGCTACCGCTGCTGCGGGCATCGCGTCCCTGGAGCCGGAAGACCGGCTCCGCGCCGACACCTACCGGGTGCTCGGGCGGCTGCTCGCGGCGCCGCCTGACGCAGAGACACTCGAATTGCTTGCAGGCGCCCCCGTCAGCAACGAAGACAGCCTCCTCGCCGTCGCCTGGCGGATGCTGGCGATGTCCGCCGATCGTGCGACGCCCGGCGAGCTGGTGGACGAATACCAGACGCTTTTCATCGGCCTCGGCCGTGGCGAACTGGTGCCGTTCGGGTCTTGGTACCTCACCGGGTTCCTGATGGAGCAGCCGCTCGCGAGGCTCCGCACCGACATGCAAAAGCTCGGCTTCGAGCGTCAGGATGACGTTTGCGAGCCCGAGGACCACGCCGCGGCGCTGTGCGAAATCATGGCCCTGCTCGCGGAGGATGGCGCACCCGGCAGCCTGGAATCGCAGGCGGCGTTTTTCGAAACCCACATCGGACCCTGGATGGCGCGGTTCTTCCGCGACCTGCAGGAGACTCCCTCGGCGAGTTTTTATCGCGCCGTGGGCCAGCTCGGAGAGCAATTTATCAATACGGACCAGCGTTACCTGGAAATGGTGGATCGAACGGCCGGCATGCCGGCCGAGCCGGTGCGCCCCGGTATTTCATAAAGCGCCGGCATAGCGGCGCCGTAATGGGAGATAGGAGATGAGTCGTAAATCGAGTTCGTACACCGCTGATCGGCGTACATTTCTCAAGAAGCTGGCTGCGGCGGGGGGCGCAACGG
>JAACFE010000006.1 GCA_009937525.1 Gammaproteobacteria bacterium
TATGGTCGGGATATCTTCATCGGAGTTCTTGTACTTGAATGACGAAGTGCGGGCCGCCACGAGCAGGTCCGGCGTTCGTGCGAGGGCGTTCAGGATCTCTTCAGTAAGCCCGTCGGAGAACCATTCCTGCGCCTGGTCGGACGACATGTTGACGAAGGGCAGCACGGCGATGGAGCGGAGATCCGGCGCTTTCTGTTCGACGCCGTCGTCCTCGGTGGCGACCGCCGGCGTGCTCGGAGATACCGGTGCCTCGACAGCCTGCCGGGACCACCACGAGTAGCCCAGGGCGATGACCAGCGCGGCAATGATGACGTAGTTGAGCTTGCGGCCGGTCGAGGGCGTGATCGACTGCGATCGATCAACGTCTTCCTCCCGCTTGATTCCTTCAGGCGTCAGTTCGAAGGCCCAGGCGAAAAACAGGGCGAGCGGAAGACCAAGCAGCAGGAGCGTGACGAAGGTCTTCAGGACCCAGTCGGGTGCACCGAAGTTCTCGAACGCGAACTCGGCGACCTGCGCCAGCACCCAGCCGACCAGGACGTAGGCGATCCCGACGCGCACTACGTTCCTTCGCTTCAGCTCGGCAAAGAAATTCATTTGCGTACCTGTAAACCGCCCCCACAAGTTTGACCAGTATACCGGAAGGCCTCTCTAGGCGAGCACGGTCCGGCTGACGCGCTTCCTGCTCCTGTCCGGGAAGAACAACGAAACCGCCCCGAAGCCTGTACTGGCAATCCGGGTGCCGGTGATCCGGTCTTCTCGTTTCCTTCTTCTCGCCCTTGGCGCTTGGCGTGTCCTCGACGAATTGTTCTCTTGCTACGACGAACGGGGTGGCAAGATCGTCCGCTGGAGACTACCCTGTTCGGGTTCGGTCGGGGGAAAATTTTGGTCAATCGTCGCGACTTCATACGCCTGAGTGCGGCAACGGGTTTCGGGCTCGTGATCGGTATCCCGAAAGCCGGCCTGACAGCCACTGCTGCAGCGGAATTGCATCCGCTGATTCGTGTCGGCAGCGATGGCGTTATCACCCTGTATGCCCAGAATCCCGAGATGGGCCAGGGCGTGAAGACCGCGCTGCCGATGATCATTGCCGAAGAACTCGACGTCGACTGGGAAACGATTCGGGTCGAGCAGGCCGACTGGGATGCGCGTCTCGACAACCAGTTCTCGGGCGGCAGCCTCAGTATTCGCCTCAACTACGCGGCCATGCGCCGGGCCGGTGCGACGGCCAGGGCTATGCTGGTGGCGGCCGCATCGCGAAAACTGGCTACCCCGGAAGAGAACCTCGCCACGAAGAACGGCCATGTCGTCGATCCCGCGACCGGGCGACGGCTCTCGTATGCTTCACTGGCTGACGCGGCGGCCGAATTGGCCGTGCCCGAAGATCCGCCGCTCAAGGAAGAGCAAGACTTCAGGCTAATCGGCACGTCGGTGCACGACGTGGACATGCAGGCGATGCTGACCGGAATTCAGGAATACAGCGCCGACCTGCGATTGCCGCATATGCTCTTTGCCGTCGTCAGACGCTGTCCGCACGGCGACGGCCAGCCGTTGTCGTTCGACGCCACGAAGGCGAAGGCCGTTCCGGGCGTCGTCGACTTTCACATGCTCAGGAACGTCGATCATGGCGGCCGCATCATCCTGCCGAACTGCCCGAATTTCGTGTCAGGCGTCGCCGTGCTGGCGACAAACACCTGGGCAGCGCTCGAGGGTGCACGGAAGCTGGAGGTCGAATGGCAGCTGCCCGAGCAGCGCGACGACATCGACGAGTTGATGCAGAAGTTCGAGGCTGCGCTGGATGACGAGGCGCTTGTTGTACGACAGGATGGCGACGAAGTCATGGAAGACCCGGACATCGATGTCGTCTACGAACTCCCGTATCTCGCTCACGTCCCCATGGAGCCGATGAATTGCACGGCGCGTGTCGACGGTGACACGGCCGAGGTGTGGGCACCGACGCAGAATCCACCGATGGCGGCGGAAGCCGTAGCGAAAGTACTGGGCATCCCGCCGGAAAACGTCACGGTTCACGTGATGCGTTCGGGCGGCGCCTTCGGCCGACGCTATTACGCTGACTTCATCATGGATACCGTCCTGCTCGCGCGACAGATGCGGCGTCCTGTAAAGGTCTTGTGGAGCCGGGAAGACGACATCCGCCACGACTACTTCCGGCCCGGCAACGTGCAGCGCGTGCGCGCAAGCGCGCAGGGAGGCCGCATCAGTCACTGGCAACAGAAAGTCGCAAGCCATCCCCGGGAAATCTATCTCGAGCGCGATGGGTCGCCCGCCGAGATTTACAACTTCGAGTTCCCGGCCGGGTTCGTGCCCAACCTGATGTTCGGCTACGTGCCGGTACCCGCGCGCATCCCGCTCGGCCAGTGGCGTGCTACCGAGCACTCGGGAAACGTCTTCGTCGTCTCGAGCGCCATCGACGAGCTTGCCCATTTTCACGGCATCGACCCGGTCGCATTCTGGCTCGAGCTGATCGGCGACGCGCAGTACGTGCAGGTGCGCGAGGACTTCCGATTCGATGCGTCACGGCTCGGAAAGGTTGTTGAGATGGCTGCCGACATGGCGGACTGGGGGACGGCGCTGCCGCGAGGGAAGGGCCGCGGCATCGCCGCGAGTTACAACCAGGGCGCCTGGGTGGCCGAGGTCGCCGAAGTAACGGCGGCCGATGACGGTTTCACGGTTGATCGGATCACCTGCGCTATTGATTGTGGCCGCGTGATCAACCCGCAGGGCGCGCGCAACCAGGTCGAAGGCGGCGTCGTCGAGGGTCTGTCTGCGGCGTTGCACGGCAGGGTTACCGTTCGCGACGGCATCGTCCAGGAGAGTAACTTCGATGACTATCGGTTCTGTCGCATGCGCGAGATCCCCGAGATCGATGTGCATTTCATCGAGAGTAACGATGCGCCGCGAGGGCTAGGCGAGGGACCGTTGCCACCCGTTGCGCCGGCGATCACGAATGCCATCTTCGCGGCCACGGGTAAGCGAATCCGCAGGCTACCGATAAAGCTGGGGTTGGCATGATGAAAAAACCTGTACAGGATTATTTTTCGATTGCGATTGCATGTCTGTCGATTATCGCGCCGCACGCGGCGGTTGCCGACGATCAGTCGGGCCTGCGGGGCGACCCTGCGGCGATCGCGGATGCGCGGGCCATGGTGGAGGCCATGGGTGGACTCGATATCTGGCGGGACATCGCCACCGTTCACTTCGTGCACGAATGGGACATCGTTAACCGGCCCGACCGCTACCTCGAGCACGAGATTCTCGATCTGACGGGACCCCGCTCGTACGTCACGATGGACAGCGAGATCTACTCGCGGACCCGGGCATACAGCCCGGAGCACGGTCACTGGAGCATCACGAACGGCGAGCTCACCCGGGGCAGCGACGAAGCCCTGGCCAACGCGATGGAGCGGGCGCCCTACAGCATTTACCGGCTCGCCCGGGCGATTGCCCGAAACGACGACCGCTTCGAGATTCGCTACGGCACCCGGGACGGTCTGCCCGAGTTTCCCACCCTCGAGTTCGCCGGTCCGGATGGCGAGGCGCATGGCTGGATCATTCTCAACGTCCGCAAGGAACCGGTCATCTGGGCGACGACGCAATACATCTATGTATTCGGACCGCTGGCACGCTTCGGCAACCTGAAGGTTCCGAACTGGGCAACCACGAGCAGCGGACTGGTACGGTACGAGATGGTGTCACTGACCGGCAGCCCGGAACTCCCCGAGCCTGGCCTGTTTGAGCCGCCACAGGAATAGACTGCCGTCGAAGGCCGCGCTCCCGCAATCGAACAGTTCCTATTAGTGGGCTTCACGATGCTTGCGTGAACCCGCCGTGCCTCGCTATGCGCGGCATCGATCGCGTCGTCAGGCGGCGCGCGCCTGAAGCGGCAGGTCGAAGTGAAATCGCGTGCCCTGTCGTTCCTCGCTCACGACGCTGATCTCGCCCGAATGCAGTTCGAGAATTCGTCTGGCAATCGCGAGCCCCAGCCCCATGGAACCCTTGCCATGCACGCCTTTCGGATCCGCCTTGTAGAAGCGGTCGAAAATGTGCGGCAGGGCCTCCTGCGGAATGCCCGGACCCGTGTCGGCGACGGATACGCCGACCGCCGCTGCCGAGCGCTGTACGGATATCGAGACTTTTCCGCCCGCGGGCGTGTATTTCAGAGCGTTACCGACGAGATTTTCGAGGACGCGCTGGATCAGGCTAATGTCGGCGAACACGGATACGACGGCGTCAGGCGGATCCACCTCCAGTGCGACGTCTGACTCTCTCGCCTGAAGTTCGAACTCCTGCACGACGTCGTGTATGAGTTCCGGCAGAGAAAACTGCTCGAACTGGGGCGTGACGCGGCGGGAGTCGAGCATGGCCAGTTCGAACAGATCCTGAATCAACCGGGCCAGGTGCGTTGCGTGCTTGCGGGCAGTTTCGAGATATTGCGCGCGCGTGCCAGCGTCGAGCGCGTCGTCCTTGATAATCAGTGTCTCGATGTAGCCCTGCATGGAGGCGAGGGGTGTGCGCAGGTCGTGGGAGATGTTGGTGACCAGCTCGCGGCGAAGACGGTCGTCTTCCTGCAGCGTGGCAAGCTGCTGCTGGATCGTGGTGGCCATGTAGTGGCAGGCGTTGCGCAGCTGGTCGATTTCGTCGCGAGGCTCGTCCGCCGCCGCCACCGGACTGCCGGTGTCGAAACGGCCCGCAGTAAATCCAGACACCTCGCCGGTGAGCTGGCGCAGCCGCCTCGTAAGGTACGAGAAGAGCAACGCTCCGGCCCCGAAAGCGGCCAGCACCAGCAGCAATATGCCGGCGGTGATCATGCGTTGCCTGTCACTGCCGGAGACCTCTTCGGCAATGGCTTCGTACTGTGAGCCACCCAGCACAACATAGAGATAGCCGGCGATGTCGTCGGGCCTGATCGGGTCCGTAACGGGAAACGCCGAAAAGACCTTCCGCGAGCCGGGATTCCGCGGGTCGACACCCTTGACCGGCAACGGCGCCGAGCCGTCAATCAGCTTACGAATCGAGCTGACGTCGACGCGATCCGCAATGACGTCGTCGGGTGGCAAGGCATGGCCGAGGATCTCGCCATTCGGCGTCAACAGGTAGATTTCGGCCGTCGGATTGATGACCATCGCCCTGTTGGAGAGCTCTTCGAGCGCCCCTCGGTCGACCTCGCCGTCCCTGATCAGAGGTCCGGCATTGACGACGTACATGGCGAGCGAAGCGTTCAGTCTCTGGCTCAACTCTTCATGGTATAGCCTGATACTGTAGCGGTCGATCAGGTAAAAAGCGGCGCCGAGGAGCAGGACGATGATGAACATCGCACCCGAGAGCTTGTAGTGCAGATGATTCATGCGCTGGCCCTGTTATCAGCCACGGCATTCATCTTGTAGCCGACGCCCCAGACGGTCACGATCAGTTCAGGATGTGCCGGATCGGTCTCGATCTTGGAGCGCAGCCGGTTGATGTGTGAATTCACGGTGTGCTCGTAGCCTTCGTGTCCATAGCCCCAGACGCTGTCCAGCAATTCGAGGCGCCGAAAGACCCGCCCGGGGTACGTCGCAAAATGAAGCAGCAGGTCGAACTCTTTGGCGGTCAGATCGATCGGTTCGCCCCGTATCGTTGCACCACGTGTCGTCGAATCGATGGCCACGCACCCGACGTGTACCTCGCCTTTTTCCTTCGCCACGCCGCCCCGGGAAAGCTCGGCCCGGCGCAGGATGGCTTTGACCCGCGCAATCAGCTCGAGGATGCTGAACGGCTTGGTGACATAGTCGTCAGCGCCGATCTCCAGGCCGACGACGCGATCGAGTTCCGATGATTTCGACGTCAACATCAGCACCGGTACGGAACTCGAGGCCTGGCGGATCCGGCGGCAAATTTCCAGGCCGTCGATGCCCGGCAAACGCAGATCGAGAATGATCAGGTCCCACGAGCCGGCTGAAGCTTTGCGTAAACCCGTGTTGCCGTCGCACGAGATGGTAACGGAGAAACCCAGGTCGTCGAGGTGCAGGCGTATCAGCTCGGCGATATCACGCTCATCCTCGATCACCAGTATCCGCTTCCGCACGCAATCCACCATCAATTCGATTCTTGCCAGAGAAGACCGGGGCAAGCGCCGGAATATCACACGAGGGGCAGGTGGACACCATCGCCCCGCCAGCCTTGATCAACTGTGGAGTTCGATGGTGTCTACCTGTTTCAGTGCCGGCTCAGGCCGGCCAATAACTAGAGCACGCTGCGTCCCGGGCCGAGCAACGGGCAAAGGAAGAATGCGTCATCCGCATCCTGGTAGCCGTTGTCGTTGACATCTATCCACCAGCGGCCACCCAGATATCCGACGTCGCCGGGACCAAACTCCGTTGCCAGGCCGGAAGGTCCTACGCCGGGCTTGAGCTGCTGGAAACGCCCTTTCTGCGGCAAGTCGGCAAGAACGATGGAATCATAGAACAGTCCCTGCGACTCCACGTAGACGACAGGGCCCGTTCCGCGGCCGTTTGTTCGGTCCTTTGCCAGCACATGCGTCGACGCCAGCACTGCGCCGACCATCATCACGACCAGACTTGCAAGTCTCAGTTTTTTCACAATTCAGCTCCTCGATATCAGTAAATGGAGCCTGCAATCTAATCGAGGGGCATCACGCGCCTATCGCGCAAATCTCACAAAAGCTTCACGCTGTCCGTGGGACCGATGACGGCCGGACACATACACCGACCTGTTCGGCTACATGATCGTGGTATCCATAGCGATAGAGAGCACGAGCGGCTTCCTTATCATCGCGGATTAGACCGGGTCGGGTTCTCGCCGCTTTTTCGGCCAAACCGCAACCAGAAACATCCTGTTACACGATGTTCGGTGCCCCGGCATCTCGAGCGCTCTATAGTTAACAGCAGTCTAAAAGGGGATGGGGCCATGAGACCGATACGATGGTTGGTTTTTGCCGGGTTGCTCAGTTCGCTGGTCGGATGTTCTGAACAAACTCAGGATGGCGAAGCATCCGAAACCAGGCAAACCTTAGCGGGCGAAGCGCTTTACAGAGAGCGCATAATGTTGCCCCCGGGGGCTGAACTCCACGTCACGTTGGAAGATGTTTCCAAAATGGACGTGCCTTCAACCGTTATCGCCTCCTCCAGGCATCCGCTGACCGGCGCGCCACCCTATGCGTTCAAATTGGAATATTCGGACACCAGCATTGAGCCGCGCATGCGCTACAGCCTGCGCGCCAAAATCATGCTCGGCGACAACTTGTTGTTCACCTCGACCGAACAGCTGAACCCCTTCAGGCAGCCCGAAGAAGACATCGTAATAATGCTGACGAAGGTTGGCGCTGGCACGGCACAGCAACATTCCACGCATTCTGCCGATGCCGTCTACTTCAACGGCAAGATCATTACGGTCGATGACGACAATCCCAAGGCTACTGCCGTTGCGATCAAGGACGGCATGATCATTTATGTCGGCGATATCCGTGGCAGTAAGCCGCTGATGGCGGATTCGACCCGGCAGATCGATCTGCAAGGCAAAACCATGGTGCCCGGTTTCGTTGACGCGCACGGACATGTGGTCAGTGCGGGCATACAGGCGGCCAGTGCCAACCTGTTGCCGATGCCCGACGGCGAGGTGAACAGCTTCGGCCAGCTGGTCGATACGCTGAAGGCCTGGGAAGCGACGGCGAAGGGCGCGGAATTTATTGAGAATACCGGCTGGCTGGTCGGTTTCGGGTTCGATGACTCGCAGCTCGAGGAGCAAGCATTTCCGACCGCAGAGGTACTGGAGCAGGTTAGCCGGGACAAGCCGATGATGATCATCCATCAGTCGGGTCATTTTGGAGTGTTCAACCGTAAAGCCCTGGAGCTCGCAGGCATTACGGACTGTCGCAAGGAAGTCCCGGGGGGCTCTATCCGTTGCAAGGCTGACGGCCAGACGCCAAGCGGTGTCCTGGAAGAGAATGCATTTTTCGGCGCCCTGGCAGTGTTTCAGGCAAGCGTTGATGACGCGTATAACCTCGATCTGTTCGGGCAGGGTATGCGGAACTTTGCCCGCTTCGGCTACACCACGGCGCAGGAAGGCAGAGCATTTGCACCGACCGTGGCGACTGCCGAGGCGAAAGCGGCACAAGGCCCATTACTCATCGATGTAGCCCTTTACGTTGACTATACGTCGAAAGATCTCCTCGATACGTCCGCCTATTACAGCGGCAGCGGCTATGACGGTATTGGCTACAACAATGGCCTGCGTATCGCCGGGCTGAAACTCACCATCGACGGTTCGCCCCAGGGCAAAACCGCATGGCTCAGCCAGCCCTACTTTGTGCCGCCTGAAGGGCAGGACAAGGACTATGCTGGTTATGCAGCGATGATGGAGGAGCAGGTCAACGCCGAAGTGATGGACGCCTTTGCGAACAACCGGCAGGTGTTGGTTCACTGCAATGGCGATGCAGCAATTGATCGCTACCTGAACGCCATCGAACAAGCGATAGAGGAACACGGCCTTAAAGATCGCCGTAACGTGCTGATTCATGGACAAACGCTGCGCAAAGACCAGATCGGCCGCGTTAAAGAGCTTGACGTCATGCCATCGCTGTTCCCGATGCACACTTTCTATTGGGGTGACTGGCACAGAGACTCTGTTCTGGGCCCTGAGCGGGCGGCATATATATCGCCGACGCGGGATGTGCTGGACGCTGGCATGGTGTTCTCGTCACATCACGATGCACCGGTCGCCAACCCTGATTCGATGCGTGTTCTGTCAGCAACCGTAACCCGGGTGACCCGAAGCGGCGAGGTGCTCGGTCCCGATCAGCGCGTCACGCCATATGAGGGGCTCAAGGCCATTACCATCTGGCCGGCCTACCAGCATTTCGAAGAAAAAGTCAAAGGTTCGATAGAAGTTGGCAAGCAGGCGGATTTCGTTATTCTCTCTGCCGACCCTCTGACTGTTGACCCGTTAACTATTGCCGATATCAAGGTGCTGCAAACCATCAACGATGGTCAAACTGTCTTTAAACATCCGGACGGTGTGCAGAAATCCGAGCTTGTCGGTGGTGATCGCGACGAGCATGGGTGCATTCCATCAGCCGGATACCAGTGGTGCGAGAAGCTCGGCGAGTGCGTGCGGCCGTGGGAACTGGAGAAGAGCGATATAAGTGAGGAAGCCGGCGAGGTCGACTTCGCGTCGTACTGCAGATCCGACTAAGGCCAAGGGAGCTAACGCAACTTGCGTGTAACAGCCGTGCGTCCTTGTGCAGAGCAAGGCAGTTAGACTAACGGACGCCCTGTTAACCGGGTGCCCGCCGCTTTCCTTACCCCTGGACCAACCATCGTTGATCTCCGCAAGAATCCCAGGGCGGTAAGGCAAAAACTACACACGACCTGCTCGATGCACCCATGAATCGGGCGGCATGCGGTAGGCAGAACTCCCTATTGAGCATCGTGACCCGCCGGCTAGACTAAGTTTGGGTAACTGTCCTTTTGGGGGCGGCGGCATGTTTCGGACCAGAGTCGAAAAGAATCCGCGCTTTGCGACGGCGTTGCTACTCAGTCTGGCCATCCTGCCAATGCCCTTACGAGTATCGGCACAGCAGGCCGTCGTCCCTCTCCAATTGAGTTTCTCGGATCCCGGCGCGCGTAGTACGGGACTGGGTGGCGCGTTCGTCGCGCTGGCGGATGACGCGACTGCTGCGTTTGCCAATCCGGCCGGCCTGGTGCAGCTGCTGAATCCGGAAATGTCGATCGAGGTCAGGACCTGGAGCCACACGATCCCGTACACTGCGAGCGGTCGGGTGGAAGGCGATCCAAGCGGCCAGGGTCTCGATGTAACGTCCGGGATCACCACCAGCAACTCGACCTACGACACCACCGGCCTGTCGTTTCTGTCGTTGGTGTGGCCGACCGGTGACTGGTCGTTTGCCCTCTATCTTCATAAGTATGCCGATCTCGAGTTTTCAGGGGAGACCCAGGGTCTCTTTGGTGGCGGCAGCGACTGTTGCCAGACACGCTGGTCCGACCAGCAGATGTATAGCAAGCAAGATATCGGTAGCTATGGCCTGTCAGCCGCATACCGGATCAGCGACAGCTTCAGCATCGGCCTGGGCGTAGCCTACTTTGACGTCAGCATGGACTCGATCACGAGGGAGTACCTGTGGGACGTCGACTCGGAGACAGGCTTTTTCGGTCCGACGAGTTTTCTGGCTGACCATCTGGCCCTTACCGAGTATATGTTCATCGACGACAGTGACTGGACGTTTTCCGGGGGGTTCCTGTGGGGCCCGTCGGAACGCTGGCGCGTCGGCGGCGTCTACCGCCAGGGGTTCGAAGTCGGTTTTGGCAACGACATCATAGCTGGGGTCGCGGTCGACTATGGTGTGCCACCCGGTACGGTTATCATCCGGAATCGCGGTGTTCCGACAAATTTCCCCGACGTGTATGGACTCGGCTTTTCCTATCGCGGGCTGGAAGAAAGACTAACTCTGAGTTTTCAGTGGGATCGGATCGAGTACTCGAGTATTCCGCAGAGTATCGGGCTCGACGACCAGACGATCGACGATGCCGACGAGCTTCACTTCGGGGCCGAGTACGTGTTCCTCGAGTCGATACCGGTCGTTGCCGTGCGGCTCGGTGCCTGGCTGGATCCTGATCACCAGATGTATGCGACGGTTGCCGACCCGTATTTGCGTGCGATGCTGCCACAGGCCGACGATGAGTGGCATTACACGGCCGGGCTCGGCCTCGCCATGCGGCGTTTCCAGGTGGATCTCGCCGCAGACCTGTCAGACAGGGTGAACACAGTTTCGCTGTCAGCGATCTACAACTTCTGAATCAATCGCGACGACCATCGACGCTCGTCTCGCGCCGGATGCCGTGGGATGTCAACTCGAATGCCCAGGAAAGCACCAGCGCAACGGGAAGGCCGAGCAGGAGCAGCACCAGCAACAGCTTACCGGCCCAGTTCGGAACCTCGAGAAAGTCGAACACGATATCGCCGATCTGCAGCATTAACCAGGCGACCACGACGTAGGCAATCGCGACGCGAAACACCTTGCGTCGTCTGAGTTCAACCAGCAGCCCGGTGCGGCGCGGCGCGGTGACGGCGTCCGGTTGGATCGCGCTTGCTTGCGGTTCGACATCCATGCCGTGCAGCCAGCGCTGGAAGAAATAATTCGCGGGGGCGAAGCCACCATTACCATCATTGCGGATAAAGCCGAGATTGATGAGCTGCCGCAGGTAGCCGTCCAGGTCATCTCCACGGACGGACAGGCGCTCCCTGATCCCGTCCCGGTCGATGCCGCGTGTCTCGACGATTGTACGGACGACGCGTTGTTCGACCGCGCCCAGCATGTCGAAGTCGACCGAGAAGAAGTAACTGACCATGCGGTCCGTTGCCACCTGCCCGATGGCTTCCTCGAACTCGCCGGATTCCACAAAGCGCTTACAGACGAGCTGCAGCAGGTAAGGATGATTGTCGCAGTGCTCGAGGATTGCCGTCATCGTCTCTTCGTCGATGTCCGGCCGCTCCTCGGGCCGCAGGTGCGACTGGTTCACCAGTGATCGCGCTTCGTCATCGGTCAGGCGATCGATATAGATCGGCGGCGTAAAACCGTGCAGGAACGGTGATGTGTCGTCGGTCTGCCCGGCCAGCGCCCACAGGCGGATCGTCGATGCCAGCACCGTGCGAATCCCCTCGCGGCTCTGCAATGCATGCCGGAGCTTGCGCAGCAGTGAGGGATCTGCGCGCTGCAGTCCGAGCAATTCTTCCACTTCGTCACACAGCAACAACAGTCCCAGCCCCTGCGAGCGAAGTCGACGGCGCAGGCGCTCCAGTGCAACAAAGAGATCATCGGCCGTGATCTCGTCCACATCAATGCCGATGCGCTGCAGGCGGTCTTCGGCGTCCAGCAACGCGTCGGTGAAATTCAGGTGGAGCTCGGCCGCCGTGTCGACGCCCTGGAAGTCCCAGTACATCGCAAAGAATTGCGGTTCCGGATCGGCGCCTGCAACGAGCTCGATCTGCTTCAGGAGCGAGGTCTTGCCGATGCGCCGGGTCCCCAGTAACCAGACCAGGTCGCGCTCTCCCCGAAGGATCTCCGCGATCTTGGCGCTGCGGCCGTAGAAGCGGTCGCCACGCACCCATTGACCGACGACGTAGGGGATAGCGGGCGATGCGCTGATCGGCTCGATCGGCATCGGCGTGTCTTGTGCCGCCGCACTGCTCACGTCAGCCAGCAGGCGATAGCCGCGCTTGGGCAGGGTCTCGATGAGCTCGGATCCGGCCCCGGCACCGTTTCCGGCGACGCCATCGAGCGCGCGGCGCAGCCGGTAAATGCACCGGTTCAGCGTGTACTCGGTCACCACGACGTCGGGCCATATCGTGTCGAGGAGTTCCTGCCGTGAGACCACTCGCCCGTGGTGCCTGGCGAGTTCGGTCAGCACCGCCATGACGCGGGGCTCCAGCCGTAGTGATCCCCCCGGACCCGTCACGGTGCCCTCGCGCTCATCGAGCGTGAACCCGGGATGCTTCTGCTGCGCCATCTCCAATGTGCTAGCACGCCGCCCCGGGACCGGCAACCCGGGGATGTACCTAGGACCGGCTTCGCCCGCAACGGGCGGGCCGGGGATACGGAAATCACAAGGAAATCACCCGACGATCAAGCGCGAGGAAGAGCGAGATGTTTCCCTGAAGATCGGGCGGGCAAGGGCCGCCTGCAAAAGAGTAAGAAGGTGACACTATGAAATCGAAATCGCGATACTACAACGTTCCCGGTCTGCTGCTGCTGGCGTTGTTTGTGTTGGCGTTCCTGGCGGCGTGCTCCGGCGGCAACATCGACGTTGCCGTTGGCGGCGTCAACCTCCCGCCAGGAAGTCTGCCGCCGTTTCCGAACAGCGAGCCGGTCGTAGCCCAGGGGACTATTACCGGCCTCGGTGACCTGACGGTCAACGGCACGCATTATGATGCCGACAATGCATCGATCCTGGTCGATTCGCAGCCTGGCATGCTGTCCGATCTCGAAATCGGCCATGTCGTCATCCTGACCGGTGAAATCAGCGCCGCAGGATTGACGGGCCAGGCATCGACGATCCACATGCACAGCCGGGTCACCGGCCCCGTTGAAACGGTCGATGCCGGCAATGACCGCCTGACCGTCATGAGCCAGACGATACGGCTCGGGCCGGATACGCATTTTTCGGATGATATCGACATGGCCACCCTGGCGGCTGGAGCCCGCGTCCGGATCAGCGGCTACGCTGACGCGGCGGGCAACATCCGGGCGACACGCGTCGAAACGGCGGCTGCGAACTTGCCGCTGCAACTCGTCGGTGAGGTGAGCGGACTCGATATCGCCAACCTGGTGTTCCACATCAACCAGCTGACGGTCGACTACGGTAATGCGGTGGTCATCGATCTGCCTGATGGTGCCCCGGCCAACGGGATGACGGTCAGGATGATAGGCTCCTTGTCGGACGGCCTGTTCGTAGCCGAACAACTCGTTAGCGGACCCGCGTTGACCGGCAACCCGAGCGAGCGCGTGCAGCTGGGTGGCATCGTCACGCGGTTCGCATCGCTGGCCGATTTCCAGGTGAACGACACCGCCGCAGCGGCGGACGCCGCGTGTACTTTCGTCAATGGTAACAGCAGCAATCTGCAGCTCGATGCGCGGGTGACGATCGACGGTGAATTCGATACGAGCGGCAAGGTTCGCGCCGAGCACATCACCTTCGGTGAAATCAAAAGCCACACGGCAACGCTGGCGTACGACCTCGATGGCTTCACGAGCATCAGCGTGCCGACGGTATTCGGCATCTCGATAACACAGGGGGCCGAGTACTCGATCGAAGTGATCATCGACGAGGCCGCGGCGGATCGCGTCGAGGTGACAAAGGACGGCACAACCCTGACGATCGCGCTGCTGTCAGGAGACGGCCAGATCGAGACGCTCGATGCACGGGTCACGATGCCGGTGCTCGATCGCATCGACCTGACGGGTGTCGTCAATGCGAGGGTATATGGCTTCGACCAGGCAGAGATGGCGATCAACGTCGGCAACGTCAGCAACCTGCGCGGCGACGCGCTGCGTATCGGACATCTGCATGCAAACGTTTCCGGCGTGAGCCGCATGGATCTCGGGGACATTCGGCCGATCGGTCAGGCGGACATTGCCGTCAGCGGGGTCAGCCAGGCCACGCTGAATATGGATGTCGGATCGCAACTCAGCGGTTCCGTTTCGACGGGCCAGGGCACGGGTGCCTCGGCACTCTACTACTACGGCAGCAACGTAGTACTGGATGTGGTAACGGGCGCCAACGCCTCGCTCATCTGGCTGGGCGAAACGCGGCCGTGACGTCGCCGCTGGCAGGGAACCCGGCGACGCGCCGTGTTCCCTGTCGCTGTTCGGTTATCGCTTATTGCGCCGGGGAGGGACGTGTGAGGTAGTCAGTCGACGAGGGTGTCCATGCAGCATCGGTGCACGATTTTGCTCGCAGCCGCGGCGATCGTTCTGATCGCGGGCCCCGTCGCGGCCGATCCCTGGTACGAACACTACGCCAACGCCCTGCAGGCGCTCGAACAGCAGGAGTGGACGGTTGCCGTCCAACAACTCAACGCGGCACTCGAGAAGAAGGGCGACTCGGGCGCGCGGGCTCGCAGCTACGGCATGAACGTAGTCGAGTACTTCCCGTACTTCCGGCTGGGTGTGGCCTATTACCACCTCGGCCAGTTCGATGCGGCCCTGCAGGCCTTCGAGACCGAGGCCAGGCTGGGGGCGATCGCGGAGTCCGTTGCGGCAAATGCGGAGCTGGCGGAATTCCGAATCCGTGCCGGGGAGGCGAGGGAGGCGCAGGTGGCGGAGCAGGCGCGGCGCATCCGGGAGATCGTGTCGGACAGCCTCGCAGAGGTTTCCAGGCTCGCAAGCGAAGGGCAGGTCGAGGCCGCCATTGCCGCAGCGGATAAGGCGCTGGCCGTGGCCCCGGACGATGCCGGCGCGCTCGCGGCCATGCAGGAATTGCGCAGCACGCTGGCCAGGCAACAGCGTGAGCGGGAACTCGAACGCCGGGCGTCACGGCTCGTCGAGCAGGGCCGGGCGTTGCTCGATGCGGGCGACTACGAGGGTGCATCGAGTACCCTGGGCGAAGCACTCTTCCTGCGGCCAGACCCGGACGTCCAGGCGCTGCACGACACGGCGAACAGCCGCTTGCGGGCAGGCGCGGCGCCGGATCGAAGTGACGAGGAAAGCCGGCGTATCGAACGTCGCTACGCAGAGCAGCAGGCCGCCGAGCTCGAGGCGAGAGTCGGGCGGTTGCTGGCCAGTGCCAGCAGCAGCTTCGAGGCGGGTGCCACGGAAGCGTCGCTCGCCGCAGCCAACCAGGTGCTGGCCCTGCAGCCGGGAAACGCGGCAGCGATCGACCAGATCGCCCGCGCCTACGCCGTAATCAACCGGCGTCTCCTCGGCACACGCCCCGGCGGTAATATTCCGCCGGCGCTCCGATTCGTGGACCTACGTGAGGAGGACGATGAGGGCCAGCGGGTGCAGATTATTCGGTCACCGGACTTTCGCCTGACCGGCATCGTCATCGACGAGTCGCCGGTAGAGGTCTCGGTGTTTTCCGGTGATGGTGCGATCGAGCCGGTTCTCAGCAGCCAGTCACTCGGTGACTTCACGCTGACCGAATTCAGCGTCGAAGTGGCGTTGCCGCCCGGACCGACATCATTGTGGCTCATGGCGAGTGACGCCGGTGGCATGAATTCGGGCACAGAATACTCGGTTATCTATGTGCGGCCGCTGCTAAGGGAACCCCGGTTCCAGGCCCTGCTGTTGCTTGCGTTTGGCGTCGCCATTGCGGGATTGCTGTGGCGGAGCCACTGGCGGCGGGCGGAACTCAGGCGCCGCAAGTTCAATCCCTACGTCGCCGGCGCCCCCGTCATGAATGACGACATGTTCTTTGGCCGCCGCCGGCTGGTCGATCGTATCCTGCAGACCATTCATAACAACAGCCTGCTCTTGTATGGCGAGCGGCGTATCGGCAAGACGTCCATTCAGCACCAGCTCAAGCGGCGGCTCCTCGAGATCGACGACCCATACTTCGCATTTCATCCGGTCTACATCGACCTGCAGGGCACCCCGCAGGAGCAGTTCTTCTGGACGATCGCCAAAGACATCGTGGAAGAACTCGCTCCGAGCCTGGCAGGCCTCGAGATAACGCATTCGGCGTCAGCGAACTACGGTTATCGCGAACTGGTCGGCGACCTGCGGGCCGTTATCCGGCATCTGCAGGAAAAATCGTCGAAGACCGTGAAGGTCGTGCTGTTGATCGACGAAGTGGATGAACTGAACGAGTATGACCCGCGAATCAATCAACGCTTGCGCAGCCTGTTCATGAAGAACTTCGCCGAAAACCTGGTCGCCGTCGTCTCCGGGGTGGAAATCAAGAAACGCTGGGAGCGCGAGGGCAGCCCCTGGTACAACTTCTTCGAGGAAATCGAGGTTCGGCCCTTTGACGAGCGGGAAGCCAGGGACCTGATCAGGAAACCGATCGAAGGGATATTCAGAGCGGATGCCGATGTGGTTGAGTACATAATCTCACTGACCGGAGGCCGGCCTTACCTGATCCAGAAGCTGTGCGTTGCCCTGGTCACGAGGCTCCACGAAGAACGCCGGCGCAAGATGACGGTTGCCGATGTCGACGCGGTTGCTAATGCGCGCTAGCCACCGCTGACGGCGGATTCCTCGCTCCGCTCGTCACCCCTGCGGGGCGCCTCCGGCGTGCAAATCGGCATAGCCGATTTGTCGCGAACCGCTCCGCCCCTGAACGCAATCACTCCCCTTGTGATTGAAGCGTCGATCACAACAAAAGGGGACGATCATGAGCATCTTCGAGTACCTGATGGTCATGGTTTCCATCATCCTGGTGCCGAGCGGCCTTTTCGCATGTACCGAATTGCTGTTTCCAATGGCAACAACCGCCGAGACCAACTGGAATACTCATTACGAGTCGGTCAGGAAACAGTTTCTCTCCGTGTTGGCGCTATGGATGGTCCTGGCGGTGGTTCAGACCCGGATCTTCCTCGGGCTGCCGCTCGCGCATCCCTATCGAATCATACAAATATCTGTCCTCGGCCTGACTCTTGCGGGCATCGTTCTTCCCGGTCGGCGTGCGCAAACGCTGATCGCCACTGGTATCCTTTGTGCGCTTGTCGCCGGACAAGTGGTGTTCCGGCTGCTGCCGGGTCTCGCTTAGCTGCCGGGCGCCCTCAGCAACAGTCGATCCCGTCGCGCACTTCTTCGGCGGCCTTGCGCAGTTCCGAGATCATGGCCACCGCGGGCATGCGCATGTCCTTCGGCATCCGCGAGATGATCATGGCGACCGCATTCTCAGTCATATCGGCGAGCCGCCTGGCCTCCTTTGTACCGGCAGCGGTCAGCTCGATCAGCCAGCGGCGTCCGTCGTCCGGGTCCTGGTGCCGCTCGACGAAACCACGTGCCTCCAGGCCATCGAGCAGCCGCGTCATGGCCCCTTTTGTCACGCGCGCATGACTGGCGAGGGCCGACACGTCCCAGGTGCCCTCGAGCAGCGTCTGAAGGACCACGCATTGCGCGACGGTTACGGTGCCACAACAGACCTGCTCTCGCTCCAGCATCGCGAACATACGACAGAACGCGACGACGTCATCGATAACTGTGCTCACGGTCGCGTCACCAGGCCCGGCGTCATGGTTTCTTTGCCTGAATCGTGTAGCTAAAGACAGTCCCGGCGACCTCTCTGGCCCGCTCGATGCCAAGTTCCGCGATCGCCGCGCTGACGACCGGATCATCCGCGGCAAAGTCGAATATCTCTCCAGCCGGCCGCCGCTGCAGTTCGATGTCCACGAAGCCGGCATCGCGGATATGCCCCACGTAGACCTCCTCCGTTTCCGCACCGGCGACGCATCCGATCAACGCAGAGACGCTTTGCGCGATCTCGGGTGGCAATGGCTTCGTAAGCAGGATGTCGCTGATCGCCAACCGGCCACCTGGCTTCAATACACGAAACACTTCGCGAAACACCGTCGCTTTGTCCGGGCTCAAGTTGATGACGCAGTTGGAAATGACGACGTCCGCCGACTCTGCGGCGACGGGCAGCGCCTCGATCAACCCCTCACGGAACTCGACCGTCTGCGCGTAGCCGGCATTTACGGCGTTGGTGCGTGCGCGCGCCAGCATCTCGGGCGTCATGTCGACACCGATGAAACGCCCGTCGCCGCCGAGCTTCTCCGCGGCGAGCAATGCGTCGAAGCCGGCGCCCGACCCGAGATCAACGACAATTTCACCCGGCTTCAGATTCGCGATTGCCGTGGGGTTGCCGCAACCGAGGCCGAGATTCCCTGTAGCTGCAGGTCCGGCAATATCCGCGTCGGAATACCCGATCTGCTTCGCAATATCGATTTCGACGCCGCGGCCAGTCGGTCCGCAACAGCTCGTCTTTTCCTTCGCAACGCGTGCGTAACCCTGGCGCACGGCCGCATGTGTTTGTGTTTCTTTCATGGCACAGCTCCTTAGTTGAGCTACTCAACTATATAATTGAGCCATGCAACTAGTTTGTCAAGTATTTTTTGAAAATCAGGGGGCTCCATCGCGGTGTCGTCGTACACTGCGCAGGGGGCTTGCCCGCGGGTCGAGTCTGACCGCAATTCAACAGCTACGGTAAGGGACGCGTCTGCAAGGTGTCAGGCCGCACGAACAGCAAATTTCGCTCCACGACCGTGATCGCGGTCGTGATCGCGAACATGGTCGGGACCGGGGTATTTACGAGCCTCGGTTTCCAGCTGCTGGAGATCCACTCCGGATTCGCGTTGCTGGCGCTATGGGTCGTCGGCGGCATAGCTGCCCTGTGCGGGGCGATGACCTACGCTGAACTCGGCGCTGCCCTGCCGCGCTCGGGCGGCGAATACAATTTTCTTGCCCGTATATTTCACCCGGCGGCGGGCTTCGTCTCCGGTTGGGTCTCCGCCACCATCGGTTTCGCCGGGCCGTGCGCGCTGGCCGCTATGACCTTCGCTGCCTACGCGACGTCGGTATTCGACGTTGGCGGCCTACAGTGGGTGCGCCCGGCGCTTGCTGCCGGACTGGTTATCGTACTGGGTCTGGCACACGCCTCGAATCACCGCACCAGCGGCGGGACCCAGGTCGTTTTCACTGTACTCAAGGTTGTGGTCATCGTCGTCTTCTGCATGACTGCATTGCTTTTTGCCGGCGAACCACAGCCGATCAGCTTTCTGCCGGCCGCCGGCGATGCCGGGGAGCTGTTCAGCGCCGAGTTCGCCGTGGCCCTGATCTACGTGAGCTATGCCTACACGGGGTGGAACGCCGCGACCTATCTCGGCAGCGAGCTCGAGGATCCGCAGCGCTCGCTGCCGATTATCCTGTTCAGCGGTACGCTGGTCGTAATGTTGCTATACGTCGCTCTGAACTATGTCTTCCTGAGCGTCGCGCCAGTGGACGCGATGCGTGGCGAGGTGGAGGTCGGTTACATCGCTGCCCGCTCGGCTTTCGGTGAGATGGGAGGCAGGCTGACCGGACTGATCCTGGCTGCGCTGCTCATCTCCACGGTGAGCGCGATGACGCTCGCCGGCCCGAGGGTATTGCAGGTGGTCGGCGAGGACTTCCATGCGCTGCGCTTCTTTGCGCGCACCAACCGCGATGGCATCCCGACGGCCGCAATTTACTCTCAGACGGCCCTGTCGGTCATCTTCATCCTGACCGCGAGCTTCGAATCCATCCTGGTATTCGCCGGCTTCACGCTCGCGCTGAACAGTTTCGTCACCGTGTTCAGCGTGTTCGTCCTGCGCTGGCGACAGCCGCAGCTGCCGCGACCCTACCGGACTTTCGCTTATCCGTTAACGCCGCTCGTGTACCTGGCACTCACTGGCTGGACGCTGACGTTCGTGCTCGTCAACAAGCCGGTGGAGGGCCTGTTCGGGCTGGGCGTCATTGCCTCGGGCCTGGTCTTCTATTTCGTATCCGCACGCGCCAGTCGTGCGTCGGCTCTGGCAGGTGAGGCTTGAGCGGGTGAGTGCTTATCGGACCGGGGTCCGATCCGATAAAAAAAGGGGCCGCGATTGCGGCCCCATCGTCCCCCAAAGCCCGCCTGCTAGTAGATGTCTTCGACGGTGTTGTGGACGTTGAACTTGCCGGTCGGCGTTATGACGTCCGGGCCCTTGATGACGTGCTTCAGCTTGCGTGTCTTGTCATCGACCACCACGATTGCCGATTCTTCCTCCTTGCCGCTCCAGACGGAAAACCACACCTCGTCGCCAGCCTGGTTGTACTCCGGCTGAACGACGCGCTTCGGTCCGGGCCCGAGGTCCGCCCACTCGGCGATCGGCACGACGTCGTAGCCGGCCGCGAGATTTTCGACATCGAACACGGCGACGCTCTGGCTGATTGCTTCATCCGGATTCAGCGGCGAGTCGACCCAGAGGTTCTTCGACTTCGGGTGTGATTTGACGAACAGTGATCCGCCGCCCTGGCCGTTCAGTACGCGGACGACTTTCCAGGCGTGTTTCGGATGACCGGCCGGGTCCGTGCCGATGAACGTGACCTTGTCGTTACCCAGCGCGCTCGTTACCCACACCGGCCCGAATTCCGGGTCGTCCAGGTTGGCACCGCGGCCCGGATGCGGGATCTTGTCGACGTCGATCAACGCCGTGAGATTTCGTTCCCGCGAGTCCACCACCGCGATCTTGTCGGATTGGTTGGCTGCGGTCAGGAAGTAGCGCTTGCTGCGATCCCAGCCGCCGTCGTGCAGGAACCTCGCGGCGCCGATATCGGTGACGGTGAGATTGTCGATGTCGCTGTAATTGACGAGCAGGATGTGTCCCGTCTCCTTGACGTTGACGATAAATTCCGGGTTCTCGTGTGACGCAACGATCGCTGCGACGCGAGGCTCCGGATGATACTCCTGGGTATCCACCGTCATGCCGCGTGTCGATACCACCTTCAGTGGCTCGAGCGTGTCGCCGTCCATGATCACGTACTGGGGTGGCCAGTACGCGCCGGCGATCGCGTACCTGTCTTCGTAACCCTTGTACTTCGAGGTTTCGACCGACCGTGCTTCCAGGCCTACTTTCAGTTCGGCAACGATCTGCGGCGGATTCATCCACAGGTCGATCATGTCGACCTTCGCGTCGCGGCCGATCGTGTACACGTAGCGGCCGGAAGCGGAGAGCCGCGAGATATGTACCGCGTAGCCCGTCGGCAGGATGCTGAAGATCTCCTTGGTGTCGCCGTCGATGATGGCGACCTGGCCGCTGTCCCGCAGTGTCACCGAGAAGAAGTTGTCGATGTTGCGGTCATGCTGCGGTTTCTTTGGCCTGTCGGCCGGCGCGATCAGCACCTTCCAGGTTGCCTTCATGTCCGCGAGCCCGAATTCCGGCGGCGAGGGCGGCTCCTGTTGCAGGAAACGGGCCATGATATCGACCTGCTCTGCGCTCAGTTCGCCCGAGGTGCCCCAGTTCGGCATACCGGCCGGCGAGCCGTAGGTTATGAGCGCCTTGAGGTACTCGGTGCCGCGTTCGCGTGTGATGTCCGGGGTAAGCGGCTTGCCCGTCGCGCCCTTGCGCAGCACGCCGTGGCAGCCCGCACAGCGCTCGAAGTAGAGCTGGGTGGCGAGCGCGTACTGCTCATCCGTGAGTTCGGGCCCCTCCGCGGATTGAAGCTGGCGCGTTTCGTCAGCCGGTATCGGTGACGGCGTTCCCTGGTAACGCATTTCGCCTTCGGTCGCGCCCGTGTGGCGCTGCCCCTCGGCACGATCTTCGCGGCCGAGCTTGACCCGCAATGCCGCGACTTCTTCCGGGGTAACAGCCGCGAGCGAGTTACCCCAGGATCCGAATACGTAGGTCAGCGCCGCGGCAAGGTCTTCATCACTCAGGTGTCCCATGCTGGGCATGACTGCGTTGTATTCCTGGTCGTTCACAGTGATCGGCCCCGACAGGCCGAACAAGGCGACGGCGAGCACGTTTTCCCGATCACCCTGCAGGTAATCGGAGTCGGCGAGCGGTGGGAAAGCACCTGCCAGTCCGCGCCCGTCAGCCTGGTGACAGGCAGCGCAATTGCCTTCGTAAACTTTCTTGCCATACGCCATCATCTCGGCCACGGTTCCGGCCGCAGTCTCGGCCGAATGAACTGCCGTGGTGTCGTCTTTCTGGCCATTCGCGTCTGTGCAAGCCGACGCGAAAAAGAGGCATCCGATCAGGGCATACAAATGCCTGTCGCTGATTAAACCGTTCATGGAAACGTGCTCCCGGTGTTTGAGTTCGTGCATTGAATTACCAGTTCATGTCCAGGCCCAGGGAGAAACTGAGACCCGGGCGAGACAGATAAGGAATTACCGGATCGTCGGGTGACAGCCCGCGAACGTCCGTCCACGACCAGTACGTCCGGTCCGTGAGGTTGAGGACACCTCCGCGCAGCGTCACACTCGAACTGGGGCGCCAGGCGATATACAGGTCGAATGTCGCGTAGCCCGGCGGCTGGAACAGTTCTCCCGACGATTCATCGCGCTCGGACCAGCTGTCAGTGAACGTGCCGCGGAGCGACAGGTTCCAGTGCGCTTCAGGCGACAGCCAGCTCACGCCGGCGACGGCCTGCGGCGGTCCGACCGAATTCAGGGGCTGGCCGTTGTCACGGTTCTCGCTCCGTGCGACGAACAGCGCCGCGTCGAACGCCAGTCCTTCGCGGATGCCCGACAGGTCGAGCGACGCGCCGGCCTCGACTCCCTCGATGATTGCTTCCTTCAGATTCTGCGACTGGAACAGGATCCGGCCGCTTTCCGGGTCGGCACCGATCCGGACCCTGGATTCGATGAAGTCTTCGTATTCCGTGCGGAAGGCAGACAGGTGTGCCGAGTTGCTCAGGCCGCGCCAGCGCAGACCGATGTCGAATCCATCCGACCGTTCAGAACGCAGCTCCGGGTTCGGCACGGCCCGGATATTGAACAACGGCAGCTCGAGGCTGAGGTTGGCATCCTTGTAAGGTGGTGCGCGGAAGCCTTCCGAGTACTGCAGGAACAGTTCGGTTGACGTGGAGACGTGATAGATAAGGCCGATCTTGGGTGAGAGTTCGGACTCACTGATGTCGACCGGACTGGCAAACGGGTAGTCCTCGGCGTACATCGTATCCACACGGGGATTCATGTCGTAGCCATCCCATCGGAGCGCAGCGATCAATGACCAGCGCCCGTTGCTTATCGAATCCTCGACGTACGCCCCCCACTCGTTCGTCGTGCTGACAGGGAAGTCGCGCAGCGGGAAGACCTCGCCCAGCAGTACATTCGATACCTGCCCGTCCAGGAGACCGGTCTCGAGACCATCACGGAACTCCTCGGTCTCTCGTTTGCGGTACTCGAGGCCGAAACCGAGCCGATGGCTGAACGCGCCGGTCAAGAACTGCTTCTGCAGGTTGGCTTCGATGCCGCGAGTCTGTTGGTCGAACGAGAAGTAGCGATCGATCGCTACGGGTCTCGTTGCGAGGCCGCGCTCATCGTAGGTCTGTTGCTCGATGGTCGAGCCCTGGGTATAGGCGCGTAGTACACCCTCGTCGACGAGGCGGGATTCGCTTTCGAATCGGTACTCCAGGCTGGCGATGTGAGTCCGGTAGTCATCGTCACCGCGCAGGGCGGTATTACTGCGAAATCGACCTGTACCGAGCATCGATTGAAACTCGGAGCGAACATTGCTGTCCCGCACGTACAGGCTCGCCTGCAGGGCATTGCCCGGTGTGCCGCCGAGGGCGACTTTCAACAGGCCGGCACGATTTCGGAAATCGCGTGTATCAATATTTTCCTCGACCGCCGCGGCGTCCGGTTGCTCGCCCGTGCGCCCGGAGATACCGGCAAGAATCGAGAATTTATCGCCGGTCATTCCCTGTATGGCCGTTGCCTGGACACTCGAGTCATCGCCGCGCCAGGAACCCTCGAGCCGGCCGCCGTGGCCTCGTTGCCCGGTCCGCAGCGTCGGGTCGACGGTACGCATGGCGACGACGCCACCAATCGCCGAGCTGCCGTAAAGCGCCGATGCCGGACCATGCAATACCTCGACGTGGTCCACGAATCCGGCGCTGACGAGGTCGCGCGTCGCGTTGGAGAAGCTGCCGACATCGAACTGGTCGCTGACCGGAACCCCGTCGACCAGAATGGCCACCCGGTTGCCGCTGATGCCGCGTATGTTGATGCTCTCGGAGCCGAACCGGGTGCCCGCCGCTTCGTAGTCGATCCCCGGGGCGTAACGGAATACATCGGCGACCGAATTCGCCAGTTCGAAGCGCATGTCATCACTCGCGAACGTGCTGACGGTTGCTGCGACGTCGCGGCGGGCGCGGGCATGCTTGTGCGCCACCACCACGATCTCCTCCACGTCTGCCTGCTGCGCCTGCTCATCCGCATGGGATGCGGTGCCCGCGGCAACCGCGGCTCCGGGCGGCAGGAAGAACCCCAAAACGCACAGCGCGAAACGCACACCAAGCGTGCCCGGAATACCGTTTGCCTTCATCACTTTGCACCTTCGCCGGCGACGAACCTGGTCGCCGGGTGTTCTCGGAACTTGCGAACATGCTAGGTTCTGGCGCCGCGATCGGCCTTGATTCAGATCAAGGACGCCGCCGGAGCGGCAACTAAACTCCGCAGTGAACACGGATCGCAGGTGACGGCACAGCCCGTCGAGGAAATAGTGGGATAGCGCGCGATGAGCACGATCAACGAGTTATCCGGGGTGCTAGACTCGGTACCCATGGACGATTGTTCCGCACTGCACGAATCGCTGCGAAACCACTACCTGTTCGCCGGCCTCGTTGCGGCTGACTTCGAGCAGCTCGCGCGGCACATTGCGGCCATGTCGCTCGAGAAGGGAGGAGTCCTGTTTCATCGCGGCGATGCAGCCGAGTACTTCTATTTCATCGACACCGGGCTGATCGAACTGAGCCTGATTGCGCCGACCGGCGACAAGAAGACACTTGAAGTCGTCGGGCCGGGCCGCACGTTCGGCGAGGCCGTGGCGTTCATGCGGAGCCACAAGTATCCAGTAAGCGCCGAGGCGCTCCAGGACTCCAGGCTATGCCGGATTCCGAACAACACCTACGTCGAGCTGATCCGGTCGAATTCCGATGCCTCGATGCGCCTGCTCGCGGATATTTCGAGGCACCTCCATGATCTCGTCAGGGAGATCGGACACCTGACGATCCAGAATGCACGAACGCGCCTGACGAGCTACATGATGGACCACCTTGTCGAACCGCCCGTGGACGATCAGGCAACGGCCCGCCTGGACCTTCCCCGGCATGTCATCGCGTCGCGCCTGTCCATCCAGCCGGAGACCCTGTCGCGCCTGCTGCGAAACCTGACGGATGAAGGAATCGTGTCCGTCGACGACCGGGTGGTATTCATACACAGCGTCTCGCGCCTGCGGCCCTACGACTGATCGGTCTACGCCGGGCCCGGTACCGCCTTGATGTAGATCAAGGCAATTTCCTTCACCCCTCCACATCATCAGAAGAGCCGTCGGCGGACGTGCCGCTACAGGTGGTCGAGCTATGAGTGCCGTCTATTTCACGATTGTCGCGATCATTCTGTATTTCGCCGCTGACTGGCTGCTGGAGCGGGTGGAAATCGCAGCGGGACGGAGGCTGGAGCATCGATCGCTCATCTTCTTCGTCATCCTGCTAGCACTGGCGGTGTCGAGCTTCTCCCTCATCCAGTACTACACGGGCGGTGCCTGAGCGTGAACGCACGGCCGAAACGGTGACAGCAAGGTCGGCAAGCGCACTGCAACCGGCCGATTATGTGGGGAGGTATCACCATGGCGGACAACGACTATCCCGGCGGCACAGCGTCGACGGAAAACGAACCAATACCGCTCATGCAGCGCGTACTGGATAACCCGTTCTTACTGCTGTTCCTCGGCGTCGCCATACCGGCGGTTTTCTACATCATCTGGGGCATCATCGAGATCACCCAGATTCCGATCGCGGACTAACGGGGCGAAGAACCATGGCAATCACACCACCTCCACAACGAATCTGGTGGAAAGAGCCGATCGCCAAGGTCGAGCTTTCCTGGATCATCATCGCCTTCGTCTGGGGCCTCGTCATGTTCTTCATGATGATCTACTGGCACGGGGCTGGCGAACAGAACCTCTCGAACGAAGCGTACAAGATTACGCCGGAAAGATTCGCCGAGAAATCGCAGGCGATGATCGACGAGTACACCGTAAGAGAGGAAAACTATTTTCCCGTTGTGCATCCGCCTGCCGGCAGCGACGTGTACCTGATCGCACGTCTGTGGCAATGGTGGCCGATCCTCGAGCTCAAAAAAGGCGAGACGTACCGCCTGCACCTGTCATCGCTTGACTGGATGCACGGCTTCTCCCTGCAGCCCGTCAATATCAACGTGCAGGTTCACCCGGGCTACGAGATGGTCGTCACGATAAAACCGGACCAGGCGGGCGAGTTCGGCATCGTCTGTAATGAGTATTGCGGGCTCGGCCATCACTTGATGGTCGGCAAGATCTACGTCGTCGAGTAGGGGGTTGGAATCATGGCAAAAACAACGCAATTTCGTACCTGCCCGACGACCGGACTGAAAGTCGACCTGGCCGCCGAGAAGCTCATCAAGGCGAACGCCGTCGTCGCCGTGGTGTTCCTGGCAATCGGCGGCCTCTTCGGGCTGCTTGTTGCACTGACACGCTGGCCGGCGGTGCACTTTCTGCCGGCCGACTGGTTCTACCTGGCGCTGACCGCGCATGGCTTCGACGTACTCCTCGTCTGGATTATCTTCTTCGAGATGGCCGTGCTGTACTTCGCCTCGTCCGTGCTGCTGGGCTGCCGCCTCGCCACACCGCGCTGGGCGTGGGCCGGTTTCGCGCTCATGCTGATCGGCGCAGTGGTGACGAATATCGTCGTACTTCAGGGTCAGTCGAGCGTGATGTTTACCTCCTACGTGCCGATGAAAGCCGAACCCGGTTTCTATCTGGGTATTATCCTGTTCGCGGTCGGCGCACTGATCGGCTGTTTCGTGTTCTTCGGCACGCTTGTCGTTGCCCGGCAGGAAAAAACCTACCAGGGCTCCGTTCCGCTCGTGACATTTGGTGCCATCACGGCCGCGATCATCGCGGTGTTCACGATTGCGTCCGGTGCAATCATTCTCATTCCGACCCTGCTCTGGTCCGTCGGCCTGGTCAGTCACATAGATCCACTGGTGTACAAGACGATCTGGTGGGCCATGGGTCACTCGTCGCAGCAGATAAACGTATCGGCACACGTCGCCGTCTGGTACGCAATCGCGGCGATGGTATTGGGCGCACGGCCCATCTCCGAGAAAGTCAGCCGTATGGCATTCCTGATGTACATCCTGTTCCTGCAGCTCGCGAGCGCGCACCATATGCTCGTGGAGCCGGGGTTCAGTTCCGAATGGAAGATCTTCAATACCAGTTACGCGATGTACCTGGCGGTTCTCGGCAGCATGATCCACGGCATGACCGTACCGGGCTCGATCGAGGCGGCTCAGCGCGCCCGCGGGCTGACGAAGGGCCTGTTCGAGTGGCTGCGCAAAGCACCCTGGGGAAACCCGGCCTTCGCCGGCATGTTCATGTCACTGGTGTTTTTCGGTTTCATCGGCGGCATCTCCGGAGTCGTGATGGGCACCGAGCAGATCAACCTGATCATGCACAACACGTTGTACGTGCCGGGGCATTTCCACGGCACCGTTGTGGCCGGCACCACGTTGGCCTTCATGGCGATCACCTACCTGCTCGTGCCGCTGATATTCCGGCGCGAGCTCATGTTCCGCAAGCTCGCGCAGTGGCAGCCTTACCTTTTCGGTATCGGTGTCGCCGGGATATCGGTATTCATGATGGGCGCCGGAACACTGGGCGTATCGCGTCGACACTGGGACATGACCTTCGCCGATGCGCAACTGCCGTTCGACTATCCGTCCGCCGCGTTCCTGATGATGGGTCTGAACGGGATCTTCGCCATACTGGCGTCGCTCGGCGGCATTCTCTTTATTGTCATCGTCGTCGGATCGGTGTTCTTCGGCAAGAAACTGGCTGAAGACGAGAAGCCGTCGTATCCGGAAATGCCTCCGGCCGCTGCCGCGGTCGCCGAGCATGGAAGTGCCGGCACGCTGAAGATTCCCGGCACGGTAATGCTCGTGGGTATCTTCTTCGTGGCGTTTGTCCTGTATTACTTTGTCAACTGGAAATATCTGTCCGAAGTCTGGCCATTGAGCTAGGTAGCCTGCGTTATGACTTTATGAGCGTTGCGACACTCAAACTGATCTACCACACGGCCAAAGTGCGGTTGGGTTTCCTGATCACGGTCTGTGCCGTGACCGGCATCGTTGTCATACCCGGGCACGGGCTCGCACCCTGGCAGGTATTCGTGCTCGGCCTGGCAACCCTGATCGCATCGTCGGCCGCGGGGGCATTCAACCAGCTGTACGAACGCGATCTCGATGTTCGAATGAAGAGGACGCGAGCCAGGCCGTTCGTGACCGGCCGATTCGTCGCAGACCTGCGCTGGTACGGTGGTATCGCACTCGCGCTCATGCTCGCGTTGCTGGCCGCCGCCGTATCCACGAACTGGCTGGCAGCGCTGTTCGTCTTCCTGGGTGCTTTCACCTACGGCGTCGTCTACACGGTGTGGCTCAAGCGCAGGACCTGGCTGAACATCGTCGTTGGCGGATTATCGGGCAGTTTCGCAGTCCTGGCAGGCTCGGCGGCGGCTGGTGCAACCCTGTCCCCGGTAGCACTCATTCTTGCGGCCGTGCTCTTCCTTTGGACGCCACCCCATTTCTGGGCGCTCGCCTTTGCCTGCAGGGACGACTATCGCGCCGCAGGTGTGCCGATGCTACCGGTAATCGTCGGCGACGCGACCTCGACCCTGACGATACTCGCACACGCGGTTGCACTATCCGCACTTGCGTTGCTGCCATTGTGGTACGGAATGGGGTGGATCTACGGCGCCGGCGCCGTCGTCGGCGGCAGCTATTTCGTTTATGCCTGTGTCCGACTCGCGATGGCGCCCGGCCGCTCCAATGCGTGGCGCACATTCGCCGCGTCAATCGTGCAGCTCGGACTCCTGATGCTGACCGCAATCCTGGATCGACTGTTCCTGGCCTGACCGATGATGCGCAGCCTGATCATCGCATGCCTCGTGCTCGTGGCGTTGACGGGCGCTGCCGAGGAATACGACAAGGACTCGGCACTGGCGGTTAGCCAGGCCGCCATCGGTACTCGCCTGCTGGACTATCGACTGCGGGATGTCCTCGGCCAGCCTTTCCAACTGCAGGAGCTCAGGGGACGGCCGCTTGTCGTCAGCATGATCTACACAAGCTGCCATCACATCTGCCCGATGATCACGCGTAATCTTGCCCGGAATGTCGAGGTTGCTCGCGAAGCCCTGGGCGAGGACGCTTTTTCTGTCGTCACTATCGGATTCGACTGGCAAGTCGATTCGCCCGAGCGCATGCGACAGTTCGCGACCGAGCAGGGCGCGAGCGGCGTCGAAGACTGGCATTTCCTGGCGGCCGACGCGTCCGTGATCGGCGCACTGAGCGCAAACCTCGGCTTCCTGTTCTTTCCCAGCGCCAAGGGTTTTGATCACCTCGTGCAGACCACGGTCGTTGACAGGAACGGGACCATTTACCGGCAACTGTACGGTGTCGAGCTGGACACGCCGGCGTTCGTGGAGCCATTGAAAGAGCTGGTCTTCGACACGCCGCGCAGTGCCGGCCTGATTGATCACTGGGTCAGCACTTTCAAGTTGTTCTGCACGGTCTACGATCCCAACAGCGATCGCTATCGATTCGATTACTCGATATTCACGATGATCATGGTCGGTGTGCTTTGTCTCGGCTCGATTGCGACCTTCATCGTGCATGAGTGGCGCGGCGCGAGATGACCGTCCCGTGGCTTTCATAAAACGCGCGCTCTACAAGCTTTTCGGCAAAGCCGAGCGGGTCTTCGAATACGCGTTCGGTCAACGCTGCAACCCGTTTACCTGGCTCGGCTCCTTCGGCTGGTTCTTCTACTGGATCACAGCAGCCACCGGCATATACCTCTACATCTTCTTCGATACGGGCATCGTCGATGCTTACGCATCGGTCGAGTACATGACCAACGAGCAGTGGTATGCGGCGGGTGTCATGCGGAGCCTGCATCGGTATGCTTCGGATGCGCTCGTCATTGTCGTTGTGCTTCACCTGCTTCGCGAATTCGCCATGGATCGCCTGCGTGGCAAGCATTTCTTCGCGTGGCTGACCGGCGTACCGCTGCTGGCGTTCATCTATATCTGCGGCATCAGCGGCTACTGGCTCGTGTGGGACAAGCTGGCCCAGTACATTGCAGTGGCCACCAGCGAATGGCTCGATGCATTGCCGCTCTTCGCCGAGCCGATCGCTAACAATTTTCTCGACAGCACGACGCTCGGCGGCCGCTTCTTCACGCTCATGGTGCTCATCCACATATTCGCGCCGCTGTTCATGCTGTTGCTCATGTGGGTTCATGTCCAGCGCCACTCCAACGCGCGGGTCAATCCACCGCGCTCACTCGCAATAGGTACGCTCGTCGCCATGGTTGCGCTGTCGCTGTTCTACCCGGCCGTCAGCCAGGGGCCAGCAGACCTCGACGTCGTGCCGGCGACCGTGAATCTCGACTGGTTCTACCTGGCGGGATACCCGTTACTCGACGTCGTGCCCGGTGGCCAGCTGTGGCTCTATCTCATCGGCGGCTTCGCGATGCTCGCCGTCCTGCCGTGGCTGCCGCCTGAGGCGAAGACACCGGAAGCAATGGTCAACCTGGCGAACTGCAACGGCTGCTCGCGCTGCTTCGACGATTGCCCGTTCAGCGCGCTCACCATGGTGCCGCGCTCCGACGGCAAGCCGTACGAACTCGAGCCGGTAGTCGATCCCAACAACTGCACGAGTTGCGGTGTATGCGCAGGGTCCTGTCCGACCTCGACACCATTTCGCCGCGCAAAGCCGATCGAGCCGGGCATCGAGCTGCCACACAGGACGATCGGTGCACTGCGGGAGCAGATCATGGCGCCGTGGGCGCCGCCAAACGGGAGTCCACGCGTCCTGGTCTTTTCCTGCGACCACAGTAATTGCGAACGGCTGAGCGGCGACGATATACGCGTGGTCCAGTTGCCCTGTGTCGGCATGCTGCCGCCGTCTTTCGTGGACTTCGCGCTGGCGAGAAACTTCGCCGATGGCGTAATGATCGCCGGGTGCGCGGAGAACGACTGTTTTCACCGGCTCGGTAACGAATGGACAGCTCAGCGGATGCAGCGGCAGCGGGATCCCCGGCTACGGCAACGGGTACCCGAGGAGCGATTGCAGATGGCGTGGCTGCCCGCGCTGGCAGGCCGTCGACGGGAGGCAATAGTCGCAGCATTCAGAAAACAGCTGAAGGGGTCGAGCGATGGCTAACGTGTACGCGGTGACACTGCAGGCGCTTGCTTACCTTGGTCTTATGGCAGTCATTGCTTACCTGTCGGCATCGCCCGCGTACAACTACGCGAGTTCCGATGTGGCGGCCATCAAGCTGTCGCTGAGCCATCCCGCGGACCGGGTGAAACCCTGTGTTCGGCTGACGCCCGAGCAGATCGCCGAGCTGGCGCCGAATATGCGACTGGCCGAGCAGTGCGAACGTGAGCGGCTGCCGCTGACGGTCAGGCTCGAAATCGACGGCAAGTTGCTGGCACAGATCGAGGCTCTGCCGTCCGGACTGTGGAATGACGGGCCCGCATCCGTTTACGAGCGGTTCGAGGTCGAACCCGGCAGGCATGCGATCACCGCAAAGCTGCGCCAGTCGGCCCGGCCTGACGGCTGGGACTTCACGCACGCCGAAGATGTAACGCTTGAAGCAGGTCGCTATCTTACGATCACGTTCCGGGCAGAAGCAGGAGGATTCAGATTTCGATGAAACTGCTCGGTTGGAAACCGGAATTCAGTGTCGGGAATGCTGCAGTGGACCACGAGCATCGCGAGCTGATCGATCTGATCAACAACGTCCATGCTGGAATCAGCGAGGGAGCTGGCCGGGACCAGCTGGTTTCCGGACTCGGGGAAATCTATGCACAGATAGCGGCGCACTTTGCGCTGGAGGAAAAAATGATGCGCAATGCCGATTACGTCGGATATGCGCCACATAAAGACGACCATGAGTCACTGCTCGACCAGTTGACGGAGATCATCGACGCCGTCGAACTGGAGGGCAGATACGACGAGCACGCATTGTCGTCGGTGCTAAACGCCTGGTTCTCGGAGCACTTTCGTACTCACGACGCAAAATTACACGGAAGGCTTTGATCGGCGCCCGGATTAAAGTCACTGATCTTTGCCTTACTCCCCTGGCGCCAAGGCGATATACTGCCCGCGCTGTTTTAGGGAGCAAGCGTGTCAAGAAACGGTATTGGGGAACACACCGGACGGCGAGGCATGATGTCCATTGGCCTTCCGGCCGTCCTCGTCGGCATCCTGCTGGGCGTCGGCGGTTATACGTTCCTGTATGCAAAGGGATTCTCGTACATGAGCGACGATCCCGAAGTGTGCATCAACTGTCACATCATGCAGCCGCAGTACGACTCGTGGCAGAAGTCGAGCCACCACGCAGTCGCTGTCTGTGTCGACTGCCACCTGCCACACGACTTCCTCGGCAAATACATCGCGAAGGCTGACAACGGCTGGCATCATTCGAAGGGCTTCACGCTGCAGAATTTCCACGAGCCGATCATGATCAAGGGCCCGAATTCACGCATTCTCCAGAACAACTGCCTCGCCTGTCATGAAGACATGGTGCACGAGCTCGTTGTCGGCGTGAACGGACCTGAAGAGGAGGTCCGCTGCGTGCACTGCCATGTCACGGTGGGCCACGGCGAGACCACCGGGCTGGGCGGACCGGAATAAACATTTAATAAAACCAGGATTCGGGCAAATGAAACGAAATCTACGCGGATGGAGCACGACCAGCATATTGGCACTTGTGGTAATCGTCGCGATCGCCACGGCAAGCGTCACGGCGCTACTTGTCAACATGGTCGAGAGACAGACCGAGGCGAAGCAGACCTTCGTTCGCCTGGCCGAGGTGACCGAAGATACGACGGATCCCGCGGAGTGGGGCATCAACTTCCCGAAGCAGTACGACTCGTACCTGCGCACGGCCGAGGCGACTCGCACGCGCTTCGGCGGTCACGGCGGCAGCGAAGCACTGCCCGAGCAGAAGATCGAGCGCGACCCGTGGCTACAGCGCATGTTCCGCGGCTACGCGTTCTCCATCGACTACCGCGACCGCCGCGGGCACGCCTACATGCTCGTCGACCAGGAGCAGACGGAGCGGCAGACCAAGCCGCAGACCGGTTCATGCCTGCACTGCCACGCATCGATCATGCCGTTGTACCGTGAACTCGGTGACGGCGACGCCATGGCCGGATTCGCGGAGAGTTACAAGTACTCCTACAAGGACCTGAACGCGAAGCTGCATGACCTGGGGCACGGGCACCCCGTCTCGTGCGTGGACTGTCACGACCCGGACACGATGGCGCTCCGCGTGACGCGCCCCGGCTTCATCTACGGCATCCAGGCGCTGGCCGAGGGTGACGCCGAGGTTCCGCACCTGCCCACGATGCAGAAGTGGCGGGAAGGTTCGCGCGCCGAACCCTACGACCCGAACGTCGACGCGAGCCGCACGGAGATGCGCAGTTATGTCTGCGCGCAATGCCATGTCGAGTACTACTGCGCCAACAAGATGCCGCTGACCTTCCCTTGGGGTGACGGACTTACCGCGGACAACGTCGAGAAGTTCTGGGACGAGACCACCTTCGACGACGGCCAGCGTTTCTTCGACTACAAGCATGCGGAGAGCGGCGCCGAGATCCTGAAGGCACAGCATCCGGAATTCGAGCTCTGGAGCCAGGGCATCCACGCGCGAAGCGGCGTCGCCTGTGCCGACTGTCACATGCCGTACCAGCGCGAGGGCGCGAGCAAGGTGTCGGATCACTGGGTGCGCAGCCCGCTACTCAACGTGAACCGCGCGTGCCAGACCTGTCACCGATTCTCCGAGGACGAGATCCTGGCGCGGGTCGATGCGATCCAGCAGCGCAATTTCGACCTGCTGCAGCGGGGCGGTGCGGCGCTCATGGACCTGCTCGATGCGGTCCAGAAAGCGAAGGAAGAGGGCGCCACCGACGAGCAGCTGAAGCCGGCACTCGAGCTGCAGCGCAAGGCGCAATGGCGTCTCGACTTCATCGCGGCCGAGAACTCGATGGGCTTCCATGCGCCGCAGGAGGCGGCGCGCGTGCTGGGCGAAGCTGCCGACTATGCCCGTCAGGGCCAGGTTGCGGCCATGAGCTGGCGCGAGGGAGGCGCTACACGGGTCGCGCAGCAGACGGAGGAATAGGGTCCGCCGGTCGAGGGCCGTCCAGGACAGCAACGCAACACCAGGCTCGGCCACGGGCAGTCATCCGCGAGTCGGCGGGTTGATGGGTGCGAGCCGTCATCGCTTGTATTGCGCATAGGCGGGCACGCCGGCCGCCAGGTAATCGACCCACTTGCCCTCTTTCACGTAGAAACGCTGCATGTCGGGATGGGTGACTACGTCCCTCGACCATATGTGGAATGCCGCGATCAAGTCAGTGCCATACCACGACGGATGTTCCGCCTTTTGCGCCAATATCAGTTCGACGGCCTTGTCCGGGTCAAGCCGGGACAGAGCAACATGATTCACTACCGGGTAGTCGTCGACCAGGCCTCCATCTTCGTCGAGCAGCGCCTCCCGCAACTCGCGCATCTTGTCTTTGTCGTCGAGTGTGACGAACGCTCCAGCGGCAAAACGGATTCTGGATATCGGCGCGTCAGGATCGAATAACTGAGCGTATTCTCTCTGGGCTTCCATGATGCGCAGGGCCGAGGCTTTCGCATCATCGGGTCGACCGGCAATTCGCTGCGCAGCCCGTACCATGTCGTTCGAAACCGTGTAAGCGAAGAAATAGTCCCATTTCAGCATTTCCGGCATGGTTTCAACGCTGACATCGAGGATTCCGTCCACATCATGCTGAAACTGCATCAGGCGTATCCTGGACAAAGTCTCCACGAGCGGATGCTCGAACTGGCCGATACTTTTCGCAAACTCACTCGCATATTCCTCGACGATTGATTCATCCGCCGTCGCAAGGAATTGAGTCATGAGGTTATTGAGTCTGCCATAGGGCGACACCTCCGCCAGGGATGTGTCTTCGCCCGTTTCGGGGGCGATCTGGGCCAGGCGCTCGAACAGGCGGTTGGTCATCTCCTGGTCGCCCATTGACCGGAAATGCTCCAGCGACCCGGTGACTATGCGTGCATGGAATGGGTCGAGTTCGAGGGCCTTGAGAAAGTCCGCAGTCGCCGGCTCGCTATTACCCTCGATCCTGTGCCACCACGCGAGCACATACCAGGCGTAGGCATTGTCCGGCTCGAGCTCGATGGCCCGGTCGATGTAGGTTTTGCGACCCGTACGGTAGCCGGTGTCCTCTTGCTCGTTGACGAAATCGCTGCCCAGCGCAAGCAGGGTCTCAACGTTGTCCGGATCCAGGGCGACAGCTTTATCCAGTGCCCGTTTTGCAGCTGACCTTACTTCCTCGAAGATTCTGCCGCGTTCCGTATTCGTATCTCCAAACCAGCCATTCTGGATAATCGTGCGGGCAATATCGTCCAGGACCTCGTTGAGGAATCCCCACGCCTCGACAAAGTCCGGGTCATCCTCGACGGCCGCTTCGAGCAATTCGCGCTGGCGCCGGAGGGTGGACTCGGACTGGTATTCGCTGCGGTCGATGCTCTTTGCCTTCAGGTACAGGTCGTAGGCCCTGACGCTTCGTGTCGGCATATTGTCGAGGGCGCCAACTGTCTCCGGCATTATCTCCAGGTGCAGCGAATTGGTAATCTGCCTGGCCACTTCCGACTGGATAGCGAAGACGTCCACGAGCTCACGATCGTAGTTCCTGGCCCAAAGGTGCGCGTCTTCGACGGCGTCGATGAGCTGCACGGTGATGCGCACATGATTTTCAATACGGCGAACGGAGCCTTCGACGATGTAACGTGCGTTCAGCTCGCGACCGATATCTTTCACGCTCAGATCCGAATTCGTGTAGCGCAATACCGTCGTACGGGAAACGACGCGAAGGCCCTCTATGCGTGACAGGTTGGTCAGGATCTCCTCGTGCACGCCCCCGGCGAAAAACGCGTTGTCCGTTGCTGCGCTCATGTTGACTAATGGCAAGACGGCAACAGACTCGGAGCTCAGCTGGGTTCCGTCAGCAACGACCGCATCGGATGGAGCATCTCCCGCCTGCGTGGCTTCATCCTGCGCATCCGAGAATGTATCCCAGGCGATCAACCCGATCGTGATGGCCAACAGGGCGATAAGGACGACGTCGAGTTTTCGGCCGGTCGCCTTGGTGGCGGAGTCCGCACGCTCGACGTCGGCTTCCCGCTTGATGCCGTCCGGTGTCAGCTCGTAAGCCCAGGCGAAGAACAGGGCAAACGGGAAACCGACGATCCCGATCCACGTGACGAAGGACAGCGTCCAATCCGGCAGGTTCAGCGCTGGCGAAACCGTGTCGGTGACCTGTATGACAACCCAGCCGAGCAGGACATAGGCCGCGCCGACCCGGAACACGTTTCTGCGCCTGAGTTCGTTGATCAATTTCATCGAGCTATGCGGGCTCCGGATCGATGGGCCTCAAAGTCTATCGCGTTCGCGGTGATCCGTGCTTCAAAAACCCCCATCGAAACAAATATTCGCTTGCCGAAAAAAGTGTCTATACTCACTGCACTGTTACCGGGCCAGTAAGAAGTCCGGCATAGGGGAGAAAATCATGAATAACCTTCTGAAGGAAGCCGCCGCGCTCCAGGGCTGTATGTTGTTGATCGCTGCGGGCGCTGTTCAAGCCGCGGACGAGCCGGCTGAGTCTTTCGTTTACGGCACCTATTCCGTGTGCGATCTGGCCGGGCAGGAGCGTGCCGACGAAATATACATGCAGGTCGATAAGCCGGCCTATGACGCGGCCGTGGCCGATGGCACCTTGTCCAGCTACAGCTACTACGCGCACCACACGGGGGGTAAGTGGCGTCGGGGGAACTTCCTCGTCGCACCGTCGATTGATGCATTGCTGGATGCACAGGATAAGCTCAGCGAGCAGATCAACGCCGGGAACGAGGACCTGAACGCCGAAGCCGACCAGATCTGCAACGAGCACGAAGATTACATCTGGCGCAGCGTCGCCGGCAAAACTGGCAACGCGGAGCCCGGCAAGGCGGTGTTCTCAGTGTACTTCGTATGCGACAGCCGCGAATCGCAGGCCGACGCGATTGTCACGCAGGTGTTTGCGCCCGTCTACGACAAGCTGGTGGAGGACGAGAAGCTCACGTCCTGGGGATACCTGGAGCACATCGTCGGCGGGCATGTGCGCCGTATTGCCACCATGAGCGCCACGGACATGAAGTCGCTGATGGCGGCGCGCTCGGAGATCAACCAGGCGTTGTCGGACAACCCGCTCGGCGATACGTTTACCGAGATCTGCAGTGCTCACGAAGACTACATGTGGGAAGTAAAAGCCAGCAGCAATCGCTGATGTAGCACCCTTCCACGCAGCACAGGGACCCGGCCAACGCCGGGTCCCTGTAATACTCCACACCGTGGAAATACGGGTCGACTGACGATGATCCGCACACGATTCGCGCTTCTGCTTGGCGCACTATTGCTTACGAGCGTCATTCTTGCTGATGAGGCCGCGGAGCAGACGATCGAAGACAGGATATCGGCGGCGGCGATCGAGCATTGGTTGCGGCTCGACTTCGATGGCGACGTTTTCTCCGGACCAGCCTGGGACCGAATCGTGGCAGAGGGTCGCGCCGCCGGACGAGCCGGTCCTGTGGGGTACCGACTACGAGGTTGCGGGCGATCCGGCGCTGATCCGGGTTGTGCGCGAAGCATGGCCGGAACCGGATCCGCGGAGTGAGATCATCCTCAATACACTCGAGAAGACACTCTCTATCAACAGGTTCTGGATTCAGGGCAGCGCATGGGAGTCCAACCACGCAAGAGCGGCGCTGCAGCAGTAGAACTTCCTTCGATACTGGCATGCGGAGCGGGAGCGCGGCGCGGCACCGAAGGTCACGCCCACCACGCCAACTGCCGTAGGCCGTCGTATCAACCCCAGCCATTGACCCGATTTGGTCATGCTGGCAGGCTGGAACAGGGGGGTTACCTGGATGTACATGTGGGCCCAGTATTCGTAGGCCGGGACAAGGAACTTCGGCAGCTCGATCACAGACTGGACCTGATGATCGAAGGTCGGGGCCAGGTCTGTTTCGTGACCGGCGAAGCCGGATTCGGCAAGACGAGCATTGCCACCGAGTTTGCTCGCCGTGCCCAGCGGCGCCACAAGGACTTGCTCGTCGTCATCGGTGACTGCAATGCCCATACCGGTATCGGTGATCCGTATCTGCCGTTCCGGGAGCTGCTCACGATGCTGATGGGCGACACGGATGATCGCATCGCCCAGGGAATGACGACCGAAGAAAACGTGGGCCGGCTGCAGGGGTTCCTGGGCGTTTCGAAACGCATCGTCGCCGACGTCGGCCCCGACCTCATCGATATCTTCCTGCCCGGCGTTGGCCTGGCTACCCGGGCGGGCGCACTGGTGGTGGGCGATAAGGCGGTGCGACGCCGCCGAGATGCGGCCTTTGCCGGCAGCACCGCGGCCCTGGCGATGGGCGATTCCGGCACGGGCAACGAACAGAGCCGGATCTTCGAGCAGGTAACGTCGGTCCTCACATCGCTCTCCGAACAGAAGCCGCTGCTGCTGATACTCGATGATCTTCACTGGGTTGACGATTCCAGCGCCAGCCTGCTGTTTCATCTTGCCCGGCGCATCGAAGGTAGTCGCATCCAGGTGATCGGCACGTACCGGCCCGAAGAAGTTGCGCTCGGCCGCGGCGCCGCAAGACACCCGATGGAGCAGGTGGTATCGGAACTGAAGCGGCACTATGGCGACCCCGTCGTTGTGCTCGGTGACGAGACGGAAGCCGAGACCCGGCAGTTCATCGACGAGCTGATCGACAGTGAACCGAATAAGCTCGGCGAAGACTTCCGCGCAGAGATGCACCGGCGTACCCATGGTCATGCGCTGTTTGCGGCCGAGCTCCTGCTCGACATGCAGGAGCGTGGGGACCTGGTCCAGGACGAGTCCGGGGAGTGGATAGAAGGAGAGCTGCTCGACTGGAAGAAGTTGCCTGCGCGCATCGAGGGTGTCGTCGAGGAGCGCATCAATCGGCTCGAGACCGAGCTGCAGGACATATTGACGATTGCCAGTGTGGAAGGAGAGACCTTTACTGCGCAGGTCATCGGCCGCCTGCAGGAAATCGCGGAGCGCCGGCTGCTCAAGGACCTGACCCAGGAACTTGATCGCCGCCACCGGCTCGTCAGCGAGGAGGGCAGCCGGCGAGTGGGCGACAATCGCATCTCACGTTTCCGCTTCCGGCACCACATGTTCCAGAAGTACCTCTACGAAACCCTGGGTAAGAGCGAACGCGAGCAGCTGCACGAGGACGTTGCGGCCATTCTCGAATCGCTCTACGAGGGCCGGAGGTCCAAAGTCTCTGTGCAGCTCGCGCGACACTACGAGTGCGCCCACTTGTATGCCCGGGCGGCGGAGTGCTACCTGCTGGCCGGCGAGCGCGCGACGCGCGTCTATGCCTGCAACGAGGCGCTGAATCTTGCCCAACGCGGGATTGCGGCGCTTGAGCAGGTCGGCGACATTTCCGGACACTCCCGGCTGCTCCTCGATCTGAATCTCCTGGTCGGCCAGGCTCAGCATCACGTGGGCCAGTTCGCCGAGTCCATGGAGACCTTCGAGCAGACTGCCGAACTCGCGGCCAGGCTGGGCATCCCGGAAGCACTGGCGCGCGCGGCGCTCGGCTACGACGAGCCGCGCTGGCGCTGCAACCTGCTGGAGTCCACGGCCGTGAAGCTCCTGACCAGCGCACTCGAGGCACTGGACGAGGGCGACAGCGAGCTGCGCGTGCTGCTGACGGCACATCTCGCGCGCGCGTTGATCAGCAGCAAGCCACGACACGAACTGATGGCCCTTCTCGACGGCGCTATCGCCATGGCGCGTCGCGTTGAAAGCCCGCGCGCGCTCGTCGAGTCGTTGCGCACACGCCTGAACCTGGACCGCGACCCGGAGGGCATCAAGGAAAGAGTGCGGCTGATCGACGAAATGCTGGGCATCGCCGAACACATCGAGGAACGGTACCTGCAGATGGAGCTGCACGCGTTTCGTATTTACGACCTCGTGGCACTTGGCGACGTCGAAGGCTGGCAGCGGGACCTCGAAGCGCTCGGAGCGCTGAGTTCGGAAATCGCCGAGCCATTCTACGAGTACAGTCACCAGACCATGTCGGTAGCGCCGCTGATCCAGGCCGCCCGGTTCGAGCGGGCGGAGCAAATGACGATGGCGGCTTTCGAGACCGGGCAGACGCTCGGCGTGGACAACAACGAAGGCGTCATGGGTGTCCAGATGTTCACGATCCGCCGGGAGCAGGGACGCCTGGCCGAAATCGCCCGGGTGGTTCAGCACTTTCTCAATGAGCAGGGCGATGCCGCCGCATGGCGGCCGGGGCTGGCTCTCATATATGCCGATATCGGCGAACTGGACAAGGCGCACAGGGAGTTCGGGCTGCTTGCTGCGGACCGGTTCGGAGCCATTCCCCGGGACTCATTATGGCAAACGAGCCTTACCTATCTGGCCGAGACCTGTTGCGTGCTCGAGGCGCGTAGTAATGCCGAGGTGCTCTACGAGTTATTGCTCCCGTATCGGGATCTGGCCGTCGTCGTCGGCAATGCGTCCGTGTGCCTGGGCGCGACCGCACGGTACCTTGGGCAGCTGGCGTCCGTACTATCGCGCTGGGACGACGCGGCAGCCCATTTCCAGCGTGCCATCGAGCTCGATTCGCAAATGTCTGCCGACGGGTGGCTCGCGCACTCGCAGTACCAGTACAGTTGCATGCTGTTTCGCCGAGGCCGGCAGGAGGATGTCGAGCGGGCCAACGCGATGCTGGATGCTGCGGCAACAGCCGCGGGCAAGCTCGGGCTGATTGGTCTGAAAATGCGAATGGCGTCGGCTGAAGCATGACCGAACTTCGTATACCATTCGATCAAATACGGTACGGATACAGGAGGGCCCCATGCCCGTTTTCATGGTTGAACGCAATTTTGCGGAGAAGCTGGAAGTCACAGAGGACGGTGCCGCCAGCATAAATCGCATCAATGACGAGGTCGGCGTCAAGTGGCTGATTTCGTTTCTGAGCGCCGACAAGAAGAAAACGTATTGTCTCTACGAGGCATCGAGCGCCGAAGAAATCCGGGAAGCGGCGAAACGAAACGGCGTACCCGCGGACGCCATCGTCGAGGTCGGCGAGCTCAGCGCGCTGGGCGCGATGGGAGGCGTCCAGCCACAGCGATTCGCCGACTAGCAGGACGGATCCGCTTCGAGGGCCGCGGTGACGGCCGGACCGGTCGGCGCCGCCATCAAAAACAAGCTAGTAGATTCCCCCCGGAAATACGTGAAATTCCGGCTGTTCAAATGCTGTCTTTCGTCATCTAATTACAATTGAAATTGCGAGGCGCAATAGGGACGAAGACAGTGACTAAGTGGGAAGAATGGGAACGCGCACACGCCGAGCAAGATGCCAGGGATCGTAATATCCTCGTTGGGATATTGGTGATAATCGCCGCACTGGTCCTTGTATCGGGTTTGATGTAGCCCTCGTGGTTGAGCGTTAGCGCGGGAGCGGTGCATCCCGCGTTCCGCGCCTTACCGGTTCGGCCGGAGCATGCGGCGTTAGCGAACGTTGCAGGCGTCTGTACGGCAAGCGCAGGAGGACCGTTGGGCGCCAGGCTATCGCCCAATAACTGGTTTCGATTCAACGCTGCACGTCTACTTCAATTCTCGTGGCGTACATTTCTTTCTTGCGCGGCGCAACTTGAATAGCCCGAGTCGCAACATGCGACATTGACGCAAGCGCTACGTCGATACTGCCGTCGGTATTTCGGTCATCGAGCGTACTCGTGTAGAAGTTCACGGGGTCCGCGGTGACGAAGGCGACGATGAGAGTGGAGCCTATCGGCTCTGACGCAGGCAACTGGAATTCCATCTGCTCGGTCGGAATTCGGAATTCTCCTGCCTTCACCGCATGATCGGCGTGGTAGGCATTCGGGAACAAGACGGTAGCGTTGTCCTGCGAGTCGACGGTTATTACGTTCAGATAACCATCGAAAGGGATCGTCATACTTAGCTCTACCGGGTCCCCCAGGGAGAATATTTCCTTGTTGGCGCCCATATCGAACGGCCGGTCTTGTTTGGCAACCATGTCGAGCAATTTCTTACGGTTCGGGCCATTGCCGTCTGCAAGCGGCAGAATTTCCATGGCGCCACTGGCCAGTTGCTCGCTGCCGAAGACCTGCGGATTGTGAATTGCCCATTCATCGACGTGTCCGCGTATGTATTCGGCCGCAGAATCGCGCAGTTCGACAATTGTCCTTGTCTGCCCTTTCTGCGCCGCCTCGCGAATCGCATTGGTCAGTCCTATCGTAAACACGCCGCCACTGGTCGTACCGATTGCCTTTTCACCGTCGCCGGCAGCAGATATCGAGACGAAATTCGAGTCGACGCTCCTGGTGAATTCCTTGTCGATAACGAACGCCTGGCCTTCAGGCATGCCAGAGTAGGCGAAAGACTTTGTAAATATTGGGTTGGCGCCGAGACTTAGATTATCCATCATCACATCGCGCGTTACGGTACCAGAATGACAAGCGTCGACGATGATCAAGATGTTCTTGCTCGGTATGGCCTCGATCAGCCTGGCCAGCGTGTCGTCGTCCACGACGCCCGTCAATGCACGCTTGCCGTCTTTCATAATCCGGCGCACATCATGCGTGACGAGAACCTCGTCGACGCCATCCTCTTCGTCGCCGTCGAAATCCGGGTTATTGCTACCGTGGCCGCTATAGTAAAAGACGACGCGATCGTCGGGCTTAACCCCATTGCGCAACCAGGTTTCAAACTCCCGCGTGACGTTCTTCGATGTTGCCTTATCGTCCATTAGACTTCGAATCTGCTCGTCCTCGAAGCCCATGATATTCAGCGTTTCGCGCATGCGCTCGAGATCCAGGTCGATGCCCGGCAAGTCGATGCCCGGAACCGAGTACTTCCCGACACCGACCAGCAGGGCCCGCTGCTCGGCGGGCAGATCCAGGGCGAGGAGGAGGAACAGGGCCGCCGTGATCGATGTTGTCAGTTTCCGCATGTCAGGTTATATCTAATAGCAGTCAGTCAATGGGTGGTATCCCGGCATTCCTTCGCGCCTTGTTGTAGGCATCCCTCGCTTGCGACAGCTGCTCTTCGAGCGCTGCTATGTCTTCGCTGCCGGCAGTCCTCGCTTCCTCGACTGCGACACGGGCGTCGAAATACAACGTCCTCGTGCGTTCGAGTTCGGACCCCTGCGTTGGCTCCCCTTGGCCGCCCTCAGCGTCCAGGGATCGCTCGAAACCGATCGCGTTACTTGCGGCGTCCGCAATCTTGACCCGGTGATCCTTGAGGAAGCCGGCCAGGGTGGCCAGCGCGCGCTTCTCGGTCCGGGATTCGATAACGCCGACACCGATGGTCACCGGCATGTAGGAGCGCTCTTGCCTGGGCAGGTCATTGTACTCGGCCCTGCGCGCATCGAGCAGGGATTCCATGTGCAGTATGGTGAACTCGGTTTCTTCTATTTGGCGCTGCATCGTCTCCCTGACATTTGGGCTGGCCTCATTCAGACGGCCATTGAGACCTTCCCGCACGCGAATGTTGCGTTTGATGGACCGCTCGAGCGATTGTATTTCCGCATAGACGTCCTGGTGAACAGCAGTATCGCGTTCATAGGCCTGGGCAGATTGCCACGACATTGGCGGCACCTGCAGCCAGTCCGATTCCGGCGCGAGGCTGTTATCCTCGATGGTCGTCCCAGCCCGTATCGAACCGACCGGTACGGCAGCAGTTAGTATCGTGCGGGCTTTCGCATCCAGGCCAGGTTCTGAAATGTCGAACATGTAAATAACGACCCTGTCGGCCCGGTCTTTCTTGGTGCTGAGCAGCGAATTTACCCACAGGCCCGCACTCTGGATCTGGAATGCCGTGCGATCTTCAGAAAAATACAGTCGCCCTTCATAAACGGAATACGGCTCGCTGTTGACGCAGACATTGGCGCGGCGGAGGATGTTCTCGAGCGAGCGATCTTCACGGACGACTCTGGAATCGAGTTGATTGTCCGATGTATCAGCGGGCCGAACCTGTTTCGGGACATAGCGATGCATGCAGTCGGCATCGGGGGGTTCGAAGCTGGCAACGACAACGGTCACACATGACAAGCTGTCATTCAGCGAGTAGGAAGGAGACTCGTCCAGTGACACCTGGTAGAGGTCGAAGTCGTAAGCCGCGACGTAATGGAGATCTTTCTGTCGCGACAGGTTCTCGAGGGCCGACCCCGTGATCATGATGATGCCGTTTAGCAACGCGAAAGCGGCTTTGCCGACGATCACACCTGGTAATTCGAGACCCTTTTCAACTTGCTCGTCTTCAAATGGCGGCAGGTAGTAGGGTTCGTCCGAGACAATGCACGTATCGTTGAGGAATGCGCGTATTTCGACGCCGGGCGGAAGGTTAGCCGCGTCGGCCGGGCGGATATCCAGGGAGACGCATACGGTCAGTACCGTAGCCCCAACGAGTATGCCGAGATGTCGATTCATTTCTGAAACTCCATAAGCAAGCGCAGGCGATCGAGAATGGCTGCCCATTCCTGCTTGTCGTCATCATCATCCATCTTCGCGATATGCTGCTCGATCCGCGGCAGGGCGTCGGCGCCGAATCGCTTGTACAGCAAGCCGGCCTCGAGGAGGTCGCTGCCGCGGCAATTGTCCGGATCGAACAGCCAGATGCGGGTCCCGGCCGTATGGTGCTCATCCATGCTGCAGCGCTTCGGCGGCGGATCGTCGCGCCAGAACAACCGAAACAGATCGTAGATCGCCCCTTCGTTAACGGCAAAATAACTGTGACCGAGGATGTCTGCATCGATGCCCGACACGTCGATGGTGTCGATAGCGGAATGGCTGATGATCGGGTCGCCGGCAAGGCCCGCTCGCGCCGCGCCGTGAAGGATCCGCGACGACTTCAGTGCGAGGTCGTTCTCCGACGCATATAGCGTTATGCGTTGTGCCGCGCTCGAAACGGCATCAACGGCGTCCAGGAAATAGTCGTAATCAACGTCGGGTGCCGTAAACACTACCTGGTCGAAGGCTTCCAGCGACTCGTCCCTGCCATGCTTGAGCATGTATGCCTGCAACGCTTCAATCAGCGCACGATTGCCCATGCTGTGCGCGACAAGATGGATACGTTCCGCGGCGGTCTCGTGGACGATCCCGTCGAGGAGGCGGGCGAGCTTGCGCCCGCTTGGCCGTACCGCGGCCTCGTCCACAATATAAGCGGCCGTCGAAGCTCGCGACGGCCAGCTGTACATCATCGGCGTGCCTTCGAAGTCGAGGTCGTAGGCCAGCTGCGCAGCGCGCCGTGCGGCATCTTCGAATGTCACGTTGTAGCCGTGAATGAACAGGAAGACGTCGTTGGAGGGCGAATTGATAATGTACTGGTCCAGCTGCTCGTAGAAATCGTCCTGATCCAGAGGCACGACCGATTGCAGCAATACGAAGCGGCGTTTCTTCGCCTCCTCACCGAGCACATAGGTATAAATAGAAAAGGGGCTCTCGGTTTCGAGTTCGCCGTATTTGTGCGTCTCGGGAATGCTGACATCGAGGTAGCCGACCTCGAGTTCACCTCGATCGCTACCATAGTGTTGTCCAGGCTTCGAATAGCCAGTGGGCGCGCGGTCCGTGCCATAAAAAACGCGTACTGTCGCGTAACCGTCTTCCTCCGCGTAACGCCGCGGACCGTCGTCGAGTATCCCGATGTCGCGAGAACGCTCGGTTGCCGAGGCGATCCTGGCCTCGATCTCGATCTGCTTGTCCGTCTGTCCCGATTCCTCGTAGATATCGCGCAACTCGCCGAGAGTTGTCAGGACGATATCACTCTGTTCGCCGTACAAAGCCCATTCGATGCTCAGTGTTCTTGAAATGTATTCCGCTGCGCTGTGGAGATCGCCCTGGTCGCGGTAGATGCTGGCCAGGAGCTCGAGCAATGGCACGAGATCCGGATGATCCTCGCCAAGTGCACGCTCGCTGATCGAAAGCGCTCGCTTGACGTTGTCTTCCGCGGCTTCCAGTTGCCCGAACTGCTGCTGGACTTGCGCGAGGCGAACGAGGGCTTTAACGACTTCCGGCGAATCCGGTCCGAACTCTTCGATCGCGGCGTCGACGCTCTGCTGCCCGAACTCCGCCGCGGCCGCGAAATTGCCATTAGCGCGCGCGTACTCATATCGCTCGTAGGGGCTGAGCATTGAGCCTGCCTGCCCCCGCGCCGGTACCGCGGCAAGCAATATTGCTGCCACCACCAATGCGCTCAAAACGAATCGAGACAATCCGAAAATGTTCATAGCCGCGCCCGAAACAGACATCTTCTCTTTATTATTCGGCAGCTTGTCCATCGGCATGAGAGATGAACGACGCGCCGACCCCTCTGACACGCTAATCCGCCCGTTTCTACCTTACAGATTACCGATCGTTCTCCAACCTGTCCACGAGCTGTCAGAAATAATACTCCTATGCCGGCTGAAGCGCCTCAAAAAAGCGTTCGTGATAAACCGCTGCTGTTTATCGGAAAGCAATCGCCAGAGTTGCCGGAGAGGATCGAGTGATGACCGCAATGACGTGCTTCTCGTGTATTTTCCCCCTCGAAGTGTAGTCGACCGCTGTTTATAGCGTGCGTTGCGTCACGGCAGGCTCGTCACGTAGGTCTTAGCATATGCGTCGAGTTCGACCAATAGATCCGCCAATGCCCGAATTCGTGACCATTTTGCCCCAAGGTAGCTGCCGACTGTCCACGAAGCGCCTGAATCTGCTACGCATCAGCCTGGCGGTATGGTTAGCGGTGTTTCTCAACACCACAGCCGCGGACGGTCTGCGGGTCGACAATGCTGCTGAACTGGCATTCGCCGTCACGGATATGACGTCAGCAGCGCAGGGCATGGGTCTGTCGAAGGCCGGGTTAGCCGGCGCGGTCACGGAAAAACTCGGCGCTGCCGGCATCCTGGCTCGGCCCACCATTTCCGGACAGGACGAGGAAGTATTGTTGGTCGATGTCGTCATTGAGCATGACGCGTATTACGTCTCGCTCGGCTTCTGGCGAGTTGCGAGCTATCCGCAACCACAGGGTGGAATCACGTCCAGCTTCGTGACGGTATGGCAAGACTACTCGGTCGGGACGCACCACGGTAACGCGGATACCGTTTACGACGCTGTAACAACAATTGCCGATCAATTTATTGCAAGATACAGCGACGCAAACGACCTCGCCGGGCGCGTACGGGCGGCCAACAGCCCCTGAAGATTGGACCGAGTTCCATCAGCGTTTTCATATTGCACCGCAACATGTCTTGTTGAACGCAGCGCTTTGAACTAGGCTTCCCTAAGCCGCATAGCCAGACTGCAGGTCGATGCGCATGCCTCCTGTAATCGAACAAAAATATAAGGGAAGGGCGGGGATATGAATTCAGGTAATTTTTCTTTTGGTGACATTCGTCGTTTCACCGCAATCGCGGTCCTTGCGGGGATTCAAATGCTCGGCGCGTCGGTTGCGCTGGCTCAGACGCCGGTCGACATTCCGAATTTTATCAGTGCACAGGGCTTGACGAATACCAACCTCGGGCAGTCGGCGCTGGCCGTTCAGCGGACCTGCGGGCGTCTGGCCCAGAACCAGAATCTTCTGGACCCTTCGGGAACAGAGTTATTCCTGCGCTGCAACGAACTGGTAACCACTGCCGGCGATCGCAACTTCGACAACAACCCGGACGCGCCAGTTCCAGGGGCACGCACACTGACCTATTCCACCGATGAGGAATTGCTCGCCGCGTTTCAGCAGGTCAATGGCGAGGAAGTGCAGGCCAGTGCGAACCTGTCGCAGACTGCGTCCTACGACCAGTTCTCCACGATCGGTGCGCGCCTCGAAGCCTTGCGTGGCGGGTCCTCGGCATCGGTTACGTCGGTTGCAGCGAACGGTGGCGAATTCATGTACGGTTCCGGCGGCGGCGCCGCGGCGGACAGCGCCGCATCGCCTTTCGGTCCCTGGGGCTGGTTCGTGCGCGGTACCTATACGTCGGGCGAGAGGGATCCGACTGAGGCGGCCGGATTCGCCGGCCAGGAGAACGGCTTCGACTACACTCAGTACGGGTTTACCGTTGGCATCGATCGCCGCAACGGCAACGAGGTCTGGGGCTTCGCGCTTGGTTACAACAGCTATGAAGTCGACATGCAGAACGCGGCCATACCGGGCATCGATACGCCAGTCGTGGAGGGCGGCAAGATCGAGACGGACAGCGTCAATGGCACGTTCTTCTACGATCTCTCGTCGCAGAATGATGTCTACTTCTCGTTGCTGGCGGGCTACGGCACGCAGTCGTTCGACATGGCCCGGAATTTTATTTATTTCTCGAATAACACCGATCAGGCCAATACGGGGGTTGTCGACCAGCAGAGATTCATGTCCGCGGCGCCTGACGGCGACTCCCTGTCGGCAGCGCTCACGCTCGGGCGTGCGTTTTATCGCGGCAGCGTAGTGTTCGACCCCTACATCGGGTTGACCTACGATCGCGTGACGATCGATCGCTTCGCCGAGGTCGACAGTGGTAATGGGGCGACGGGGCCGGACGGCATGCAGCTCGCGTTTGACGAACAGACCATAGATTCAGTGCGCAGCCGTGTTGGAATCCAGCTGAGCAATAACTTCAACACCAGTTTCGGCTCGATCCGGCCGATGTTCAGCGCCGAGTGGTTCCACGAATTCGAAGACAAACCGCGCGTGATTCGTGCGAAGTACGCATTGGAAGACGCTTTAGCGGAGGAAGGAGTAGCAGACTTCTCAACGGGATTCGGCGACTGCGTATCCTGCTTTGATCTTGTTTCCGAGGCCCCCGAGACCGACTACTTCGTCGTCGGGCTAGGTATCGGGGCAACCACGCAACGCGGTTTCCAGTCCTTCCTGATGCTCGAGGGTCTGCTTGGTCACAGTTACCTGAGCGCCTATGCCTTGACGGTGGGGCTCCGGGGACAGTTCTAGCAGCAGCGGCTATTTCTGGCGCGCGGCCAGACCGGCAACAGGAAATCAACGGCTTGTACGAGTCTGGCCGCCGAAACCCGTGACATTCGGCTACGGAACCGCTCGCTAAAGGCCGGGATTTGGACTAGACTCAAACGAGAATGATAATCATTCAGAGGTTGGGTGCCATGAGCGATACGAGATACGTCAAGTTACCGCATTTGACTGTGGTGGCAGCATCGGCTGTGCTGTCCATGGTAGTGAGCGCGCCGGCATTCGCCGAAAGCGCCTACGAGGCCCCGAAGGGCATCGTTGATTGTCTCCTGCCGGGATCGATTCGCCGCGTGGGCGGGAACATCTACCAGATGCCCGGTCGCCCGATTCGTACCATCGCCTCCGAGTGCGAGATCCGCGGCGGGGACTACCTGTTGTTCGATCGAGCGAACTACGACACATCTCTCAATCACTGGATCCGCCAGGCCGAGATGGATGACGTCGACGCGATGTTGTACGTCGGCGAAATCTACGAAAAGGGCCTGGGCCGGGAACCCGACTTCGCGGCCGCCGCGACCTGGTACCAGAGGGCCACGGATGCCGGCAACGCCACTGCGATGATCAGTCTCGCTCACCTGTACAAGACCGGTCAGGGTGTCGAGCGGGACCTGGCCAGGGCGCAGTCCCTGTATTCGCAAGCCTTCGGTGCCGACATTCCGATTCCGCTCGATCCGACGTCGGTCAAGGGCGCTGATCAACGCATACAGACACTGGTTGCCGAGGTCGACGAGGTGCGCCGGCAAAAAATTGCTGTAGAGCTGGAGCTGCAGGCAGCCCGCGATCAACTGACAACCGCGCGGGCGGCACTCGATGATGCACTGGCGGGAAACGGCGGCAACGCGGATAGCATTCGTAGACTTCAGGCGGACCTGAACGACCAGCAGTCGCAGATCCGCGATTACCAGTCTCGTATCGTCGTGCTGCAGGCGCAAAGCGACGAGCTAAGCATGCTCCGCCAGCAACTCGCCGATGAGAAAGTCGAGGCAGCGAAACTGCAGGAACGACTGTCCGAAACCCGCGCTGAAGTCGAGTTCGGCCGGTCGCAGCTGGCCGCACAGCGCCAGGCGCTGCAGGACAAGGAGACCCGGTTTCAGGATCTGCTTGCCAACCTGCGTACCGAACAGGACCGCGACAGGTTGAAGGCAAGCTCGAATGAACTGGACGCGCAGCGTCAGCGCGTGAGTGAACTTGAGGCATCACTGGACGAGGCGGAGGAGCAGAAAGCGCTATACCAGGCACTTGCGAACGATGCGGCGTCGAACGAGGATCGGGTCGCCACATTGACGGCGCGCATAAGCATACTGGAACAACAGTCACATAGCCGCGAATCGGAATTCGAGGCGCTGCAGCGAGCGCATGCCGAGACGCAGGCACAGCTCGACGCACAGATCGCGGCCGCGGCGGCTGCAGACCAGTCGTCCGACGCTGAAATCGCAGCACGCAACGCGGAGATCGAGCACTTGCGCGCGGTCGTGGCGCGCGCCGAGCAGGAGACGGGACGGCACCAGGGCGACATCGACCGGCTGGCCACCCAGAGTGTCGAACTCGAAGCGTTGCGCGCGACCCTGGAACGCGAACAGGCACAGTCGAACCGCTTGCAGCTGTTGCTGACCGAATCGCAGGATCAGTTCGTCGCGACAAACCGGCGACTCGCAGAAGTGACGAGCGCTCGCGCGCGGCTCGAGGAGGAAGTCTCTTCCCTCGAGGGCCGCCTGGCGGCAGGCGATCGTTCGGTCGAGGCAGTCCTTGACCAGCGTGAGTCAGAGTTACGCGATGCGCGCCAGGAGCTGGACGCGCTGCATGCGCAAATCGCAAAGTCGGAAGAGGAGTTCAAGAAATACGAGGTGCAGGTTTCGGACACGGCGGCGCGCCAGCGCGAAGCCATCCAGGAACTCCGCGATGCGGTGGCACAAAGTCGTGCAGAACGCGAACAGCTGGAAGACAAACTGGCCGCGGCTAATGCTCAGTTTGCCGATGCCAAGGCCGACCTGGAGTTGCAGCGCAAGCGATACACTGAACTGCAGGACGAGCTCCTGCAGGCCAGGGCGACGAGCAATGCCGACGAAGCGGCTTTGGTCAACAAACAGGACGAGCTTGATGCCGAGCGGCGGCGCGTCGATCGGCTGACAGCTGAAATCGACCGGCTAACGCAGCAGTCCCAACGCTACGAGGCGGAAATCGATGAGCTGGAACAGCTTGCGCAGGTCAAGCTGGTCGAGTTTTCCGGGCCGAGCATCGTCATGATCGAACCCGACGACGCGTCGTTGGTCGCGACGCGTCAGCTGACGCGGTCGGCACAACCGACACGCGGTATTTCCGTGATTGCGGCTACCAGTACCAGCGAGACCCGGATCATCCGTGGTCGGGTCGATGCGCCTGGTGGCCTTGCGGAGCTGACGATCGACGGCTGGCAGGTGCCGTTCGATGAGCACAATGCATTCACGCAAACCCTGAAACTGGACGCGCAGACGAAGCTCATTCGCATCGAAGCCGTAGATCATAACGGCAAGCGTGACACCAAGGAATTTGAATATCGTGTCGGCGATGTTGCGTCGGCACCGACGGTATACAGCAAGGAAAAAAGGTTCGAAGTGGCCAGGAGTTCGGCGCTCGACCACCTCAATTATTATGCCGTGCTGATAGCCAATGAAGACTACGAAAATGAAAGGTTTTCAGACCTGCAGACGCCGATCCGCGATGTCGAAGCGATTGGTAACGTCCTGCGCGAGCGCTACGGGTTTGAGGTCAAGATCCTGCGCAACGCTGACAAGGAGACGCTCGAGACCGAATTCGAGCGCATCTTCTATCACCATGAGAGTGATGACGATCCGAGCAACGATAAGGACGGTATCCTGATCTACTACGCCGGCCACGGTATCCTGTCTGATTCGCGCACCGACAATGCGTATTACTGGGCGCCCGTCGACGCGCAACACAACAGCCCGCGCACGTTGTTCGAAACGCGCCAGATCGAGCGTTACATGAAAAACAGCATCACGAAGCAGATTATGGTGGTCGCTGACTCCTGTTTCGCGGGCAAGGTCTTGAGCCGTGATGGCGAGGGCATCCTGCCGGTAAGCGAGGAGGCTCAGATGTTTAACGTCATGTTGCCCGAGTACACGGAACGAAAACGTTCGCGCTTCGTCCTGACATCGGGCGGCACCGCGCCGGTACTCGACGGTGGCGGCGGTGATCATTCGGTCTTCGCGCGCGCTTTCCTCGATGTTTTGACTGCTAATGAGGGTATTATTTCGGCGCACACGATCTTCGAGCGGCTTGCCGGAAAAGTGATGTTCCTCGCCGAGAAGCAGAATTTCGAGCAGGCTCCCGAGTTCGGTCACTTACGTAGCGCCGGTCACGAGAGCGGTGTGTTCTATCTGCCCGCTCCGCTGTTCCCGGGCAACATGTCGGCTGCGACGAGCCAGTCACTCTAAGCGCTGCTATTCGCTATTGCGGAGCATGCGGACAAGCAGGTATGGCCGGTCACGCCGCTCGATGGCCGTGCTGTTCGCACTGTTCGCGGCTCCCGCCTGTGCGCCTTACAGCATCACGGATTACGCTGCGCGGCACGAGATGACCGTGCGTCAGCTGGAGGGTGATGGCTTCGAACACCTGGTGGTCGAGCGCCCCGCAGCCTCTTCTTCCGGATCCCTGCACATATATATCGAAGGTGACGGCATACCGTGGGCCGGCAACCTGCCCAGCGCCGACCCGACGCCACGCGATATGCTGGCAATAAGGCTGATGGACGCCGATCACGGTACCGTGGCCTACGTGGGGCGACCCTGCTACTTTGGCATGGATGCGTCATCAGGACGCTGCCACCCGAGTCTCTGGACTTCGCAACGATACGGCGCGGAAGTCGTCCGCAGTATGGCGGCCGTCATCGCGCAGTTACGATCGCCGTCTTACGCCGACGTCGTTCTGATCGGCCACAGCGGCGGAGGTGTTCTTGCCGTGTTGCTGGAATCCGAAGTCGAGGGTGTCAAAGGCGTCATTACGGTCGGCGCAAAGATGGCTCGATCAACCCGATGACGCAGTCGAGGAATGGCGACATCCCACACCTGCAGTACATCGGTGTCGATGACGATATCGTGCCGCCGGCAACAGCCGCTGCGTATGCGAGCTTGCACCCCGGCGTCGAGCTGATTGAAAAACCTGGATTCGGTCATGTCTGTTGTTGGGAGCGAGCCTGGCCGGAGATCCTCCGAGACTCGGCCGATCATTTTGCAAGCGCTGTGTCAAAGGGACCAAAGAGATGCCGTTGAAAAGCGAGTTCATTGACGCGCGCCTAACGGCGTTCGCGATTCGGAAGCCGAGGCGCTGTTACGAAAAATGCAGGAACGTGCGGACTGACGGCAGGTGCCCAACGGTGCTCACAACCGTTCATTCGGTTGCCGCGATTTCCACGTGAAAAAAGGCCAATTGATCCGCGGCTTGTTGATAACGCTCCTGGTGTCGGCGCCACCAATCGTCCTCGCGGACTATCGCCTGGTGGTGGAGCTGCAGCCTCAACAACAGCAAGTCGACCTGGAGCGGGCCGCAACGGAGGTGTTTGGCGGATCAATCGAAGTGGAGCCGCTGTTTCCCGATGTCGATCCGGCAGACGATCCCTACTCCATGGGCAAGATCTTTACGGTTCATGCGAGCGCGGAGAGCAATGACCGGACGATCTGGGATGTTGCTTATGATCTGCGCGATGCTGGCGATTTCCTGCGCGTCGAACCTGACAACGAGGATGTTCTGGTCACCCCGACTGAGCGCGCGGTGTTTTGTCAGGAAGGCAACGACGACGAAGCAACAGCGAATCCGGCCTGGTCCTTACTGGCGGTAAACGCCGACAAAGCGTGGGAACTGACGCCGCCGCCAGGCGGCAAACGGTTCGGTGAAGGCGTCCGCATCTGCCACATCGACACGGGCTGGTCGGAACACGAAGAACTGGATCGAGTCGATCGCGACAGCGACTATGACATCCTCGACGGGGACGATAACGCACAGGATCCGCTGGATTATGATGGCCATCGCGGTCACGGAACCGCGACCGGAAGCGTGATTGCGAGTTCGGGAGGTCTGGATGCGAGCGGTAACGTTCTGCCACCCGGCAAAATCACGGGCCTGGCACCCAAGGCGACATTGGTGCCGATGCGCAGCGTCAAGAGCGTCATCAATTTTCTCGACAGCGACGTTGCCAAAGCCGTTAGACGATCGGTCGATGCACAGTGCGATGTAATCTCGATGAGCCTCGGCGGCGGGGCGTTTTTCGGTCTCGAACGCGCGCTGCGGGATGCTGTACGACGTGAGGTGATACCGGTGGCCGCCGCAGGCAATTGTGTCAGGTTCGTCGTCGCCCCGGCTATCTATGATGCGACGATCGCAGCTGCCGCGACGAATATCCGAGGCACGCCGTGGAAAAGCTCGTCGCGCGGACGCTCCGTCGACATCTCGGCACCTGGTGAGCGCGTTCACGTTGCGAGGCTCGATTCGCCGGATAACGATCCAACCTACACCGAGCGAGGCGATGGGACTTCCTTCGCGACTGCGTACACGGCGGCGGCTGCGGCATTGTGGATCGCGTACCACGGTGAGCAAGCGATACGCGACGCATACGGCGAAGGCACGAGAAAAGATCTGTTCCTGGACATGCTGCAGCGAACCGCACACAAGCCGGATGGCTGGGATTCCGACAATTATGGTTCAGGAATTTTGGACGTTGCCGCGCTGCTGCAAAGCCCCCTGCCATCGCCAGAGACTGCGGCCCGCAGGGCGAGGGCGCCGGAAACGAATTTACTGCTGTTGTCGCGCGTTACGGATCGCGAGCCCGACGAGCTGGCCGCACAGCTGCGGGCGCTGTTCGGGTCGGACGATATTGATGCGGTAATGGATCGATACGGTGCGGAGCTCTTGCATATCGCGGTTTCAGAATCAGAGAAGCTGGAAGCAATACTGAAAACACCGGGCGACGGCGCTGCGGCGAGGCGGTCGGCGGTGTCGAGAATGGAACCGATGGCGTCAAATTCGCTACTGCGGGCAATGCTTCCGCCACCAGCTCCCACGGCCGGACAGGCTGGTGCCGGCGCCCAGCAGCAAGCTACGAACAGGCGCGTGCTGCTGGAGATAGACAGCATGCAGGGGACGCGCCCGATACTGACCGAGCAGACTATTGGTGGGGAGAGTGTGTCGCTGGCCGGAATCTATCGTGCTGCCGGCGTCGAGATGCGAATTGTCGAGGACCAGACGGACATCACACGGGTCGATTCTCTGCGCCTATCCGACCTGCATGCTCTGCTGAACACACACCGGTCACTGATACCGGAAGATGGCGAGGAGCATATTTACATGCTCGTCGTGACTGAAGACGACGACTCTCCGGATACACTCGGCATCATGTTCGACTTCGGTGCCAATGACGAGAACGATGCGCCGCGTGAGTCATTTGCCGTTTTCGAATCGGCCCATGAGCAGATGCCGGGCGGAGTCACGCGGGAGATGCTGCTTACGAGCGCTCACGAACTCGCCCACGTCTTCAACCTGCACCACACGGACTGGGATGGAGCAAGCTTTACGCGCAGCGCGACTGTCGAGAGTTACAGCCTGACCGATACCGTTCTGTGGCGTCTCAGCGAGTCGAGCGCACAGCATCTCGCGGCACATCCGGAACGACTTGTTGCTCCCGGTGCTGGAAACCTCCCGTTCGGATTGATCGGGCAGTCACACGCGGATCGGCACAAGACGTCTCCGCGCGAAAATTACTCAATCGTCTCGGATGACACGTCAATGCTGCGCAGGGGAGCTTCGATCAACGCATCGGCAGCAATACGCACCAAGCTGGCGCCCGTGAACGATGTCAGTGGCAAGACACCACTACGATTACTAATAAAGTCCGTTAAAGACTCGTACGTCGTTGGCGAGCCTGTAACGTTGACTGTTGCAGTCGTCAACGCGGGCGACGAGTCGCGGGACGTGATTCCCCTGTTGTCCCCGGAGTATGGCTTCCTGAGCGTGCTGGTACGTGGCCCTGGTCAGGAGGAATTCCGGCCGTTCACCCCGCCCGTGCTCAGGGAAGCGCGCATGGCAGGCTTGAGCCGGACGCTGCCGCCGAAAGACGTAATGATTGACGATGCCAAAGTTTTCTTCGGTTCCAACGGCTGGACGTTCGAGATGCCGGGGAATTACGAGATTCAAGCGACGTTTCCTGCCGATGCCGAGTTCTCGAGCGACGTGATACGCAGCGAAACGCTGAGAATCTCGGTCAAAGCGCCTGGTGCCGGATCTGCGAGCGGTGCCGGCCGAATGATGTTCTCGAAAGGCGGCATCGGACTGGGAACGGAGCAGGGGATCTACCTGTACATGGGAGGGGGGGATCATCTTGAGTACGGCGCGAGTCGGCTCAGGGACCTGGTCGAGGAGTATCCCGATGCCGTCCAGGCCGATGCGGCGCGGCTGGCCCTGGCGAACGAAGCGCTGCGGCCTACTGTCGACGGCGGCGCGGTACCCGAACCCCGTCTGGATGAAGCGCAGATTTACCTACGAGGCCTGGACGACCTCGATAACGTCCCGGGTGTGAGCCTGAAGCGCGTCCAGCATAAGCTGATCGAAGCACTGGAAACCGAGGGCAGGGAGACCGAGGCGAAATCACTGCGTGACGATTTTGGCGAGAATGAACACATCAGCAGGGACCTGGATTTCCTTGACAGTGAAGCATTGGAGAGGTCTTTTGATTAGTTCGATCGCCCGTTTCTACGCATCGTGGTTGCTGTTGCTGCTGGTTGCCTGTGCACCCGAACCCGGCGACGGTCCTGCGAGTGAGGCCGCCGAGGTTGATAAGGCCCCGGAATCGGTCAGTGGGGCGGTCGATTCGGTTGGAGCATATTGCTTTGAATTGACCAGTGCGCGGGATCGCATCCTGCTTGGGGAGCCGCTCGCGCTTCTGGTGTCACTGAAGAATTGTTCAGATCAGTCTGTCGAAGTTCGCAATCTCCTCGCGCCCGAGTATGGTTTGCTGGGAATCCGGGTCGGATATTTGGACAATGAGCAGTTCTACGATCCGCCGGTGCGCAGGGACGGTCGTGGCAAAGGTTACGTCGAGCTCGCTGTCGGTGAGGCTATCGCGGCGACGATTCCTGTGTATTTTGGCCGTGACGGATGGCTGCTGGGTATGCCAGGCCAGTACTCCTTCCAGGCCGAGTATCTTGTTGACGATGTAGAGGTCACATCCGGTAGAGTTACCGTTCAGGTTGACGCACCGTCCAGTGAGAAACATCAGTCTGCTGCGAACAGCTTTATGAGTCCTGCCGCGGCCAGGTACTACTTTCTTGGGGGTGGTGACGACCGGGGGCGCGAAGCGCTGCGCGCCCTCGCCGAGGAACACCCGGGTACTCCATGGGCTGCCTACGCAGGCCTCGGTCTCGCAATCGACGCGGTGAGCAGTAGCACCGACGAGATTCACGAAGTGGCGTGCCAGTCGCTCTTTGTGTCAATCCATGATGTCGAAAACGACTGGATCAGTGCACTGCGTGGCTACGAAACCCTGTCGGATTGTAGCGATGATACGAGCTCGGATTCGGATTGGGATCGTGCCCGCGACGAATTCGTACACCGCCACCCGATAGCCGGAACGATCTTGAACGATTGACAGTCGTATCAGAGCTGGCGCCCGCGACCGTGTTTGAGCGTTGCGTAAACCAGTTACGCTTCGTTCAGTACGGTTGTATGTTTCAAGCAATAGGAGCCCCAGTAGCTGCTTATCAAATACAATAAAATCAAACACGTAGTTTTCCAAGAAATCCACGTATCGGTGGTTCAACCGAGCGGCAGAGCAACGGCGGTCGACGAGGGCACTGAGAAGGGGTGAGCATGGTGAGTCCGCTGCGCCCCTGGCAACCAAACAGACTCAAATGTGTCTAAGGCCGCGTCGCTAAGGATTCGGTACGGGTTACGCGCGTGTTTAAACCCTGCATCGAGTATCGAAGATGCGATCAACACGCAGTGACTGTAGAGTCTGGTGTACACAGATAAGGAATAACAATGAAAGCATCCAGGTCGTTGATAGTACTAGCCTGCCTGTTCACCCTGGCCTTCGTCGCCGGCTGCTCGAAGTCCGATGCACCGGTGGAGGATCGGCCCTCGACGGCGAATCAAGGTGCGTTGATCGAGTCCGAGGCGCCCACAGGACGCCTGGGCAACACGGTCGTACCGACCCACTATCGCCTCGAACTCAGGATCGATCCCACGCAGGAGTCGTTTTCCGGCAAGGTGTCGATCGATGTGCGGGTCAGCGATGCACTCGACAGCATGTGGCTGCACGGCAAGGGTTTCGAGATCGATGAGATCGTCCTTACCGACGCCGCAGGTAACCGGGTGGCGGCAACCTACGAGCAAAAGCATGACTCGGGCGTTTCACTGGTATCGCTGGATCAAACCGTCGACGCGGGGACGGTGACGCTCGACATCAGTTTCCGCCGGCCATTCGAGACCGGTACCAACGGCCTGTTCAGAGTCCTGCGAGGCGAAGACGCCTACGCGGCCACGCAAATGGAGCCGATCGCCGCGAGAAAAGCGTTCCCGGGGTTCGACGAGCCTGCATTCAAGGTGCCGTTCGATCTCACTCTCGTGACGCGCCCTGATCACGTGGCCATCACGACCACGCCCGAGGTCGCAACGGAGGCACTCGATGACGGTTACGTACGTCGTGTCTTTGAGACGACGCGGCCCATGCCGACCTATCTCCTCGCGTTCGCCGTGGGGCCCTACGATCTCGTCGATTACGGCACGATCCCCGCGAACGCGATCCGTGATCGCGAGTTGCCACTCCGCGCAATCGCGGCCCGCGGCCTCGGCAACCGGCTGGACTACGCGCTCGAGAACACCGACGGACTACTTACCGTACTCGAGCAGTACTTCGGTACACCGTACCCATACAGGAAACTCGATTTAATCGCCGTCCCCGGGGGATTCGGTGGTGCGATGGAGAACATCGGTGCGATTACGTACAACGAGTATCTCGTGCTGCTGGACGAGAATTCGCCGATCAGCCAGCGTCGCAGTTACACCGCCGTCCATGCCCACGAACTCGGACACATGTGGTTCGGCAACCTGGTCACACCCGAATGGTGGAACGACATCTGGCTCAACGAGGCCTTCGCGAGCTGGATCATGTTCAAGGCTGCGGATGCCTACTGGCCGGACGGCGAATTTGACCGCGAAACCCAGAAGCGCGCACTCAATGCCATGGGCAATGACTCGCTCGCGGCCGCGCGCCAGATCCGTGAGCCGGTGGACCACAACCACAGCATCAGCGATGCCTTCGACAGCATTACCTACCAGAAGGGTGGCGGCGTGTTGGCGATGCTCGAGCGCTACGTCGGCGAGGACGCCTTTCAGGCGGGCGTCCGGCTGCACATGAAGCGCCACGCGGACAAAACGGCCACCGCCGAGGATTTTATTGCTTCGGTTGCCGAAGGTTCCGACCGTGCCGAGATTGAATCCGCTTTCAAGTCGTTTATCGAACAACCGGGCGTACCGTTATTGTCGACACGCCTCGACTGCACGGATCCCGAGAATCCCCGGCTCGTCGTCAGCCAGCAGCGTTATGCGCCGCTCGGGTCGGCGATCGAGACGAACTCCGGTCAATGGCACGTCCCGATGTGCATTGCCTATTCGACAGGCGGAGAAGAGGGGAGCCAGTGCGTCCTGCTAGGCGAAACCGAGCAAACGATTGACCTCGATGCTGACAGCTGCCCGTCTCTCGTACATCCCAACGCAGATGGCGCCGGCTACTACCGCTTCGCATTCGACGATGCCGGCTGGCTGAGCCTAATTCACGAGGTACCCGACATGGCCCCGGCGGAGGCGCTTGCACTCGGAGACAGCCTTTATGCGGCATTCCGGGCCGGTAAAGTATCGGGCGACACCTACACCGCCGGAATGGTGGCGCTGGTCAATCACGATACCTGGGATGTCGCGGATGCTGCGACCAACCACCTGGAGTCCATCACCAATATCCTCGATGTAAAGCAGCTGCCCGATGTGGAGCAAGCTTTTCGGGACATCGTGGGACCGCGCTACGCCGGCCTGCCGGACGCTGACGATGCCGGAACGGCGTTGCTACGCCAACGTATGCAGAGATTCCTCGTTGTAATGGCAAAAGACCAGGCGATGCGCGAACCGCTGGCCCGCCAGGCGGCAGCAAGGATCGGTCTGGACGGCGAGCCCGACCCGTCGGCCGCACCCGCCGGCGAACTCGAGACCATTCTCAGTATCGGCGTGCAGGACATCGGGGAGCCGTTCTTCGACCTGTTGCTGGAGCAGGCACAGACCGACGACGACCCGGCATTCCGTGCCGCGGCGCGAGGTGCACTCGCTCGCGTGGAGGATCCGGCGCTGGTCCGGAAACTGCAGGCGGCGGTGCTGGAAGGCAAATTCCAGGGGTCCGAATTTCTCGGTATCGTATTCCGGCAGATGGCCCGCGAGGCTACGACAGAGCTGACCTATGCATGGCTGAGGGAAAATTACGACGCGATCGCGGAGCGGCTTCCGGACTCATACCGTGCCCGGGCGCTGCCCGCGTTCGGGAGTGCATTCTGCAGTGCCGAGCGGGCCGATGAGTGGCAGGCGTTCATCGAAGCACGCGCGGAACAATTGCCCGGCTACGAGCGGTCGCTCGCGCAGGCAATCGAAACCGTACGTCTCTGCGCTGCCCTGCGGGATGCCAAGGCGGCCGAACTCGTAACCGCGTTCCGGAACTACCAGTAAGCGGGGCAGACACCCGGGAAGTGGTTGATAAAAGCTATCGGCACCAATAATGAACAAGCGATAGCCGGGCTGTGTGACATTTGCGTGTATAACCTGTGTGTCATTATATGCGGTAAGGGGATGTGGTCGTCTCGGCCCGGTATTGGCAGACTCCCGGATGAATCGTTGGAATCTACGCAATCCGCCACATACTGGTCTTGCTGGTCCTTTTCACCACTGCCTGAGGCGGTAAACTTGGCGCGTGGTTCCAATTGCGGTCAACCAAAACGGATTGTAGTGCCATGACTGCTATAGCCCGCTTTCGCCCACGACGTTCCTGCCTGTACGTGCCCGGCGCTAACGCCCGGGCAATGGAAAAAGCGAAGACGCTGCCCGCGGATGCCGTGATCCTCGACCTGGAGGATGCCGTCGCACCCGATGCAAAGACGGATGCGAGGGACGCCGTCCTGGCCGCGGTCGGTGACCGGGCTTACGGCGCCCGCGAAGTCCTGATCCGGGTGAACGGGCTCGACACCGGCTGGGGGCGGGACGATCTCGCCATGGCCGCGTCGGCCGGCGTCGATGGGGTGGTAGTCCCGAAGGTAACGAGAGGCAAGGACGTTCGCGCGGTCGATCGGTACCTGAAGAAGGCAGGGGCATCGCCGGACCTCGGCCTGTGGGTAATGATCGAGACGCCGCTGGCGGTCCTTAATATCAAGAAGATCGCGAAGGCGTCGGCAAAGACGCGGCTGACCGGCTTCGTGATGGGAACCAACGACCTGGCGAGGGAGTACCAAGCGGTGCCGACGCCCGATCGCCTTGCGTTCCTGTTTTCACTGTCGGCGGCGGTGGTGGCCGCCCGCGCGTACGGTCTTGCTGCGATCGACGGCGTTTACAACGACATCAAAAATGAAGCGGGGCTGGCGGCAGAGTGCGAGCAGGGCAGGGTGCTCGGGTTCGACGGCAAGACCCTGATCCACCCCTCGCAGATCGAGGTTGCCAACCGGATCTTCTCGCCCGGCGAGGCCGAGCTCGGCGACGCAAGGGCTGTGGTCGAGGCTTTTGCACTCCCCGAGAATCAGGGCAGAGGCGTCATCAGCCTCAACGGGCAGATGGTCGAGTTGCTGCATCTCGCGCAGGCCGAGCGGCTGATCGCGATCGACGACGCGATCAGGAAACTGGCGTCATAAAGCGGTTTACCTTAGCTCGCCTCAGGATTGTTCACGAAGTCCGCCGTCTCCCTGATGGTCGGCGCATTGATCGCCGACCGGTACTGCGCTTCGTATTCGGCCGCCTTGCTGGCCCGCTTGATCATACCTTCCAGGTTCGGCCGCTTGCCGTCAGGGGTCTCCGCGGAGCCGATGCCGCCGCCGAACTCGAAGATCATCTTCACGCCTGCTCCGAATGCCGTCAGCAGGTTCGCGTGCCACATCACCGGGTTGAACAGCTGGTAGTACAGGCCTTCCCGGATCGTTGCCGGATCGTCCTCGTGGAAGCCGCCCGTGTAATTCGACAGGACGCGCGCTTCGGCTGACCCGAAACTGGCTTCTTCCAGCACCGGTCGAAACAGCTCTGCCGCCTTGTCCATGTAATAGGTATGGAAGGCACCTTCGGTCTTCAACCGTACCGGACGTTTTCTCGCGAACTGTTCCTGGACCTCCTGCTCCACCATTTCCAGGTCTTCGGCCCGGCCGCCGACGACCGTTTGCTCGGGCAGGTTGCAGCCGGCAACCGCGCAGCGGTGCTTCTCGGCGATAGGCCTGATGACGTCGAGCGCCAGCGGGAAGGCGCTCATCTCGCCTTCGCCGTGGGTGCCCATCAGCTCGCCACGTTTCTGCACGAGCTTGAGGGCGCTTTCGAAACTGAGGACCCTGGCTGCAACGAGCGCCGTGTATTCGCCGAGACTGTGCCCGGCGGCGATAGCGGGTTTCAGGCGATCGTCGGTCAGTTCCCTGAAGATCTCCAGGCACGCGACGGAGTGGGTCAGCAACGCCGGTTGTGTATACCGGGTGAGGTTGAGCTTGTCCTCCGGGTCCTCGAAGGAAAGCTCCGCGATGTCGTAACCGAGAACTTCGCTCGCCTCCGCGTAGACCTTTCTGGCAACAGCAAACTCCTCGTGGAGATCGCTGCCCATGCCCGCGTATTGAGAGCCCTGGCCGGGGAAGACGTAAAGGATGTGTTGTTCGTAGTCGGGCATTGCACCGATACTCCGTTTTCTTTGAATCAGTTTACGTTAGCCTTTCGAACGCTTCACGCACCTCGGGCGGCGCCTGGACCAGTTCGATCAGTACGCCTTCCCCGCCGATGGGCAACTCGTCGCTGGCTTTCGGGTGGATGAAACAGATGTCGAAACCGGATGCGCCCTTGCGGATGCCGCCGGGCGCGAACCGTACGCCCTGGCTGCTCAGCCATTCGACCGCCGCCGGCAGATCGTCGATCCACAGCCCGACATGATTGAGCGGCGGCGTCTGTACCCGGGGCTTCGCGTCCGGGTCGAGCGGCTGCATGAGGTCGACCTCCACCTTCAGCGGGCCGGCACCGAGCACGGCGATGTCCTCGTCTACGTTCTCCCTTTCGCTCTGGTAGGTGCCGCTCAGCTCGAGGCCGAGGGTATCCACCCACAGCGAGCGCAGGCGGGCTTTGTCCAGTCCGCTTACCGCGATCTGCTGTATCCCCAGCACCTTGAATGGCCGGTCATTCATGTCTACCTCCGGGTCGGGACTGCTTACCCTGTGTCTTTATGGCGTTCGAGGAAGATCTCGAGCAGTGTTCGTGCCGCAATGGTCGGCGGCATTTTGCCCTCGCTGGTCGCGGCTTCCAGTTCTGCGAGCCGCTCGCGGACCTGCGGATCGCTTTTCAGTTCTTCGACGAGATTGTCGGCGACGTCCGACCACATCCAGTCCCGGGCCTGCGCCGCGCGGCGCACGGCGAGCTCGCCTGTCGAGCTCAACATGTCGTGGTGCTGCAGGACAGTCTCCCAGGCTTCGGCGATGCCGACACCATCACGCGCCGAACAGCATTTGGCCTCGACCTTCCAGTTCGGCGAACGGGGATGCAGCAGCCGCAAGGCATTTCGATACTCCGCCGCCGCCTGCCCGGCGAGGTCTGTAAGGCCGTCGTCGGCCTTGTTGATCAGTATAAGGTCGGCCAGTTCCACGATGCCGCGCTTGATGCCCTGCAGTTCATCGCCGGCGCCGGGCAGGAGCAGCAGAACGAACATGTCGGTCATATCCGCCACCTTGGTTTCGGACTGCCCGACACCCACGGTCTCGACGATGATGACGTCGAAACCGGCCGCTTCGCAGAGGATCATCGCCTCGCGGCTGCGCCGGGTGACGCCGCCCAGCGTAGTGCCGGCTGGCGAGGGCCGGATGAACGCGTCATCGCGCCGGGACAGCTCCTCCATGCGCGTCTTGTCGCCCAGGATCGAACCGCCGCTGATCGCGGACGAGGGGTCCACGGTGAGCACGGCCACGCGGTGACCGGCATCGATCACGTGATTGCCGAGCGCTTCGATGAACGTCGATTTGCCCACTCCAGGGACGCCCGAGATCCCCAGCCGGATCGAGTTGCCGGCCGACGGCATCAGACGTTCGAGCAGGGCCGAGGCAGCCGCGCGGTGGTCGCTGCGCGTTGACTCGATCAGCGTGATGGCCTGCGCAAGGACCCTCCGGTTCCCTGCGGTCACGCCTTCTGCCAGCGCGGCGATATCCTGTTCCGACACGGGAAGCGGCAAAGCGCTACTCCAGTTCCAGGATCTTGTCGTCCACGGCAAGTGTCGTGCCGGCTTCGAAATAGATCTTCTTGACGACACCGTCGCGTTCCGCGTGCAGCGTATTCTCCATCTTCATTGCCTCTACCACGGCCAGCTGTTCGCCGGCACTCACCGCGTCCCCTTCCCTGACGGACAGCGATACCAGCAGGCCCGGCATCGGCGACAGCAGGAACTTCGACATGTCGGGCGCGACCTTCACTGGCATGTGCCTGAACAGCTCGGCAGCACGCGGCGTAAGAATGGTCACGTCCGAGCGGCGGCCGGCATGCTGCACGCGGTAGGTCTGCACGACACGCTCGACCTGGGCGAAGACTTCCTCGCCGTTGATCGTGCCGCCGAAGAGCTGCTGACCGAACGTCCAGCCCGTGCGGACGGCATTGAGCTTGCCGTCTATGGTGATATCGAACCCGCCTTCCACGGGCAGGATCGTGATCGGGTGATGTTGACCATCGATAATCGCGACCCAATCCTGCGGCACACGGCGCTCGTGCCCCGGCAGCTGGCCGGCGATCCGGGCGGCGCGATCGCGGTAACCGCGCAACATCGAGGCCGCTACCGTGATAGTTACCGTGGGATCCTCAAGACCACCGCCCGACGGATCGAACCCGTCCGGATACTCCTCGCCGATCATGTTCGTGGAGATGTTGCCGTCGATGAAGCGTTGATGCCGCATCAGCGCGGACAGGAAACCGAGGTTGCTCGATACGCCCCGGATGACGAATTGATCGAGCGCGGTGCACATTCGGGAGCGGGCTTCTTCGCGGTCCGCGCCGTAGGTGATGAGCTTGGCGATCATCGGGTCGTAGAACATCGATATCTCGCCGCCTTCGTAGACACCGGTGTCCACGCGGACGTGCTCGTTCTCTGCAGGTGGGCGGTAGTACACGAGCCGGCCGGTCGACGGCAGGAAGTTGCGCGCCGGGTCCTCGGCGTAGACGCGGGATTCCATGGCCCAGCCGTTGATCGGGACATCGGCCTGCTCGATCGGCAGTTTTTCTCCATTGGCCACGCGAATCATCATCTCGACAAGATCGAGGCCGGTGATCAGCTCGGTGACCGGGTGCTCGACCTGCAGCCGGGTGTTCATCTCGAGGAAAAAGAAGTTCCGGTCCTTGTCGACGATGAACTCGACGGTCCCGGCCGATTCGTAATTCACGGCTTTTGCGAGCGCCACGGCCTGCGTACCCATGTCCTTGCGGGTGGCTTCGTCGAGGAACGGCGAGGGCGCTTCCTCGATCACTTTCTGGTGACGCCGCTGCAGCGAGCATTCGCGCTCGTTGAGGTAGACGGCGTTGCCATGACGGTCTGCCATGACCTGGATCTCGATGTGCCGCGGCTCCTCGATGAATTTCTCGACCAGGATCTGGTCATTGCCGAAGCTCGAGCGCGCCTCGTTCGCGGCACGCTCGAAACCGTCCCGGCATTCGGCGTCGTTGCGGGCCACGCGCATGCCCTTGCCGCCGCCGCCGGCCGTCGCCTTGAGCATGACCGGGTAGCCGATGTCGTTGGCCACCTCGACGGCGTGTTCAGCGTCCTTCATCGCGCCGGGGAAGCCCGGGATCGTGTTCACGCCCGCTTCGTCGGCCAGTTTCTTGGACGTGATCTTGTCGCCCATCGCCTCGATCGCGCGGGTGTTCGGACCGATGAAGACGATGTTCGCTTCATCCAGGGCCGCCCGGAACTCGGCGTTCTCGGAGAGGAAGCCGTAGCCCGGGTGCACAGCTTCGGCGCCCGTATCCAGGCAGGCCTGGACGATCTTGTCTTTCAGCAGGTAACTCTGCGCCGAGGGCGGCGGGCCGATGTGGACCGCCTCGTCGGCCATCTGAACGTGCAGCGCATCACGGTCGGCTTCGGAGTAGACGGCGACGGTCGCGATGCCCATGCTGCGCGCGCTCTTGATAACGCGGCAGGCGATCTCACCGCGGTTCGCGATCAGGATTTTTTTGAACATCAGCAGACCCCTTACAGCGGAATGTTGTCGTGCTTGCGCCAGGGGTTGTCGAGCTTCTTGTTGCGGAGCACGGCAAACGATCGGCAGACGCGTTTTCGGGTGGAGTGCGGCGCGATCACGTCGTCGATGTAGCCGCGGCTGCCGGCGACAAACGGGTTGGCGAACTTTTGTCGATACTCCTCGGTGCGCCGGGCGATCTTGTCTTCGTCGCCGATATCCTCGCGGAAGATTATCTCCACCGCGCCCTTCGGGCCCATGACGGCGATTTCGGCGCTCGGCCAGGCGAGGTTGACGTCGCCACGCAGATGCTTCGAGGACATGACGTCGTAGGCGCCGCCGTAGGCCTTGCGCGTGATGACGGTGACTTTCGGGACCGTGGCCTCGGCATACGCGAACAACAGTTTCGCGCCGTGCTTGATGATGCCGCCGTGCTCCTGCGCCGTTCCGGGCAGGAATCCGGGCACGTCGACGAAGGTGAGGATCGGAATATTGAAGGCATCGCAGAAACGCACGAAGCGACCGGCCTTGATTGAGGACTTTATGTCGAGGCAGCCGGCCAGCACGTCGGGCTGGTTGGCGACGACGCCGACGGTGTGGCCCTCCAGGCGGATGAAGCCGATCACGATGTTCTTTGCATGGTCCGGTTGCAGTTCCCAGAATTCGTAGTCGTCCGCGACCTTGTAGATGAGTTCCTTCATGTCGTACGGCATGGCCGGGTTATCCGGCACCAGCGTGTCGAGCGACATCTCCAGGCGGTCGACCGAATCCGGGGTCGGTCGGTGGGGTGCTTGCTCGCGGTTGTTCGACGGCAGGTAGTTCACGAAGCGCCGCACCATCAACAAGGTCTCGACGTCGTTCTCGTAAGCGCGGTCGCAGACGCCCGAGACGGTCGAATGCGTCTGCGCGCCACCGAGCTCCTCGGCAGTAACCGATTCATGGGTCACCGTCTTCACGACCTCGGGTCCCGTGACGAACATGTACGACGTGTCCTTCACCATGAAAATGAAGTCGGTCATTGCAGGTGAGTACACGGCACCGCCGGCACAGGGGCCCATGATGACCGAGATCTGTGGTACGACCCCCGACGCCAGCACGTTGCGCTGGAAGACTTCCGCATACCCACCGAGGGAAGCCACGCCCTCCTGGATGCGGGCGCCACCCGAGTCGTTCAGTCCGAGCACGGGCGCACCGACCTTCATGGCCTGGTCCATGAGCTTGCAGATCTTCTCGGCGTGCGCCTCGGACAGGGACCCGCCGAAGACGGTGAAGTCCTGGCTGAAGACAAAGACGAGCCGGCCGTTGATCGTGCCGGTGCCGGTGACCACGCCGTCGCCGGGGACCTTCTTGTCGGGCATGCCGAAATCGTTGCAGCGGTGTTCGACGAAGGTGTCCCACTCCTCGAAGCTTCCCTCGTCGAGCAACAGTTCGATGCGTTCGTGCGCGGTCAGCTTGCCGCGGCTGTGCTGGGTGTCGATCCGCTTCTGGCCACCTCCCAGCGCGGCCGCTTTACGCTTTTCTTCGAGTTCCTTGATGACTTCCTGCATGACCCACCCCGTTTACGCCGCGCCGCCGCGACGATCCCCTTGTTGTTGACGTCGGCGCCTTACGCGGCTTGCCGGCGCTTTTCGATGATCCCGAGCACTTCGTCCGCGGCCTCGAGGATGTTGGTCCCCGGGGCAAAGACGGCGGACACGCCGCCGTTGAGCAAGGCGCCATGGTCCTGCGGCGGGATGACACCCCCGCAGATGACGATGATGTCATCCGCGCCTTCCTGCTTCAGGCCGGCGATGACCTGCGGAACCAGTGTCTTGTGACCGGCGGCCTGCGTGGAGATGCCGATGATGTGCACGTCGTTTTCGATCGCTTCGCGGACCGCCTCGTCCGGCGTCTGGAAAAGCGGCCCGATGTCCACGTCGAAACCGATATCGGCGAAGGCCGTTGCGATCACCTTCGCGCCGCGGTCGTGCCCGTCCTGCCCGAGTTTGCAGATCAGCATGCGCGGGCGGCGGCCCTCGGTCTTTTCGAATTCGACGACACGCTGTCGCAGCGAGGCAAATTCATCATCATCTTCGTACACGGCGCCATAAACCCCCGAAATTGACTGAGTGACGGCGCGGTGCCGCCCGTAGACTTTTTCAAGCGCATCCGAAATCTCGCCGACCGTGGCACGCGCACGCGCGGCGTCGACCGCCAGCGCGAGCAGGTTACCGGTCTCGTTCTCCGCTGCCCCGGTCAGGGCTAGCAGGGCGTCGTTGCATGTTGCTTCGTCCCGAGCGCTGCGCACCGCCTCGAGCCGCCGGATCTGGGCTTCCCGCACGGCCGCATTGTCGATATCGAGAATGTCGATTTCCGATTCTTCGTCCTGTTGATACTTGTTGACGCCGACAATCGTCTCGTCGCCGCGGTCGATGCGTGCCTGGCGTCGGGCGGCGGATTCCTCGATGCGCAACTTGGGCATGCCGGTCTCAACGGCCCGCGTCATGCCGCCCATCTCCTCGACCTCGTCGATCAGTGCTCGCGCCACGGCGGCGAGTTCGTTCGTGAGGTTCTCCACGTAGTAGGAGCCCGCCAGTGGGTCCACGACCTTCGTGATGCCGGTTTCTTCCTGCAGGACGAGCTGCGTGTTGCGGGCGATGCGGGCCGAAAACTCCGTCGGCAGCGCAAGGGCTTCGTCGAAGGAATTCGTGTGCAGCGACTGTGTCCCGCCGAGCGCGGCCGCCATGGCTTCCACCGCGGTCCGAACGATGTTCGTGTGCGGGCTCTTCGCGGTGAGGCTGACGCCGGACGTCTGGCAATGCGTGCGCAGCATCAGCGAGCGCGGGTCTTTCGGCGAGAACTTCTCGGCCATGAGTGTCGACCACAACAGCCGCGCGGCCCGCAGCTTCGCCACTTCCATGAAGAAGTTCATGCCGATCGCGAAGAAGAAAGACAGTCGCGGTGCGAACGCATCCACGTCGAGGCCGCTGTCGATCGCCGCGCGGACGTACTCGATACCGTCGGCGATCGTGTACGCCAGTTCCTGGGCGCAGGTCGCACCGGCCTCCTGCATGTGGTATCCGGAAATGGAAATGGAATTGAAGCGCGGCATGTTGGCGGAGGTGTACGCAATGATGTCCGACACGATCCGCATGGAAGGCGTCGGAGGATAGATGTACGTATTGCGGACCATGAACTCCTTGAGGATGTCGTTCTGCAGCGTCCCGGCCAGTTGCGCCGGGGTAACACCCTGTTCCTCGCCTGCAACGATGTACATCGCCATGATCGGCAGGGCAGCCCCATTCATCGTCATGGACACCGACATCTTGTCGAGCGGGATGCCGTCGAACAGGATCTTCATGTCCTCGACGCTGTCGATCGCAACGCCCGCTTTGCCGACGTCACCTACGACACGCGGGTGATCCGAGTCATAGCCGCGATGCGTTGCGAGATCGAATGCAACCGACAGCCCGGTCTGGCCGGCCTCCAGGTTCTTTCGATAAAAGGCGTTGGACTCCTCGGCCGTGGAGAAGCCGGCGTACTGGCGCACCGTCCAGGGGCGGCCCGCGTACATCGTCGCCCTGGGCCCACGGACAAACGGCGCCATCCCCGGGAGTGAGTCGAGATGTTCGACGCCCTCGAGATCTTCCGCGGTGTAAAGCGGTTTTACCGCGATCCCTTCCGGCGTATCCCAGGTCAGATCGTCCGGCGACCGGCCCTTGCACTCCTTGATCGCCAGTTCGCGCCAGTCGTCGATCGATTTTTTCGGAAACTTGCTCATCGTGGGCCGTGCTCTCTGGCGTGCCTGCGCAAGCCGCTATTATTGCTTCTTATTGAGACCCCAAAGTATAAGACAGAACGGAATCGCATAATTATCAAACTGCCGTCTCGGCTTTAATGGGGACGGAATTACAAGTAGTCTGAGGTGCGGCACAGGCGGCATGAACGAGACAAAAGTCTAATGATTACCCGTATCGTCAGGATGCATTTCCGGCCCGAGGAACGAGAAGCATTCCTGAATATTTTCAATGCTTCCAAGGACTTAATTCGGCATTTCGATGGTTGCCAGCATCTGCGTCTGTATAACGAAGCCGGCCGCCCCGAGGTCTTCTTTACCTTCAGCGTCTGGGAATCGGCGGCGCACCTGGATGCCTACAGGAACTCGCAGCTGTTCGAGGATACCTGGACGCGGACGAAGGCCTTGTTCGCCGACAAGCCGCAGGCATGGTCGATGCAGGAACTGGAAACGGTCTGACCGGGAACCGGCCTCGAGCGACGATCTCCCCGGCCCCTTATCTTGAGCACCGAAGCTGACATTCAAGCCGCCGCCATCGTCTTTCGGGACGGCGAGCACGATCGCCGCGCACTCGCCGATTTTGCCCGCGAACTGGTGGACAGCGGCTACCGCGTGGGCGGCATGGTGCAGGAATCCTCGTTCGACGATCAGGGCCGCCGCACGCACATCGATAGCGTCGACCTTGCCACCGGCCAGCGCGTCATGATCAATCAGCCCAGTCGCCTGTTTCCGGATAGCAAGGAGTGCACGCTCGATACGGCGGCACTCGCCGCTGCCGGTGCGCCGCTGCGGCGCGCGCTCCTCGATCGTCCGGACCTCGTCATCGCCGAGAAATTCAGCGAACAGGAAGAAAGCGGCGCCGGGCTCGCGGACGACATATTAGCCGTCATCGCAGAAGGCCTGCCCATCCTGGTGCTGGTGCCCGAGCCGGCACTCGCATGCTGGCGCGAGGTGACAGGGGGCAGGATCGCGGAGCTGCCGTGCGAAGCGGGCGCGCTCCGTCGCTGGTGGCGCGACCGGACAACGATCATCGAGCACGGCACGACGCAGAACGGTGATCAGTTCCTGGAAACGGTGACGTCATTGCCGCGTGCGATCGATGAGGTGTTTGCTTTCTTCGCCAACGCCGAAAACCTGGAACGCATCACGCCGCCGGAGCTTGCATTTCGGATCCTGACGCCGACCCCGATCGATATCAAAGAGGGAACGATCATCGACTATCGACTGCGGCTCTTCGGTGTGCCTTTTAACTGGCGTACCCGGATTGTCCAGTGGCAACCGAACGATCAGTTCATCGACGAACAGATCCGCGGGCCATACCAAAGCTGGAGGCACCGGCACAGCTTTGTCGAGTGCGGGAACGGTACGCGCATGACCGATCGCGTGGAGTATCGCTTGCCGTTCCGGCCATCAGGTCTTATCGTGCGGCCACTTGTGCGGCGACAGCTCGATCGGATTTTCCGCTATCGCGCGATCGCCATTGGACGACTATTGGGCGGCGATACCGCTGTTGCGAGCCGTCAGCGTGGTCAGGCCGGTTGATCTGCAGCATTTCGCGTGTCATCGAACACCGACAGATAAGCGACCCGTTGACTGCACACCAGGAGAAACCGTAGTGCCGAAATTCGTTCCAAAGCGTTTGCCTAATCCAGGACAAGTCATCATGGCTATAGCCATCAGCCTGATTGTGCTGCCCGCGCTCATGGCCTGTTCCCAGATGCGCTCGGACCGCGATGAGGTTGCAGAACGATCGGACGGCTCCGACGAAGCTATTTCGCCCGATGAAACTCCGGGTCTCGGCCCGGGGCTGCAGCGACTGGCCGACATCGCAAGATCTGATCTGAGTACAAAGCTGGGTGTCGACGCTGGCGATATCGGCATCGTCGAGGCTGCATACGTCACGTGGCGGGATAGCAGCATCGGCTGCCCCATGCCGAATATGCAGTATATGCAGGTGCTGACGAACGGCGCCCGCATGGTGCTAAGTGCCAACGGCGTCCTGTATCACTATCACAGCGGCGGCAACCGGGCGCCGTTCCTCTGTGCCAGGCCGTCACCCGAAGGACCGCTACCTTACGGGCCCGGCGAAGCCTGAAAAAAAGAGGGGCGGCACATGGCCGCCCCTCCCGTTGCTTCGCCGTAAAAGCGATCTTGCTTAATGCTCCACGGTCATCCTAGTTGTCGACGCACTCGGTCACGGCAATCGCCGTATCCGACGTACTTGCGGTGTTGACGTTGACCCGGTTGACGATGGCTTCGCCCGGCGTGCAGCTCGAGATCTGTCCCTGGAAGCCGAACGTGGCAGTGCCGCCGACGAGCGTCCGTACCTTGAGGTCGGTGCCGACCGCCGGAGCGGTGCCCGCGCCCTCGAACCAGTAGGAACTGCCGAGTGTGCCGGTTTCGTTCTCGACGCCGACGGTCGCGGATGGGCCGTTCTGCACCCAGACCTGGAACGAATATCGGTTAGCCAGGTCGCCGAACAGCGGAACGTCTTTCCATTCGTACACCGTGAACTGGGTCGGGCCGGCATTCAGGACTGCGACGTACCAGTTACCGCCGGCACCGAGATTGAGGTCCGTCCAGAACGGTGCGATGACGTTGTTGGGCACCGTGGGATCCGGCAGGTTCTGGTTCGCGAAGCTCGAGGCCACGCCGCTCGCCAGCCCGGCTTCCAGTGTGCCGTTTACCGACCAGATGACTTGCGAATAGCTCTGGCCGTTATAGACGAATGACGGCACATTGAGAGCAAACGCTCCGTCGTCACAGTTGCTGGGGCATGGGAACGGTGAGACGCCGAGCGACGCCAGCGGGAAGTAACCAAATGGCGCCGGAGACGCCGTCATATCGAGACCGCCCGGATCCAGCGTGCCGCTCCAGGTGAGCTGCCCACCGGAATGCGAGAAGGGCGTTATCGTCGTGCCGTTGGTAATGACCTCCGATTCCGAACCCGGAACGAAGTCCACGCCATCCGGCAGGACGTCCGTCAGGTCGATCGTGC
>JAACFE010000124.1 GCA_009937525.1 Gammaproteobacteria bacterium
GCCAGTGCAGGTTCGAGGAACTATGTCTGGAATTCGCGGGCCAGTGTCACTACCATAGCTGCCTCTGATTTCCCGGTAATGAGGCCGGGCTGGTTAAATCCCGAGATTACAGTTGGTTACGAAGATGAAATTCGCCGCCTCGATCCTGACGCTGAGCCTTGGCTGCGCATTCCTGGCGTCACCCGCTGCCGCCCAGGGCGACGCGGAGCGAGGCGCCAAGCTCGCCTACACCTGCCAGGGATGCCACGGCATTGCAGGCTATCGCAATGCCTACCCCTCGTATCGCGTTCCCAAACTCGGCGGCCAGAAAGCGGCTTACCTGGTGGCGGCATTGCAGGGGTACCAAGACGGCACGCGTGAGCACCCGACCATGCGGGCGCAGGCCGCAAGCATGAGCGATGAGGACCTGCAGGATCTCGCCGCGTATTTTTCGAGCATTGCAAAAGACACGGTTGCCGCCGGTGGTTCCGATACCGCGGGCATCGAGGCGGCTCAGACCTGCGTCGCCTGTCACGGCCAGAACGGCATCGCGGTTTCCCCCAACTGGCCTACGCTCGCCGGCCAGCACCAGGACTACCTCGAGCATGCGCTCAATCAGTACCGGGACGGCACGCGCAAGAACCCTGTCATGGCGCAGATGGCCGCGCCGCTGAGTGACGAGGACGTCGCGGCGCTCGTTCGCTACTACGCCAGCCTGAAAGGACTCGAGACCACCGTCGTGGAATAATCACTGCCTGGCCTAAGGCGGGAGATGACATGCCGCAGCAAGTGGCAAGCACCACTGACGTAGGCGACGGTATCGTCGCCATCGATACCCTGTACCAGCGACCGTTTGCCGATGCCAGTCACCTGGTGATCGCGGATGGCCGTGCCGCATTCGTCGATACCGGCACCAATTCCAGCGTGCCTCTGCTGCTCGACGCGCTCGCGCAGTACGACCTCGAGCCCGGCGACGTCGACTACGTCTTCCTGACCCACGTCCACCTCGATCATGCCGGGGGCGCCGGCGCGCTGATGCAGGCGCTGCCGAACGCGCGTTGCGTGATACACCCGCGCGGCGCCCCGCACATGGCAGATCCGACGAGGCTCATCGCCGGAACGCAGGGCGTTTATGGCAAGGAGAAAGCGTTCGAGCTTTACGGCGACATCGTGCCGATCGATGCCGGGCGCATCATCGAGGCCGGTGACGAGGACAGCTTCAGTTTCGGCGGCCGGGAGGTCCGGGCGCTGCACACGGAGGGTCATGCGCGACACCATTACTGTCTCCACGATGCGGATTCCCGCGGTGTTTTCACCGGCGACAGTTTTGGTATTTCCTACCGGGAACTCGATACCGAAAAAGGCGAGTTCATCTTCCCGACGTCCACGCCGCCACATTTCGAGCCGACGGAGGCACATAAGGCGGTTGACCGTATCATGGCGCAGGACCCCGAGAAGCTGTACCTGACGCACTACAGCCGCGTAAACGACGTCGGCCGCCTCGCGGACGACATGCACGACTGTCTCGACGGTTACGTCGCGATTGCGCGCCGGCACAAGGACCATGACGATCGCCAGCAAGCGATGCAGCGCGACCTGTTCGAATTCCTCGGCGAGCGTCTCGTCGCGCACGGCTACAATAAGGGCAGGGAGGCGATGTGGACGGTGCTGCGGGACGACATGAAGCTGAACTCGCAGGGTCTCGACGCCTGGCTGAGCTGGCTGGAGCGATAAAGGGGGCAAGACAATGGACACGTTTCGTGCGTATCGTATCGACGAACAGGATGGCAAGATCGTCGCCGGCTTCCAGCAGCTGTCGGTCGATGACCTGACCGAAGGCAACGTTGTCGTCCGCGTCAGCCATTCCACGATCAACTACAAGGACGCGCTCGCCGCGACCGGCGCCGGCAAGATTCTGCGCCGGCACCCCCTGAACGGGGGCATCGATCTGGCCGGCGTCGTCGTGAGCTCGGAGGACCCGGACTTCCAGCCGGGTACCGCGGTACTCGTGAACGGCTGCGGTCTGAGCGAAACGGTCGACGGGGGCTATTCCGAGTATGCGCGCCTCGACAGCCAGAGCCTGGTGCCGATACCCGAGGGGCTGGACGCCCACCAGGCCATGCAGCTTGGCACCGCAGGCTACACGGCGGCCCTGGCGATACACCGCATGGAGCAGAACGGTCAGCTGCCGGAGAACGGCCCGGTGGTGGTCACGGGGGCGACCGGCGGTGTGGGCAGCATTGCGATCGACATGCTGGCAGGCCGGGGCTACGAGGTCGTGGCGCTCACCGGCAAAGCGAGCGGGGAGGCTTACCTGAAGAGCCTCGGCGCGAGCAGCATCCTGTTGCGCGATGAACTCGATCTCGGCAAGCGGCCCATGGAGAGAGCGCAGTGGGCCGGCGCCATCGACAACCTCGGCGGCGATTACCTGACCTGGCTGACCCGGACGATGGACTACGGCGGCAATATTGCGAGCATCGGCCTCGCGGCGAGTCCTGCTCTCAACACAACGGTTCTGCCGTTCATTCTCAGGGCGGTTTGCCTGCTCGGCATCAACTCGGTCGACACGCCGAGAGACCTGCGGCTGGCCGTCTGGTCGAGGATCGCAGGCAACCTCAGGCCGCGACACCTGGACGAGATCGGCGGGCGCACTATCGGGTTCGACGACCTGCCCGACAGTTTCCAGGCGTATCTCGACGGTGAAATAACGGGACGCATAGTCGTCAAAATCAGTGACGATTGAGACGGCCCCGGCGCGGCGCGCATTTCAACAGCATGTCTGACATTGGAGGTCGCCGCGCGCAGAAGCCCGACTGGGACAAAGAGCTGACGGATATCGCGGATTACGTCTGCGACGCGGGGATCGACAGCGATCTCGCTTTCGAGACCGCGCACTACTGCCTGATGGACACGCTGGCCTGCGGTTTCCAGGCTCTCGATCACCCGGCCTGCGCCAGGCTGCTCGGCCCGGTGGTGCCCGGGGGGACGCTGTCCGGCGGCGCGCGCGTGCCGGGCACGTCGTACGAGCTCGATCCGGTCATGGCGGCCTTCAGCATCGGCACGATGATCCGCTGGCTGGACTTCAACGATACCTGGCTGGCGGCCGAGTGGGGTCACCCGTCGGACAACCTCGGCGGCATCCTCGCGGTTGCCGACTACCTCAGTCGTCAGAATCGTGCCGCGGGCAAGGACCCGCTGACGATGAAAGACGTGCTGTCCGGCATGATAAAGGCACACGAGATCCAGGGCTGCCTCGCGCTCGAAAACAGCTACAACCGCGTGGGCCTGGATCATGTGTTGCTCGTGCGCGTGGCATCCACGGCCGTCGTAACGCACATGCTGGGCGGTGATCGTGAGAAGGTCCTGAATGCGCTGTCCCACGCGTGGATCGACGGCGGCGCTTTGCGCACCTATCGTCACGCCCCGAATACCGGGTCGCGCAAGAGCTGGGCGGCCGGCGACGCGACGAGTCGCGCGGTGCGCCTGGCGCTGATCGCGATGACCGGGGAGATGGGCTACCCGTCGGCGCTGTCCGCGAAAGCATGGGGTTACTACGACGTGCTGTTCGGGGGCAACGCGTTCAGGTTCCAGCGGCCTTACGGCAGCTACGTGATGGAGAACATCCTGTTCAAGATTTCCTTCCCCGCCGAGGCTCATGCACAGACCGCGGTCGAAGCGGGGATGGCGCTGCACGGCTCCGTCAGGGACCGCATCGACGAAATCGAGCGGATCGTCATCGAGACGCAGGAGGCAGGCGTGCGAATCATCGACAAGACCGGGCCGCTCGACAACCCGGCCGATCGCGACCACTGCTTACAGTACATGGTCGCGATTCCGCTGATTTTCGGGCGCCTGACGGCGGCGGACTACGGGAACGACGTCGCGTCCGACCCACGCGTCGATGCGCTGCGCGACAGGATGGAGGTGCGGGAGAACGAGCGGTTCACGAAGGACTACCGGGATCCCGGCAAGCGCTATATCGGCAACGCGGTGCAGGTCTTCTTCAGGGACGGCTCGAGCACGGACCGCGTCGAGGTCGATGCTCCGGTCGGACATCGCCAGCGCCGCGAGGAAGGTATCCCCCTGCTCAGGCAGAAGTTCGTCGACAGCGTGTCGCCGAAGCTGGGGACGGGACAATGGGAATCGCTTGACGCATTATGTGCCGATCGCGACAAGCTGGCAGCGACCGCCGTCGATGACTTCATGGCGCTGCTCGTCGCCTGATCCACAAGGAGCACGTTATGAAATACGCTGGAGTCGCCGGCGCCCTGCTGGCGTTGCTGGCCGCGAGCACACTAGCCGCTTCCGTCACGCGTACCGAGGCGAACAACGGCAACCTCGTGATGGAGGACGTACCGGAGATTCCTGCAGAGATCGTCGACGACCTGAACCGCTACCAGAACGTGCGCTTCGGTTATTTCGAGGGTTGGCAGGACGACGGCGACGGCGTCTACATCGTCACACGCTTTGCCGACGTCGAACAGCTGCACCGCGTCGATGCGCCGGGGGGCGCGCGCCACCAGCTGACTTATTACGGTGAGCCGATCGGCGATATCGCCCCGCAGCCGCAGGGGAACCGGATCCTGTTCACCCGTGACGCTGGCGGCAGCGAGTTCGCGCAAGTATTTCTGCTCGACCCGGCGACGGGTGTTGCGACGATGCTGACCGACGGCGAGTCGCGCAACGGCGCGGTAGCCTGGGACCGGCAGGGCCGCCGGATCGCCTACCAGAGCACGGCGCGCAACGGCGCGTCCAACGATATCTGGATCATGGACCCCGAGGATCCGGACACCGCGGAGATCGTCGTCGAGGCCCAGGACGGCAGCTGGTGGGGGCCCGTGGAATTCTCTGCCAGGGGCAACCAGCTGCTGGCGATGAACTACGTCAGCATCACCGATTCCAGCGCGCATCTCGTCGACCTCGACTCCGGCACCGTTACCCTGCTGGCGGGGGGGGCCGGCAACACCAGCACCAATTACCCGGTCGCGTTCGACGACGGCAACGACGGCTTCTGGCTGATCACCAGCCAGGGGAGCGAATTCCAGCGGCTGGCCTGGCAGCCAGCCGAGTCCGGGGCCGATGCAAAGGTCGTAACGGGCGATATCGACTGGGATATATCGGACGCCGTGATTTCCCGGGACCGCAAGCGCATGGCCTTTGTCGTCAATGAAAACGGCCGCTCTGCGATCTACCTGCTCGACCCGCGCACGCGCGAGCATCGGCGCATCGATACGATTCCGACCGGCGTCGCCGCCCGCATCGAGTTCAGCCCCGACGGGCGCAAACTCGCCATGACGCTCAACACGGCAACCACGCCGAGCGACACCTTCGTGCTCGAACTCGGCGACGGGCCGCTCGACTACGGGCCGCTGATCCGCTGGACGTTCAGCGAGGTCGGCGGGCTCGACACGACGGCGTTCCGCGAGCCGACGCTGATCAGTTACCCGACTTTCGACGAGGTCGACGGCAAGCGGCGCGAGATACCCGCGTGGGTCTACAAGCCACCGGGCGACGGCCCCTTCCCGGTCGTGGTCTCGATCCACGGCGGCCCGGAGGCCCAGTCGCGGCCGCGGTTCACCAGCACTTACCAGATGTGGATGGCGAAGCTCGGCGTTGCCATCGTCGTGCCGAACGTGCGGGGATCGGCCGGCTACGGCAAGACCTACCTCGGGCTGGACAACGGCTTCAGGCGCGAGGATTCGGTGAAGGACATCGGGGCATTACTCGACTGGATCGCTACGCAGCCCGACCTGGACGAGGATCGTGTGGCCGTCTTCGGCGGCAGTTACGGCGGCTACATGGTGCTTGCGAGCGCCGTGCATTACAGCGACCGGCTCAGGGCGGCCGTGGATATCGTGGGTATCTCGAGCTTCGTAACGTTTCTCGAGAACACACAGGACTATCGCCGCGACCTGCGACGCGTCGAGTACGGCGACGAACGCGACCCCGAGATGCGCGCCCACCTCGAGAAGATCAGCCCGCTGAATAATGTGGACAAGATCTCGGTGCCGATGTTCGTGGTGCAGGGTGAGAACGACCCGCGGGTCCCGGTGACGGAATCGACGCAGATGGTGACCGCGCTTCGCGAGCAGGGCAACACGGTCTGGTACATGAATGCCCTCAACGAGGGCCACGGCTACCGCAAGAAGGAAAACCGCGATATCTACCAGCAGGCGACGGTGTTGTTCCTGCAGCAGTACCTGGTCGGCGGGGAGTAAGCACTGCAGGGTCTCGAACAGTACGGTGAACGCTGTGTCGGGAAATTCTCGGCGCTGCTGGATTTGCTCGAACGCTGGAATCGCAGGGTCAACCTGACGGCAATCCGCGATCGTGACGAGATGGTCACGATTCACCTGCTGGACAGCCTCGCCGTCAGGCCGTTGCTGCACGGGAAGACGGTGCTCGACGTCGGCACGGGCGCGGGCTTTCCCGGACTGCCGCTGGCCATCGTCGAGCCCGACACGCGCTTCGTGCTGCTCGACAGCAACAACAAGAAGGTCCAGTTCGTGCAGCACGCCGCGGCCGCGCTCGGGCTCGACAACGTCGAGGGCGCAAAAGCGCGTGCCGAGGACTATGCACCCGGCTATCGCTTTGATACCGTGATTGCGCGAGCGGTGGCTACGTTGCCGCGGCTCCTCGAGCTGGCAGGACACCACGTTGGAGAGGGCGGGGTGTTCATTGCCCTCAAGGGGCGCTACCCGGCGGAGGAACTACAGCAGATT
>JAACFE010000125.1 GCA_009937525.1 Gammaproteobacteria bacterium
TGCCGGACGGCACCCCTGTATTCGTCAGCATCACGGATCGCGACGTGATTCTCGCGCATCGTTTCGTTAGCACCGGGAATGCTCTGACCGGGAACTACCAGGCCGCCCTGCCCGTGGACAATCCGCTGCTGCCGCCCGGATTCAGCGTGCTGCGAGGCTATGCGATGGTGGACGCCGCGGTCCTGGGCCGTGAATACCGCTTCGTTAATACTCACCTCGAGGTCACGGGCAAAGGGTCCGACCTGGAACCGTTCTTCAGGGCGGTGCAGGCCGGGCAGGCGCTGGAACTCGTGGGACTGTTGCAGCAGACCTACGATCAGACGCAGGTCGTTGTGGGGGACTTCAACTCCGATCCCTTCGACGGCCCGTTCGTCGACTGCCTTGTGCCGGACGGCATGGGCGGAGTCGTTCCGGCCGTCTGCCCGACACCGTACGCAGTCCTGTCCGGCATCAATCCTTTCGGCGCCTTGTACACTGATACCTGGCTGTATCGTAACGGCCCGTTCGAGTTCGGTTTCACCTGCTGCCAGGCAACGCGACTGGACAATGAACTCTCGCAGCTGGACGAACGTATCGACCTGATCTGGGCACGGCAGTCAGCCGATTACGTCGGCCCGCCGTTCCTCGTCAACGTGAGGGCCAACGTGTTAGGCGCAGTGCAAAAGGATAAGACCGTTCCGGGCGGCCTGTGGCCGTCGGATCATGCGGGTGTGGCCGCAAGGTTGATAATTCGTTCAACGAAGTAGCGGCTGCTTCATGGCTCACGGCCCCTGTCGGGGCCGTGGCCTTGGGTGCCTTCCCGGTACAGCGTGCCGAACAGGCGGTCGCAGATCGGGTAGGTGATATTGAAGTTGTAACGCGTCATCAACGCCTTGTTGTGATGCAGGACGTGATTCCTGCGCAGGCGGCGTATGACCGGCAGCCTCCCGAGCCGGGATTGCGGATCCACGTGGTAGGAGAAGTGGAACAGCTCGTAGTTCAGGTAATAAAGGATCGCCGTGAAGACGAACAGGAAACAGACGTTCGGCGATATCAGGAAGTACAGGATTGCGCCGACGGGAACCGCGAAGAAACCGAAGAAGAACAGCAGCAGGACCGGCGGGAACAGCACGGCGCGGTAGTCGCGCGTCGAGTCGAAGCTGATGGCCTCGTCAGTGAAGAACGAGTGATGTTCCACCGTGTGCCGCTGGAAGATGCCGGCCAGAAACCGCGTCTTGTTATGCATGGGGCCACGATGGCCGAGATACTCGGCGACATTGCAGTAAAGGAAGGTCAGCGGGATCGTCAGCCATTCGACGCGTTTGACATCGTCCAGCATTGCGAGACTCACCGCCGCAACCAGGCAGGAGAATCCAATTACCGTGACGAGATGCACATGCCCTGAGTAATGTTTCGGGATGCGCGTCTCGCGAAAAGCTGCCCTTGCCCGGGCAACGGTTGCCGTTGTCACGCTCAAGTGCTCTACCGCCGGCGGTGTGACGCTTCACGCCAAAAGCTGCATGGTACCCAAAATCAAGTTGGGGTGGGCCAAGGTAATGCGACGCGAAGGGACGCCCTCTGCTATGATTCCAGTGGCTCCGTTAGTTATTGATTCCATTGAGCATCAAGCAAATTCCCATCGACGTCGCCAAAGTGGCAGAGGGCATGTACGTCTCGAAGCTGGATCGCCCCTGGCTCGAGACGCCGTTCATCTTCCAGGGCTTCGAAATTCGCGAGCAGGCGGAGATCGACATGCTGCAACGCTATTGCAGCATCGTTTACATCGATGTCGAGCGCGGCAAACTCACGGACGACCAGGTCCGCCGGCTGATTCAGATGCAGCGGCAGCCGAGGGCACCGCGGCCGCAGCCGGCGCGTCGGACGTCCAGCGAACCGGGCAAGCTCGTTCGCTGGCTGCAGAAGCTGCTTACGCGCCTGGGGCTGTATCGCCAGGCCGCGACGCTCGCGTCCAGCGGGCAGGAGGGTTACGGGATACAGACGACCGTGCGCGCGGAAGCGGCCGCGGCGCGCGACGCGTATCAGGCGCTCGCCAAACATCATAAGCAGTTGATGGACCGCGCGACGATCCGGGGCGATGTGGAAATGGATGTCCTGCGGCGCGCCGTCCAGCCGGCGATTGACAGTGTACTGCGCAATCCAAACGCGCTGGCCTGGCAAGTCTTTTCCCGCAAGCGAAGCAGCGAGAACTACAACCGCTCCGTCGGCACGGCGATCTGGTGCCTGATGTTCGGACGCCACCTCAACTTCGACCGCGACATGCTCGAGGAACTCGCGATGGGCGGTATGCTGCTCGATATCGGCAATTCCATGCTGCCGAAGAGCATTGCTGCGACCAGCGGGGCGATTTCAGAGGAACACAGGAATATGCTCCGACAGCATGTCGAATTCGGAGCAAAGATACTGGAGGCCTCGCAGGGCGTTGTGCAGACTGTCGCCGACATGGCCCGGTGCCACCATGAACGCTTCGACGGATCCGGCTATCCGCAGGGCATGCACGGCAACCAGATCCCGCCTTTCGGCCGTATCGCCGGTATCGCTGACTGCTATGACGCGATGACCAGTGAAACGCCTTACTCGAAGCCGATGGCGGCCTACGACGCCGCGAGGGCTCTGAACGAGATGCGCGGCAAGGATTTCGCGGCCGAGGTCGTCGAGCAATTCCTCGCAACCATGGGCATGTTCCCGGTTGCCAGCCTCGTCGAACTCAACGATGGCTCGGTGGCGGTCGTCCTGGAACAGAACCCGATCAATGTGTTGCGGCCCAAGGTCTTATTGTTGCTGGACGCGAACAAGGCACCCTTACCGCAACCCAGGGTGGTGGAGATGCGCGACCTGCCGCTCGACGCCACCCAATCCGGCGCGCTGTGGATCGTCAGCGGCCATGAGCACGGCGCATTTGGCATCGACCCGGCCCAGATCTTCAAATAGCCAACCGGTCGCGCCTACCCGCGTCCCTGGAAGTCGTCCATGCTGTGGCTGATGCCGAAGAACGCCATCATCGCGTCGAACCAGCCCACCGGAAGCAGCCGGCTCGGCCATCCCGTGTAGACGAAACGCGGCATGATGAGCCGCCGCCGGTCCGCCTCGATGGCCCTGACGGTGCGCCGCACGACATAGTCCGGATCGAGTATCGGTAACAACCACGGGAACCGGGTCCTTACCCCTTCGAACATCCCGGTGTCCGTGTAGAACGGGCAGACCACGGTCGTGACGATCTTGCTCCCCTGCCGCTTCAGCTCCACGCGCAGGGACTCGTCGAAGCCGACGGCTGCAAACTTGCTCGAGCAGTAGTCCGTCAGTTTCGAGGTCCCGGCAAGCCCGGCGGCAGAGGCAATGGTTACGAGATGCCCCCTGTCCCGCTCCAGCATGCCGGGAAGGAACGCCCGGGTGGTCCAGAACAGGGCCAGCGTATTCACCTGGAAGGTCCGCTCGATCTCGGCTGGGGATATGTCCAGCAAGCCCTTCCCGGACACGATCCCGGCGTTGTTAACGAGGATGTCGACCGGCCCGCTCTCGGCGAGCGTCTGCGCTGCAACCGCCTCGATCTCCTCCCGTCGGGTCAGGTCGCACACATAGATGTCCGCGTCGCAGCCGGTGCGGCGCAGCTCGGCCTGCGCTGCGCTGAGACCCTGCGCATCGACGTCCCACAGGACCAGGCTGGCGCCAGCCTTTCCCAGTTCCGTGGCCAGTAGTCTGCCGATACCGCTGGCGGCACCGGTGACCAGGGCGCGGCTTCCGTTGATATCTGTCATAGTCCCGTCCCCAAGATAACCAGTGCGACATTATCACGAAGGGTTCTCAGACAAACCCGTGACACGCTCCGCTATAATTGCCGGCCCGACCGGAGATACAAATGCAGCAACACCAGGACGTCATTGCCGAAGTCATGCAATCGCCCAAAGGCCCGGAGATCGGTGCGTTCTTTGATTTCGACGGCACCGTGATCTCGGGCTACTCGGCCGTGACCTTCATCCAGGAGCAGGTCAGGCGCGGTAACCTCTCGGTGCGCGAACTCATGGAACTGATCAGCGCGATGGCGAGCTTCGGTATCGGAAGGATGGGATTCTCGGCCATGATGATCGCCGCCTCGCAGTTCCTTCGCGGTATCCGGGAAGACAGCTATGCGAACTTCGGCCAGGAGCTGTTCGAGTCGCATCTCGCGCGCCAGATCTACCCGGAGTCGCGTGCACTCGTCCAGGCCCACCTGAAGATGGGACATACGGTAGCCATCATCACGTCGGCAACGCGCTATCAGGTCGAACCGGCGGCGCGTGATCTCGGTATCGAGCACGTCCTGTTTACCGAACTCGAGGTAAAGAAAGGCTACTTTACCGGCGCGGTCATCCAGCCGACCTGCTTCGGTGAGGGCAAGGTAACGGCCGCCGAGTCGCTGGCTGCCGAGCACGGCGTCGACCTCGATCAGTCGTTCTTCTATTCCGACAGCGACGACGATATCGAGCTGTTGCAGCGCATCGGCAAGCCGCGCCCGCTGAACCCGAACCTGAAATTGCAGCGCATCGCCGAGCGCAACGGCTGGCCGATACGGCGCTTCGGCAGTCGCGGCAGCACGCACCCGTCCGACCTCGTACGGTCGCTGCTGATGCCGGCGAATCTCGTGGGTTCGTTCATCGCGGGATTCCCGATCTGGTTGTTGACCGGCTCGAAGCGCGACGCCCTCAATTTCTCGATCTCTTTGTTCGCCGATACGGCGAGTGCGTTGATCGGGCTCAACCTGAAGATCGACGGGGAGCAGCACCTGTGGTCGGATCGACCGGCCGTCTTCATCTTCAATCACCAGAGTAACGTCGACCTCGTCATCGTCGCACGATTGCTGCGACGGGACATCACGGGCGTGGGCAAGCGAGAGATTCGTGACATGCCGATCCTCGGCCGGGTCTTCGAAGCTGCCGGCGTTGTATTGATCGACCGCAAGGACACGGCGAAGGCCATCGAGGCGATGATGCCCCTCGTTGACGCGATGCGTGTCGAAGGCAAGTCGGTCTGCCTGTCGCCCGAAGGCACGCGGTCCATTACCGACAAGCTCGCGCCTTTCAAGAAAGGTGCCTTCCATCTCGCGATGCAGGCGGGCGTGCCCATCGTACCGATCGTCATCCACAATTCCGGGGACGTCCAGCCGAAAGGGGATCTGGTTTTCCACCCGGGCACCGTCCATGTCGATGTGCTGCCGCCGATCGATACGAGCAAATGGTCCGTTGAGTCGATCGACCAGCACGTGGCCGAGGTGCGTGGCATGTATCTGAATGCGCTGGACCAGAAGCCCCCGTCTGCCGGCCACAGCGCAGTGCAAGGCCAATAAGGAGCCGTTCGTATGGACCAACTAAGCCCGCAGGACGCCCAGTTCCTTTACCTGGGGTCGCTGGAGAAGGTCCTTGGATTCTGAATGGTCGCCTAATCAGAACAAAGATTGACGAAAATGGTCCGGTGTTCCAAAGCCCTTGGGCTGGTCGCTCGGCTCCGATCAAGACGCCTACCTGGGATCTACGTGAAACATTGATGCGGTTTCGCGTCCGGGCTTATCTGTTAGCGCCGTATACAAAGTACATTATCTTTGGTTTGACTCTTCATCATTGCTGGGGGGCGACAGTGTCTTATCCAGCACGAAGTACTCTCCAGTACTCTTTCCATAATCAATTTTCCACCCGAGACTTAGGAAAGTACTTAGCCCACGACGGTTGATCCGAAAGACCTGCGCGTAAACATGGTCTATGCCTTGGAGAGCAACCGCCCGCTCACCAGCCAATTCTGCTGCCAGAGCATAGCCCCGACCTCGATAGTGATAATCAATCTGCAAGTAGCTAATCATCCTTCGAGCAGATTGATATCCGAGGTTGCCGACGTGATTCCCTTTATCGTCCAGGACTTGGTAGAAGACCACCTTCTGTGACAGCATCTGCTCGAGTGTCTGCTGATCGCACGGAGCAATAATGAGCTTAGAGGGATTGCGATTGTACAGATCAACCACGGAAGCAAGATCAGCCGCAGTCACTGCCCTATGCAATTTGATTTCTGGCAAATTCGAAAGATCGATATTTGAGCGAACCGGCCCGGATTGACGGGCGTGCCATAACTCCCTGAGCCGCAAAACGGCCAGACGGGGTCGCATTAACCAAGCCAAAAAGCGCCTCGCATTAGGCAAATTCAGATTATGAAGAATTCGCACGTTGGGACTCAGCGTCTATCTGGAAAGTCAACGGCCAGCGCTGCTCAACAAGTCGTACTACCAGTTCCGCCGTGAGCAGTCTACTCGCGAGTCGCAGGTCCATTGAGGGATGGAAAGTATCGAGGAAGTTTCCATTGAGATAATTGCGTATTCGAGAATCCGAGCCCAGAAGCTCATTGCAAAGTGCATTGGCAGGGCCGTCTAGCCAGGCTGACCAAGATAGGAACTCCGCAGATCTTGGTTGCCGGAACCCGTTTGCAATGTAGCTTGGCCCTCTGACCAGCAATTTCTCAATTAGATAACTGAGCCGGTTATCGAGCGCCCAGGTGGACGCGCGCACCCCGTGAATCTTGCCTCCACCATAATGTTTGCCCGCAGCGATTACGCCTGCCTGAGCGGTGGCCTCCAAAAAATAGTCCTTCTTGGGAAGTCGCTCCGACAGCCCCAGCGTAGCTCGTTCGGTCGTGAAAGACAGTTCG
>JAACFE010000126.1 GCA_009937525.1 Gammaproteobacteria bacterium
AGCCGAGCAATGTCGTCACGATGTGGAACTGCAGCAGGTAACCCTTGAAGATCGACAGCTCCGGCTCGATCGCCTTCGGCATGAAGGCGGCGTAAATCATCAGCAGTACCCCGACCGGCACCAGGAACACGCCGAGCATCCGGTTGTGCTCGCGCAGCGCGAACAGCAGGAAGCAGCCGATCACCAGCATCGCGAAGAAGGTCACGAACTCGAACGCACTGAGCATCGGCACGTGATCCGCCCGGTACCAGCGCAGCCCGACCATCGCGACATTCAACGCCCAACCGGCCCAGAGAATGCGTACCGCGATGCCTGTATGTGCCGCTGAGCCGCGTTTCCAGCCCGCGAGGTGCCAGCCCCAGGCCAGTGCATACAGCGCTGTCGCGGCTCCGAAGAGCCCCAGTTCGAGTGTCTCAAGCATCGCTCTTGTCCTCGCGCCGGCGGTCGCGGTGCCGGAAATAGAAATGCCACACGAGGCCCGCGAACATGAGCACGCTGCCCCAGACCAGGATCGGTTCCTGGGGGCGGCTGTAGACCTGCGCACCCGTGTACTGCCGCACTGCGCCGAGGGCCACCGACGCGACGTCGATCGGCAGCGTCGCGCCATCGAACAGCAGCGGCTCGTCCCTCGTGACCATACCGAGCGAGGCAATCTGCCCGCCATCACGTTCCAGGAGCTCAACCTTATGTGCTCCGGATGCGCCGCGGCCGTGCGCCATGACCTGCCTGTCACCCATCGTAATCACCGGCAGTGCCCACGGCCTTACCGGCACCGTCTTCTCCCTGCCGATGGCATCCGTCACGACCAGGTCATAAACCCATCCGACATCGTTGATGGCGGGGAGTAACGTGATGCCGTCGACCCTGGCGGGATTGCCCGGCGCGGCAGTCATTGCCATCCATTCCTTGCCGCTCTTCAACAGCGTAACGCGACTGTCCTGCTGCTTCTTCGGCAGCGCCGCGAGGTTCACGTTCGGGAAGTCTTCCCGGTCGTATTCCTCGACCACGAGCTCGTCGAGCCGAATCGCGAACGGCAGCCCCGGAACGATCGTCACTTCGCCCTCGATCAGCTTGATCTCGTGCCGGAATCCGGTGAACCCGCCATAAATCACGCCGGCAATCACGACGAGGATGCCGAGGTGCGTCGTGATCACGCCGATCATCGCATTGCGGCCCTTCTTCTTGAGGATCAGCGGCGCGTGCTGAGGCCGAGATACCACTTCGTCCTGAACAGCTCGGGCGCCGGGAACAGGCTGCCGACGATCGTGACGCCGGTCAGCAGCACCAGCAACGGGATCGCGACCTTCAGCGAGGCCAGCAGGCGGAACAGTTTTGCGGCCGGGCCGCTCACTCGGACTCGGCGGGCGCGCCCGACTGGCGCTCCAGCTTCGCCATGATGTCCATCAGTCCCCTGGCCTCTTCATTGCCCGGATTGATCTCGATGACCGAGGCAAAATAGGCCTTCGAAAGGCCCAGGTTGCCCAGCTTGAAGTAAGCCACGCCGAGGGCGAACAGGATGTTTTCGTTCTGCGGATTGAGCGCCAGCGCTTCCTCCAGCCGCGCCGCGCCATTCTCGTAGTCCTTTAGCTGGACAAGCGCCGAGCCGAGATAATACGGGACATGCCAGTCATCTACCCGTTCTGCGGGAATGTTGCCCAGCGTCTCCGCACTCAACTCGTATTGCTCCGCGCGGAACTGTTCAATGCCCTTTCTGATCTGCGCATGCGTCTCGGCAAGTTGCCGTTGTTCCTCTGCACGATCCGGCAACACGACCCCGAAAACGACTGCCAGTACGAGCACGACGACACCAACAACCAGCAGCGCACGATTCCTGTTGTCTCGATCGGTCACTTCGCGCATCTCACGATTTCCACCGGCATAGCCATACCGCTCCGACTTCGGAAAGGATTCTCCGGAAGATACTAGTTACAGCGCGTTCGGGCTATTGTTTGGCGACACGCTCATCAGGCAGCGACCCTTTCTCCAGGAACTGCAGGAACAGCCGCCCGGACTCGCTGGACTCATCGAGTCTTTCAGTCCTGTCGTACACCTGGACCGAGAACTGAGTGAGCCGGGTCATCTGGATGTCATAGCTGCCGCCGCCCTCGGTGATGAGAGGCCGGCGCAGCTCCACCGTCCAGAATCCGTCTTCCCAACGGCCCTTGCCCTGCACTTCCGCCGCATTGCCTTCCAGCTTCAGCGGCTCGTATTGCGGCGCCACAGGCACAGCGTTCGGCACGTCGCCTGCGGGTGGCTGCAGCTGTCGCGCGAATTCCTGGGCACGACGACCATCCAGGTTGGCGTGGTAGTACACGGTATCCATCACGGGCACGAGCAGGTACTGGCGATCCAGTTTCTCCAGCGGCCAGTGGCGATGCCCCTCCTGGGTGTCCGTGATGCGCAGGTTCCAGTCGTCCTCGTCGAAACGGGGCGTGTACTGCTGATTGATCGGAAGCTGGGCGTCTTTCATCGAACCGCTCAGGTCGAGGACCTGGCCGAGCGGATCCGTTCTGCCTGCCAGCCAATGCCAGGCATCGAAATCGAAGTCGTAGCCTGCCAGGAAGGATGGGAACCACTCGCAGCCTGCTTCGAAGCTTAACATCAGTGAATCCTCGACCTGGGTACCTTCCCTGTAACTACCGGATTCCTCGTCCCACACCCACGGGCGATGCAGGCGATCCTCCGTGGCATCGGCCCATCGCACGCGAATGATGATGTCGTCATCCGTATAGAGTGCCTTGAGTTGCGCGGATTCGACGCTGCCGAATGCAAGCGGAACGGTCACCTCCGGAGCGGCCGCCCAGGCGGCCTCGTCGTCGATGCCGTCCAGTCGAATGGTCGCGCCCGACGCATACGTGACCGGAACGAAGATACCTTCGTCCCTGAAGTTATCGGGCTTCCAGTGATCATCACGAACGAAGACCTTCTCGAATTGACCCGGTAGTTCTTTGCGCGTTACTTCTGCGGCGGCCAGGGTGCTTAGCAGCAGACCCGCAAGCAGCGAGAACGTCACCAAAGTATTGATAGTTGATCGCATATCCGATTCCTAGAAATTGGTTCCGCCGTGGAGGTGGCTCGCCTGGCAAGCCAAACCATCGCTCGTGCCGTGGCTCGGTTCGTGGCAGAACGTACACCACGCGCCCCACCCCAGTTCTTCCTGGTCACCTTGCGCATTAACCGGAAGGAAATACGTGGGCTGCCCGAAGTCCGGAAACTCCTCGTCGATATCAGTGCCACCGCATCTCCTCTCACACAGGTTCGGGTCCTTGAATGCATCCTTGCCGCCAACGGTCATCTGCGTGCCGTTGACCGTGATGGAGGTGCGCAGGTTGAAGATATTGCCGGAACCGTGGGGCCCGTGGCACAGCGTGCAGTTGAGCGCCGCGTAGGTGCCGCTACCGCCGCCCGGCTGACTTCCCGCATCGTAATCGGCCTGGTTGGCCCAGGGCTGTTTCAGGTAACCCCTGCTCGGAGAATTTCTGCCCTCCTTCCTTCCGTGCTGATCGTTCGTGCTATAAGACACGGCCATGTTCAGCATGTTGGGCGACATGGTCACGCCCGGAGGCGTCGTACCGTCGTGGCAGACGAGGCAGAACTCGATGTAGTCCGGCTCGGGAACTGGCGTAGGATAAGTAGCGCCTCCCAGCGGATTGGTCGGATCCAGGTCTGGATAAGCATCCGTTCCATCGTAGTAGGTAAAACAGGTATCAGATCGTGTCGCCCCGCCACCGGAGGCGTATACGTTTGTCAATCCGGTCGTATCCACGGGAATGGTAAACGTTGAGGCAGAATCAAAGGTGATGGTGAAAGCATCATTGCCATTCAACGCAGCTTCCAGGTCGCCGTTCGGACCGTTATCAACTATGTCGGAAACGCAAACGGTATCGCCGGAAATCCACCCATGGGGTGCGGATGTGGTAATCGTCGTTGAACTGCCTTTCGTGACATTCGATACGGCTATCGTGGTGGCATCGCCGACATAGTGGTTTTCCATGCTGTAAACCGGCAAAGCCGCCCCGGTATCCGGGTGCGCCACGGGGTTGCTCTGCACGACCGAACCCACGATCGATTGAGACGCGTCTTCGTGAGGACGATGGCAGTCGCCGCAATCAAAAGCCAATGACCCTTGAGGGTCTCCGGTTGAGTATTGCTGGTCAGCCTCGATCACGTCATGCCGCTGGTTCACCAGGGCGCCCGTATTGGCGACCGCCTGGCGGGTGGTGTTCCAATCGAACTCTCCCGCGTCGTACAGATCTGAATCCGGCACCGCGACGTTTAGCGTACTCGGTCCATCGTTGTCGTGACAGCCGGCGCAGAGGTTCGTGATGTAATCAGCGCCTTCATCAGTTGCGGCCGGGGCCAGCAACGCGTTGTTCACCGAGCCATGCCCGCTGCCGTGACAGCCCCCACCGGTACCGTCCCCGAGACAGGTCACGATCGACGAGGCGCCATGTGATGACTGCGCCCAGGTGGCAGCGTCGAACTCCAGCGGTAGGGGAGCATCCGTGAACGGCGACATCGGGGTCTGGTCGCCCGTATTGCCTGTCAGTCGCGTCGCACCATCGGTGTCATGGCAGTTCAGGCAGGCCGGCTCGTACGCCGAACCCTGACCCGCCTGGAGCGTCGGTGCGGCGGCAGTCGGTTGTGAAAAACTCGCGTTGATGTCGTCCGGGTCATTGATACGCACTGTCTGCCCGTCTCTGTGCGTGGCCTGGTCGTGGCATACAAGGCAGTCTTCCTCTGTCACACCGCCGACGCTGGGAGTGACATGAGAACTGGCTCTGTCGAACTGGCTCACGATTTCCGGTCGAATGCCGCGCGCCGAGCTGTGGCAAGTCGTGCAGTCGCCTGCACCTTCAAAGTTGCCGGTGTGCTGGTGACAGTCACCGCAATTCACCTCGGTCCCCGAGCAACTATCGTTCAAGTTACCGTCGTGGCATTGGTCCGAGCCGGCCGTATTCGAGCTGCGGTGTTTGGTGGTCATCGTGTGGCAGACCTGGCAGTACCCCCTTGCCTGCGTCGCCGTGGGCGGGTCCACCGCGTCGGTGCCGCCTTCGACAGCACGATCAGGCGTAGCCCCGCCCGGCGTGTCCGTGTGCAGGTAGGCCGGCGTCGTGGCACCAGACACATGTTTATCGACATTAGCGCGCAGGAAACTCTTGTTGTGCTGCTCCGCGAGAGTCACCGAATTCGTGCTAAGGGTCGTGTCGGTGCCAACCGATGTATGGTTGTGCACCTCATGGCACATGCCACAATCGACCACGTCGATGTCGGGATTCCGCGTCGGCTCCGCGTGACCTGTAGTTGTCGGCACTTCCTCGTAGCCGAATTCGAGCTTGGCCGATGCCAGGCCGGTCGGATTGTGACAGGTGCTGCAAACCGCCTTCAGCTCCGCGCCCCGCGCGAAAAAGGAGCCGTGATTGTGACATTTGCCGCAATCCACCCGGTAGTCGTAATTGTGCACGGCATAGTTGGTCGTCGCGTCGGTGGCCGAATCCGGTCCTGGCAGGAACGTGGGACTTGCCGGGTCACCAGAAAATTCGTAGGCCTCGACCGAGTAGCTCGTGCTCATCGTGAGCCCGGTTACCAGTACGCTGGTTCCCGTTCCTTTATAGACAACGTAATTATTTGGCGGTATTTCGGATCCGGTGTCGCCGAATTCCGGATTGGGCGTGTAGTCGGTGCCGTCGGCCGGGGGGACACTGCCGACTGACGACAACCGTATCACGACGATAACACCGTCGAGGTTGCCACGCGTCCACTCCAGGCGTACCGAGCGGCCTGCCCTGACGTCAAACGTCAGGTTGGAAACCTGCACGTCCTGCGCGTTGGCCGATGGATTCGCGCCTAACGCGAGAAGCAGGCCCGTCAGCGGAATCAAGCACTTTCTAAACATTTGCAGTAATCCTGGTCATTCCTTTTAAGGGACCGGCAACATCTCGACCCTGCTGCCGTCACCCGCTGTCACGATCGCCATGTTGCCGCTCGAGACAACCACGTCCATGGGGACTCGCAGCTTTCCGGCGCTGAGTCCATATTCCCCGTAATTGGTCACGTACGTGCGATCAGCTGAATCGAAGATCGTCACCGCTGCGGCAAAATTGTCCAGCACGTGCAAACGACCCAGTGAATCCCGGGACAGCGCCTGCACGTTCGTGAACGGTGGCGCACCCGGGATCTCACATTCGCCGGTGAACCAGTTGCAATTCTCTCCGTCAGTCCCTTCGAACGTGATGCTTTCCACCCAGTTTCCATCAAGATCGAAGACCTGGACCCTGTAGTTCCCCTGGTCCGCGACGAAGATCTCTGCGCCAATGATCTCCGCGTCCATCGGGAACGTTAGCGTGTCATCTCCCTTGCCGCTCCTGCCGATGACGCGAACCGGGTTATACGCAGAATCGAATACCCGAACATTGTCACTGCGGCTGTCGGTAACGTAGATGTTGCCGGCGCCGTCGATCGTGATCGCGGTCGGCATCTTGACGAGGCCTTCACCAAATACCGCCAGTAGCTCCCCTGTCGTCGGATCATAGGCTTCAATGTTGTCGCGACCGTCGTTGCCCACGAGAACGCGACCCAGCGAATCCACGGCAACTCCAAGCGGCTTGTTCAGGCCCTTGATCTCGCCCTTCACCGCCATGAGTTCGTCGTAGATATAAACGGAGCCGACACGTGGATCCGAAATGTAAAGTCGGTTCTGGGTGCTCGTTGCGTCCGCTATGCGGGTCAGAAACTTCGGTGCGTTTTCCACGGCCAGGTTGTTTGGCGGCGGTTCGGGTTCTCCGCAGCCAAAGTGCGCGTTGATGAATGCCAGTAACTGCGTGAAGTTTTTCAGGTAGTACTTGGTCGAGCGACCATCGTAGTAACCCCCAGCCACGGTCGTCCCGTAGAACACGCACCAGTCGACGTTCTCCCACGGCATGTCCAGGTACTTCACGCTGAATGTCGCGAGGTCCGCGAGGTCGACGACGCCATCACGATTCAGATCGCTCTTGTCCGAGCTGCTCACCGAAAAATTGCAGCTGTGGGTATCGGCGGCGACATTAAGCAGGAGCAAATATCGATCGACCTTGTCGGAGACGACCGAGCGGAAGTGCTGCGCGTTCGAAGAAACTGACTCAAGAAAATTGCACCATTCGGCAACGCCTGCCCCGGGTGCAAGGTAACTGTCGGCAAAGATCTCCACATCCTGGGTATCGACGGCACCGTCGCCATTCAGGTCGCTTCGATCGACCGCCTTCGCCTGCGCGAGCGGCACGACGGCCATGAAAATCAGGGCTATCCAGGGGCGGCTCATTGCCATATCCATCCGTGCACGGGAGGTGAAATTGACAATTATCAGAGTCGTCAAGCCGTCTATAGCGTGGAAAATACGCACATTTGAAACAAAGCACGGCCAGAACTGGCCAGCTTCGTGGATAAGCGACTGTTTTACAGGAAGAAAAAGGGCGCAAGTCCGCGCAAGAAAGGCACGAAAAACGAAATATCAGAACTGTGACACGGGTCCCGCTTCGCCATCGCTCATCCCGGCGCAACGGCGCGCTCCCCGCAGATCCGGAGCGCGCCTCGGAGTGGAGGGTTTACCTCAGGCCGCGTTTCTCGAGTAAGGCGCCGATCTCCGGCGCGCGGCCGCGGAAGTTCTGGTACAGCTCCATGCCGGGGCGCGTGCCGCCCCTGCTC